>CAJTON010000030.1:15163-39319 GCA_910577605.1 uncultured Butyrivibrio sp.
CCCCACAGGGAGGAACGGAGGGCATTGATGAACCGGAGCCTTCGTATCCTAATATTATTTTTGTCCAGCTTGAGTCGCTGTTTGATCCTACGCTTCTTGAGGGACTTGAGTTTTCGGAGGATCCCATACCGAATCTTCGCCGCCTGTACCGCAATTATTCGAGCGGTTATCTGTCGGTTCCTTCCTTCGGAGCGGGAACGGCAAACACTGAGTTTGAAGTTATAACGGGAATGAATCTGGACGATTTCGGACCGGGAGAATATCCGTATAAGACGGTACTGAGAGATAACGCCTGCGAATCAATAGGCTATTATCTCAAGGACTACGGATATACCGTAAACGCGCTTCATAATAACGACGGAGATTTTTATGAGAGAAACAAAGTATTCAGCCGCCTTGGTTTCGATACTTTTACGTCCGTCGAGTATATTGAAAAATACGACGTTACTCCGCTCGGATGGGCGAAGGACGAGTGTCTTATCAACGAAATAGTCAGTATACTTGATTCGTCGATCGAGCAGCAGGATTTTATTTACACCATATCCGTACAGGGACACGGGGATTATCCTGAAGACACGGAGGGGCTTGAACTGCCGGTGAAGATTACGAATAATGAGATAACGGGAAATCCTTACGGATTTGAGTACTATGTTAATGAAGTGCACGAGATGGACAAATTCGTGCGCGATCTTACCGAGGCGTTGTCCAAAAGAGAAGAGGACTGCGTTGTTGTTTTCTACGGCGACCATCTTCCTACTTTTGACATGACGGATGAGGATGTCAAAAACGGCGACATTTACCAGACGCAGTATGTTATCTGGGACAATATGGGACTTTCCAAGGAAGACAAGGATGTTGAGGCATTCCAGCTTTCAACCGTTGTTCTTGATAAACTTGACCTGAACGGCGGTATCATTGCCAGGTATCATGGGGCGTTCATGGATTCTGAAGACGACGAAAAATACCGTGAGAATCTTAAACTGCTGGAATATGATATACTTTACGGCGATTGTGAGGCATACAAGGGCAACCTGCCCTATACGATAACGAATCTCAAGATGGGACATAAGGACATCAGGATAGCGGGAGCAAGGAACATTACCGGACATGTGATAATAAACGGACAGAATTTCACGCCAGCCAGTCAGATACTTGTAAACGACGAGGAAGTGACCACGATTTTCAGCAACTCCTCGGAGCTGGTCGTTGATGAGTACCAGCTTGAGGAGGGCGATGAAATAGTGGTCGTTCAGAAGAGCAAGGCGCAGAAATATCTGAGCAGCACAAGCATATATGTGTACGGCGAAAAGACTACTCAATAAACGCGCCGTTGGTCTTTATCATTGAACGGATGACGGAATCCTTGGCGTTGTACCATGGCTCGTCGTTGTAATTGTAGTCGAATTTGTTTATGAACCATGCGAGATCGTCGCGGACGCGCTCCATATTGGAAACGTACAGCTCGCTCACGGTATTGACGAAATCGTCAAGCTCTCCGCCGCGCAGGAAGTCGGCGCATTTTTTGATAAGAACAGCGTAATGCTCGGAACAAAAGCCCTTGCAGGCTTTGAATTTATTCCTGAAATCCATGTCGGATCTCCACAGGTAGAAAACGGTGTCGATATACCTGTCAAAAAAATTATTGATTCTGCTGCAAATAAAGCAGGAGCTGTTAAGCCTGTCAAGGTACTGGATTACCGGGAGGCCTGCGGCTCCTTTTTTTATGAGCTTCGACGAACCGGAGGGAAGGCTCTTTTTTACGTCGCGGATAGTTTTGTCGAAATGCGTTTTCATTACCCACGCCATTCCGAGGCGGTTTTCTTTGGCGTACACCATTCTTATGTGCTTGTCGCAGAAGCCGAGAGCGTCGGTCTGCGCTCTTGTGTCGTCCTCCATGTAGCTAGGTCCCATGGTGTAGTCCACCGCGTCGTCCTCAAGCTTTTTGAACATACTGCATATAGGGCATTCGCAGTCAGACGCGAAAGCGTCGTTTACGGGAATCGAATAAAGAGTTTCCTTCATAAAATAATTCCTCCGGATAAAATAATACAATAATTATACCAAAAAAACGCTCATTGCACAAGATTAACGAATGTGGTATGCTTTAATTTCAAATAAATCCCAAAGGAGAAAATGCCAGATGAAAGAATTAGCCATTTATGTTGACACGAACAGTAATGTGCCCGCTTATGAGCAGATATATATATTTATAAGGGATGAAATAATACGGGGGAATATTAAAAAAGGCGCGAAGCTCCCTTCCTCGCGCTCGCTCGCGGAATATCTGCAATTCAGCCGCAGCACGATCCTTATGGCGTACGAACAGCTTATTGCGGAAGGATATATAGAGCCTTCCGCAAAAAAAGGATACTATGTGCTTGAACTTGAGCGCGATTTTAAAGGAGTGAAAAACGTTTCGGAGGCTGAGGATACGGACGGGACCGCATCAGAGGGATTTGAGATCGATTTTTCCTCCGACGGAATAGAGACGGAGCATTTCCCTTATAATGAATGGAGAAGAATAATGCGGCAGGTTGTCTCTCCCGAAAACAATGAGCTTTTCAACAGCGGGGATCCAAGGGGGGATCTGGGACTGAGGCGCGTCATATCGGAATATCTTATGGAGTCAAGGCGTGTCAAGGCAAGCCCCTCGCGCATAGTTCTGGGCGCAGGAAACGAGAGCCTTATGATGATAATAAATATGCTTATAGACAGCGGAAGCGTTTTCGGAATGGAAAATCCGGTCTACCCTAAATCCTATATGCTTCTGAAGGGCTTCGGAAGAAGGATCGTTCCGGTAGGGATGGACGGCAGCGGTATGCTTGTAACGAAGCTTGAGGAATCGGGGGCGGAAATCGCGTATGTAACTCCGTCGCATCAGTATCCGGCGGGTACGGTTATGAGCATTAGGCGGAGAATGGAGCTTCTTGACTGGGCGCAGGCGAAAGAAGGGCGCTATATAATAGAGGACGACTACGACAGCGAATTTCGGTATAAAGGCAAGCCGATCCCGGCGCTTCAGGGAAACGACGGCGGGGACAAGGTCATTTATATCGGTACTTTTTCCAAGTCCCTGTCTCCGGCAATGCGTATAAGCTATATGGTACTCCCGAAAGCACTTAGCGTAAAATATCTGCGGGACGGCGCTTATCTAGGGAACACAGTTTCACGCATTGATCAGAAGGCCGTTGAAATTTTTATCAGAGAAGGCGGCTTCGGGCGTCATCTCAGCAGAATGCGTAAAATATACAAAAATAAGCACGACGTTATGCTTGCCTGTCTTAGAAAGTGGAAAAATACATACGTATCAGGTGAAAATGCCGGAGCGCATATGCTGGTCAGCGTAAATAACTGCATGAACAGCAGCGAAATGGAGCGTCTTGCCAAAGAAAACGGGATTAAGGTATACCCTCTTGACGCATACTATATTGAAGAAGGAGAAGCGCGCGATAACCGTATACTGTTAGGCTATGCGCGTCTCGACGCGGAGAAGATAGAAAAGGGTCTTTCGGAGCTTGCGCGGATATGGGGATTGTAAAAGTTGTGTGAAACCTTTGAAAAAATAGTTGGAAAATACGGGAGATTGTTATATAATATGAATACTTAGCAAGTTTTTTGCGAACAAAAGTTTGGAGTACTGCATAAATCAGATTTACTTGACTTGACGCAGCGGTATGGGAACGACTTCTATGACAGATATAAAAATAATTGTAAATACGCATAAGAGATACCGTATGCCTGACTCGCCTATGTATGTTCCGTTGCATGTGGGAAGCGCGGGAAAGCCGGGTATAGGGTACCGCCGCGACGACACAGGCGATAATATTTCTTTCAAGAACGCGGGCTACTGCGAGCTGACGGGACTTTACTGGGCATGGAAGAATCTGCCTGCGGATTACTTGGGCATGGTGCATTACAGAAGACATTTTTCGCTTCATCAGGGAAAAGACAAATGGAAGAGTATTCTGACTGAAAGACAGGCGGAAAGACTCTGCGGGAGATTCGACATTATTCTGCCGAGGAAGCGTCACTATTATATAGAAACGCTGTATTCGCATTATGAGCATACTCATTATATAGAGCATATCACGCAGACAAGGCAGATAATATCCGAGAAATGTCCCGAATACATTTCGAGCTTTGATTCCGTGCTGAATCAGAGCAAAGGATATATGTTCAATATGTTTATAATGAAAAGAGAACTGTTGGACGAATACTGCGCGTGGCTGTTCGATATACTCGGCGAGTTGGAGAACAGAGTCGTGGTGGATGGACTTTCGCCGTTTCAGAAACGATTCTACGGAAGGGTAAGCGAGATACTGCTCAACGTGTGGCTGTGTTATAAGCAGAAGAATAGTACGGTCAGAATAGCCGTGATAAAATATATGCATATGGAGCATATCAATTGGCGCAAAAAACTTACTGCGTTTATGAAAGCGAAATTTTTTAAGAAAAAATACGAAGGCAGTTTCTGAGAAACCTAAGCTGCTGGGCAAGGTAAAAGCCGGGGACTTTAGTCCTCGGCTTTTACTTCCTTATCGGCAGCTTCAGCGTCCGCCGTGATATTGACATAAGTTCTCTCTTCATCGTCGGCATCGTCCGAGAAGTCGTCGTCATAATCGTCCTCAAAATCGTCGTCATACGCTTCCTTCTTCTCTTTGATCTTGCTGTAAACGAAAAGTCCTCCAGCAACGCCCGCAATTACCGCGACAACGGCAAGTAAGAATTTGAAAAATTTCTTCATCTTCAAGCTCCTTTCAAATATTCTTGCTCTTATTTTAATACGAAATGGAAAAAATTAAAAGTGGAATTATTAATTTTATAAAAATTTCATAATTTTTTACATAAACGAAGCTGATATATTTGCGTATGGAAAAATATTTTGGGTTATGATATACTGAATATCATTGCAGGATAAAGGAAGGAGTCGGATAATGGGGCTTAACAGACAATTTTTAAAGTCATATAAAAAGCCGTTCAGGATCAGGGTTGAGGAAAGCCTCAGGCTTTTTGAGGAAAATTCCGAAAAGCTTTGCTCGTACATAGACGCTAGCTGCCGTGAGGAAATGCTTGAACTTTGCGCGAAAATACTTTCGCCGGCTTTTGACACCGCTTTTGAACTGGGCTTTAACGGAAAAAAATACGAGCTAATACTTTCTCCGAACGGAAACGGCGTTTCGGTGTTTGTGCTTGATTATTACCGTAAGCATCTGACGGATAAGCTCGGGGAAAAATGGAACGTAATCGTCGGAAGACAGCCGAATCCTAATATTGCGCTTCAGATGGGCGATGTAAAAGTAAGCGCGGAAGACTTTGATATGTGGCTTAGGAAGGATGAGGACAGCGTATGTCTTGAGCTTTATTGCGACAGTCTTGCGCCATTGCTTAAGAACGACGAGGACAGAGCGTACGATATAATGTACATCCTTCTTGACAATACGGTGGGAGAGCTTGCCGGAATGAAGTATATAGGCGACGTCGTGCTTCTGTCTGAGAAAAAGAAGGAGGAGTGCGGCAGTCTTTCGCAGCTTCCGGCGTATCTTGCCGGTGAATTTGAGTTGCCGGACGGCGGAGTATGCTCTCCCGAAGTTTTTTATGACAGCTACCGCGGATACAGACCTGTGAGTGTTGATGATTCGGAGTGCCGTTATGACAGGGACGACGTGTTCATCGGTGTTACCTGCTGTTATCCGCTTGTCTACGAATATCTTAACGGCGAGAGCGGACTTGCGGACAGGCTTACGTCCTGCGGGATATGCGCCGGATATTTTGCTTATTCCAACGAAAGATTTGACGGCGTGCCTGACAGGGGAGCGGCGGTCCTTGATTTTCGCGAGGAGATACAGAACAAAATTTATGAGAGGACGGGCGAGGACTGTGTGCTTTTCACCGGAGGAGCTACGGGAGTTTTCGGATCCTACATAGATTTTATCGCATGGGACATAGAAGCTTTGCTTGAGGCTGCGGCAGAGGTCATGAAGGAAAGCTCCTTGGAGGAGGCTTATTTCCACGCCATGAGAAAAGACGGGGGACTGCTCAGGCTGATTTAGGTCTGAATTGTATACGGAGGATAAAAAATTGAACGGACAGGTTTATAAGACTCATTACGACGGGGAAACAGGCAGTCTGACTGTTTCGGGAATAAGGGATTTTCTTCTCAGTCAGACCCTCGAGTGCGGACAGTGCTTTCATTTTGTGAAGGCGGGAGAAGAGGAATATTACATAAGCGCGATGGGCAGGTGCCTTCATATAAAGCAGACGGGGGATGAGCTGACGTTTTTCAACACGACAAAGGAGGAATACGGGAGCGTCTGGGAGGATTATTTTGACCTCGCGCGCGATTACGGCGCGATAAAAGAGGCGCTGCTTGAAAAAGACGACGCGCTCAGACCGGCTATTGAAGCGATGTGGGGCGTGCGCATACTGAATCAGGACTTCTTCGAGACGCTCATATCCTTTATTATTTCGCAGAATCAGCAGATTCCGCGTATCAAACGGATCGTTGCGGTCATATCATGTAACTACGGCGACGCGCTTGACAACGATATGTATTCCTTTCCCGACGCAGAGCGCATACTCGCGGCGGGAGTGGACGGGATACGCGGCTGCAAGGCGGGATTCAGAAGCCCGTATATAATCGACGCGTGTGAAAAGTATATGGCGGGAGCCGTTGACAGGGATAAGCTTATGGCGGCGGATTACGCCGGATGCGTCGAAAGCCTCAAGCAGATAAAGGGCGTCGGGGATAAGGTCGCCAACTGTGTGGCGCTTTTTTCGCTCGGAAAGAGAAACGCTTTTCCCGTGGACGTATGGATAAAGCGTATTATGGAAAGCATCTATTTTGGAGAGGAAACAGCCATTTCCGCGATTCAGGCGCTTGCCGAGGACAAATACGGCGAGTACGGCGGATATGCGCAGCAGTATCTTTTTTACTTCGCAAAAACCAATGAAATTGGCAAAAATACGAGAAAAAAAGAGAAATAATGAGAAAGTTCAAGAAAACATATGCATTCCTGGCAAAATCAGCCTTACAATATGTTTGCATACTGTTATTAAAATGACTAATATATAGTCATTGGTTAGCACTCGACATTAAGGAGTGCTAACAACACTAAGACGGATTTGAAAATAAGGAGGTTTTATAATGAAGTTAGTACCTTTAGGAGACAGAGTAGTTCTTAAACAGCTTGTAGCTGAAGAGACAACAAAGTCCGGAATCGTTCTTCCGGGACAGGCGAAGGAAAAGCCCCAGCAGGCAGAGGTCGTTGCGGTAGGACCCGGCGGAGTGGTTGACGGCAAAGAAGTCACCATGCAGGTCAAGGTCGGCGATAAGGTTATTTTTTCAAAATATTCAGGAACAGAGGTTAAGATCGACGATGAGGAGCTCATCGTTGTAAAGCAGAACGATATACTTGCGGTAATCGAATAATTTTTGGAGGTAAATAATAATGGCAAAAGAGATCAAATACGGAGCTGAAGCAAGAGAGGTTCTCGGCGCAGGCGTTAACAAGCTTGCCAATACGGTAAGAGTTACACTCGGACCTAAAGGAAGGAACGTAGTTCTTGACAAATCCTACGGCGCTCCCCTTATCACGAACGACGGCGTTACGATCGCCAAGGAAATAGAGCTTGAGGACGCTTTTGAAAATATGGGTGCGCAGCTTGTAAAAGAGGTTGCTACAAAGACCAACGACGTTGCCGGCGACGGAACTACGACCGCTACGGTGCTTGCTCAGGCAATGATCGAAGAAGGAATCAAGAATCTCGCGGCAGGCGCTAATCCTATTATCCTCAGAAGAGGAATGAAAAAGGCTACGGACTGCGCCGTAGAAGCGATCGCGAAGATGAGCTCAAACGTAACGGGCAAGGAGCAGATCGCAAAGGTAGCCGCAATCTCGGCGGGCGACGAGGAGGTAGGCCAGCTTGTTGCCGACGCTATGGAAAAGGTTTCCAAAGACGGCGTTATTACCATAGAGGAATCCAAGACAATGAAGACGGAGCTTGACGTTGTCGAGGGTATGCAGTTTGACAGAGGTTATGTATCGGCTTACATGGCTACGGATATGGATAAGATGGAGGCAGTCCTTGACAATCCTTACATTCTTATAACAGACAAGAAGATCTCCAATATTCAGGAGATACTTCCTCTTCTTGAGCAGATCGTACAGACCGGCGCGAAGCTTCTTATCATCGCCGAGGACGTAGAGGGCGAGGCGCTTACGACTCTTATCGTCAATAAGCTGCGCGGAACCTTCAACGTAGTTGCGGTAAAGGCTCCGGGCTACGGCGACAGACGTAAGGAAATGCTTAAAGATATCGCTGTCCTTACCGGAGGAGAGGTTATATCCGACGAGCTTGGTCTTGACCTTAAAGAGGCTACTCTTGAACAGCTCGGACGCGCAAAGTCGGTTAAAGTCCAGAAGGAGAACACGGTCATCGTTGACGGCGAAGGCTCCAAGGAGGACATTGCCGCAAGGATCTCACAGATCAAGGCGCAGATCGAGGAAACCACCTCTGATTTCGACAGGGAGAAGCTTCAGGAGAGACTTGCCAAGCTTTCGGGAGGAGTTGCCGTTATCCGTGTAGGAGCTGCGACCGAGACGGAAATGAAGGAGAGCAAGCTTCGTCTTGAGGACGCTCTTGCAGCTACAAAGGCGGCTGTTGAAGAAGGAATAATCGCCGGAGGCGGTTCCGCTTATATCCACGCTGCCAAGGATGTTGCAAAGCTCGCCGAAACGCTTTCGGGAGACGAGAGGACGGGTGCGAACCTTATCCTCAAATCGCTTGAGTCCCCGCTCTACCATATCGCTTACAACGCAGGTCTTGAAGGCGCGGTCATCATCAACAAGGTAAGAGAATCCGAAGTCGGAACCGGTTTTGACGCGCTCAAGGAGGAATATGTGGATATGGTCAAGGCAGGAATCCTTGACCCCGCCAAGGTTACCCGCAGCGCTCTTCAGAACGCGACCAGCGTCGCTTCAACGCTCCTTACAACGGAGTCGGTAGTGGCGAACATCAAGGAGGACGCTCCCGCTATGCCCGCAGGAGGAATGGGCGGCATGGGCGGAATGATGTAATCAACGCATGAGCTTCAGATAAAAGTTAAAATTTATTCTTGCGAATTTTTAAAATTAAAAAGGAATGCCGCAGTCGGCGCAGATATATCTGTCCGGTGACTGCGGCATTTTTTTGTTTTTACAGTTGACAAATATCTGAAATCGGACTATTATATATAAAGTCTGATTTCGGACTACAACTTATATGCGAATGTGGAGGGAAACTATGGAAAAAACTAATGTAAGCAGGGGCTTGTTTGAATTTAATAATATTTTCAAGGAGAGCGATAATATATACCGTGGGTTTGCAAGATGGTGCGGGCTGTCGGAATGCGCCTTCTGGATACTGTACTGCCTGCGGACCGAATACACCGAGGCGACGCAGAGCGGTATATGCGGCGGTCTGTTTATTTCAAAGCAGACGATAAATTCGGCGTTAAAAAAGCTTGAAGAGCAGGGATATATAGAGCTGCGCCATACTGACGGCGACCGCAGAAGCAAGGAGATAGCGTTTACCAAAGCGGGGTTAAAACTGTGCAAAAATACGGTCGACAGGCTTATTGAGGTGGAAAACGATACTCTTCTTGACCTCCCCGAAAATGAGAGAGAAACCTTTCTGAAACTTTTCCGTAAGCATACCGAGATGCTTAAAAACAATGTAAAAGAATCTATTTACGATAAAAAGATCGAGTAGGAGATAAAAATGAATATACAGCTTTCGGAACATTTTACCTATAAAAAACTATTCCGTTTCTGTCTGCCGTCGGTTGCGATGATGATCTTTACGTCGATTTACGGTATCGTGGACGGCTTTTTTGTATCCAATTACGTCGGGAAAACCGCGTTTGCGGCGGTAAATCTCATTATGCCGTTTATAATTATTATGGCTTGCTTCGGCTTTATGATAGGAACAGGAGGCGGAGCGCTGGTCGCCAAAACGCTGGGAGAAGGTGACAAGCAGGAAGCGGACCGTTATTTTACAATGCTTCTCTATCTTACCTTGATTCTGGGTGTGATAATGTCGGTTTTGGGAGCGGCGTTCGTGCGCCCGATCTCATATTTTCTAGGGGCGACTGACGATATGATAGAGGACTGCGTTGTATATGGCAGGATAATGAACGCGTTTAACATGGCTTATATGCTTCAGTATTTTTTCCAGAGCTTTTTCGTAACGGCTGGAAAGCCTAATCTCGGCTTCGGCGTAACTATCGCGGCGGGAATGACCAACATAGTGCTTGACGCGCTGTTTATCGCCGTTTTTGACTGGGGCGTGGCGGGAGCCGCGATCGCGAGCGTCATCGGACAGTGCGTGGGAGGCGTTCTTCCTATAATATATTTTTTGCGCCCTAATAAAAGCCTGCTCAGATTCAAAAAAACCGGACTTAGTGTTTCGCCGCTTTTAAAAGCCTGCTATAACGGCTCGTCGGAGCTGATGTCAAGCGTTTCGGCTTCGGTCGTCGGTATGCTGTATAATTTTCAGCTGATGAAGTATTCCGGGGAGAACGGGATCGCCGCTTACGGCGTGGTGATGTATACGCAGATGATATTTTCCTCAATATTTCTTGGATATGCGGTAGGAACAGCCCCGATCGTGAGCTATCACTACGGCGCGGGCAATCAAGCCGAACTTAAAAATATGCTCAAAAAAGGGCTTTCGGTTATGATGATTGGCGGAATAATTATGATGCTGACGGCGAGAGGACTTGCATCGCCGCTGTCAAAATTTTTCGTCGGATACGACGCGGAGCTGTTGGAGATGACGAAGTACGCCTTTAAGATATTCGCGTTCTCTTATATGCTGTTCGGAACCAATATTTTTGCCTCGTCATTTTTTACATCGCTGAACAACGGCGGCGTGTCGGCGGCGATCTCGTTTTTGAGGACTTTCGTGTTTCAGGCGGGAGCCGTTTTGATATTGCCGCTTATGCTTGCCGCTGACGGCATATGGTGGGCGGTGACCTGCGCGGAGGCGTTCGCACTGATGGTATCGGCGGCGTTTCTTATATCGAAAAGGAAGAAATACCGTTATTTCTGAGCCTGCATCCATTTTCCCCTGCGGTAAAAGATAACGGAGATGACCATGGAGATAGTCCATCCTATCGGCCACGCGCACCATATCCCCACGCTGCTTTTGAAGATTCGCGAAAGGGCAAACGCGAGTATCACGCGAAGCATAAGGTCGGTAAAGGTCCCGATCATGAACTGCTTCATCATTGCCGCGCCGCGCAGAATGCCGTCAGCTACAAGCTTTGCCGATATGATAAAATAAAAAGGCGCGAGTATGCGCAGGAAAATAACGCCCGATCCGACCGCGTCTGCGGAGGGCGTGTTCATAAATATGCCGACGAGCGGTTTGCCCGCGGTAACATAAAGGAGCATGAGAGGAAGGCAGATGAACCACATCATTTTAAGACCTGCCGCGAAACCGTCCTTTATGCGGCCGAGTTTGCCGGCGCCGAGGTTCTGAGCCGTATAGTTGGAGATGCCGTTTCCTATTGTAGTAAATGAGGTAATTACGAGATTGTTCAGCTTTACAGAGGCGGAGTAGCCCGCCATTACGCCCGGACCGAAGCCGTTTATGACGCTCTGTATTACTACGTTTCCGACGGAAATAAAGCTCTGCTGGAGTATGCTGGGAACCGCGATTGAAGAGATTTCCTTAAACGCGGTCCACGAAAAGGCGGGGCTTTTTTTGTCCGAATGAATCTGTGAAAGGCGTCTGAACACAAATATAAGAGAGAGTACGCAGCTTATACTCTGGCATATCAAAGTGGCCCACGCGACTCCGGCGACTCCCATATCAAACGACTTTACGAAAAGAATGTCCATGGCGATATTTGAAGTTGACGAAGCCGCGAGGAAGAAAAACGGTGTTTTCGAGTCACCTAACGCCGAAAAGATTCCGGTAGCTATATTATAGAAAAATACCGTAGGAAGTCCGAGTATATATATTTCAAGATAGAGCTTTGAATCGTAAAAAACATCGTCGGGCGTGCGTATAAGTTTAAGCAGGCTGCCGCAGAAAATACCGCCGAACAGCATAAGAAACGCGCACAGCACTGAGCTTGCGATCAAAGCTGTCTTGACCGCTGTCTTTAACTCGGAATATCTTCCGCCGCCGAACAGCTTTGATACGATAACGGAGCAGCCTATATTGCAGCCGAAGCCGAAGGCGAGGAATATAAGAGTGATCTCATAGCTGTTTCCCACAGCGGCGAGAGCGTTTTCGTTAATGAATTTTCCGGCTACGAAACTGTCGGCTATATTGTAAAGCTGCTGAAATATCACGCTCCCGAAAAGCGGGAGACAGAAATTCCACAGAACCCTTTCGGGTCTTCCTTCCGTAAGGTCTTTGTTCATATTTTATCATCTTCTTTTTTATTCTTATAATTGATTTTCGCAGTATGCGGAATTCCTTCCGCGGTGCAATTATAATACCGTCCCGCTAAAAAGTAAATATTTATTTGGAGGTTGAGTTTGCATTTAAGAAATGATACAATGTAGATAGATAATAGGTATATTCTGCGATTGGAGAAAACCGATGGAAAATAAACCGGGTAAGAAAATTGTACATAAGCTTCTTATTATGACTCTCTGCGTTATTGCGGATCTTTTAGGCAAATACGCCGCGGTAAGATTTCATCTTCCCATATGGCTCGACGCGGCGGGAATCTGCGTAGCGTCTTATTTTGTAGGGACGGCGGGCGGCATAGCCGTGGGAATACTGGGCAGTCTCCTTTACGGCTTTGCGGACCTCTATTCGATTCCGTATGCGCTTACCGGCGCGGCCGTCGCCGCAGCAGTGGGTTTCTGCATCAGAAAAGGGCATTTTGAGGACTGGTCAAAGGCGGCGGTGTCAAGCTTCTGGATCGGGATGCTGAGCGTGGCGGTGTCTACGCCGATAAATCTGATCGCGCGAGGCGGATATTCGGGTAATGCATGGGGCGACGCGCTTTTTGACATGCTTGAGTGGAACGGGCTTCCGAAGGCATTTTCCGTGATCGCGGATGAAATGATAGTTGAGATAGTCGATAAGCAGATATGTATTCTTATCGCGTTTATATTTATAAGAATAATCACGAAGCGGCGAAAAGAAGGCGGGCAGCGGACTGGGCGGATAGCAGCGTCCGCGCTGTCGGCTTTATTGCTGTCTTCTTGTTTTCTGGGAGCCGCGACTGTAAACGCGGACGGAAATAGCGGCGGCAGCGATGCGGTCACGGAGAATTTTACGGCTGAGATATATAACAGCAGTACGGGAACTATGTCGTCTGAGGCGAATGTTATAGCCGAAACAGAGGACGGTTATATCTGGATAGGCAGCTACGCGGGGCTTACAAGATATGACGGCAAGGAGTTTGAATTTATAAGCGAGGGCGGGATCGCCGGAGTTACCTGCATGATGACGGACAGCAAGGGACGTCTTTGGATCGGTACGAACGACAGCGGTATCGCGAGATACGAGAACGGCGAATTCACGTTTTTTACCGAGGAGGACGGACTTCCGGTAAGCTCGATACGTTCTTTTGCGGAGAAGGAGAACGGAGTAATATATGTGGGAACTACAGACAGAATATGCACGCTGGATGTTTCCGACAAAATAAAGATCATACCGCATGATATAACATATGTTATTTCAATGGAAAGCTGCGATGGTATGCTTGCCGGTGTCGGCAACAACGGCACGCTTTTTGCGCTGGACGAAAACGACGGACTGCTTGAATTTAACGGCGGAGACGAAAAGATTTTCTGCAACTGCGTGGAGATGACTTCTCACGGCCTTTTGCTTGGGGCTGACGGAAAAGATGTATATATTCTGGAACGGGACGGGAATGAAATAAAGATTACGGGCAGACTGCATTCGGATGTCGCGGACGTTATTTCCATGGAGGAGGATAAGGAGGGCTGCGTCTGGCTCTGCGCCGAAGCGGGAATGGGATTTTTCGACCGAAACGGAGTGTTCCATAAGGAATTTTACGAGAACTTTGACTCCTCGTTTGAATGGATACATGCCGATTATCAGGGAAATATATGGGTCGCTTCTTCACGCTACGGCGTGCTCAAGCTTTCGAAAAGCCGCTTCTTAGATATGTTTGCCAAAACAGGAGTTCCGGGTCTTGTGGTGAACGCCGTGGTTTTGTATAAGGGAGATTACTATTGCGGTACGGATAACGGACTTATAATTATCGACAGGGACGGCGGCGGGAGTGTTGAGAATGACCTGACAAAGCAACTTGCGGGAGTGCGCGTGCGCTGTCTTATGGTTGATTCGGACGACAGGCTCTGGATATGCAGCTACAGCGAAAACGGCTTGATGTGTTACGACGGTTTTGACGGCGTTGAGATATACAATATCGATCTGAAGCAGATGACCAGCGACAGGGCGAGATGCGTCGTTGAGCTTCGCGACAAAACCATTGTCGCGGGAACCGCAGACGGTATCAATTTTATAAAGGACGGAAAGGTTACGGGGACGATAACTGCGAAGGACGGTCTGGCAAACACTCAGATACTGTCTTTGCTTGAGGGAGAAAACGGCGTTATTTACGCCGGCAGCGACGGCGGCGGGCTGTATGAGATTTCGGATAAGAAGATAACGAGGGCATATACGACAAAGGACGGTCTTTCATCGAATGTGGTTCTGCGTATAGTTCCGTATGACGGAGGATATATAATCGTTACCAGCAATTCTCTCTGTTATATGAAGGACGGAATAAAGGTACTCAGGAATTTCCCTTATTTTAACAATTTTGACGTGTGCGTTGACGGCGATTCGGCTTATGTTATCTCAAGCGCGGGCATTTACATTGCGGACGCGGCGGCGCTCTGCGCGGGCGACGCGCTCGACTGCAGCCGCTTCGGAGCTAACGAGGGGCTTGTGTCGGGGCTTACGGCAAACTCATGGAATTTCTTTGACGATAAGGAGGGGGTTCTTTACTTCTGCTGCAATGACGGCGTTACGGGATTCTACTGCCGGCAGGACAATATAGAAGTTGACTATCAGTACGGGATCACCTCTGTCGTGTGCGACGGCGTTGAGATACCGTTCGGCAACGGCGAATATCTTCTGCCCGTCAATGCGAAAAGAGTAACGGTCGCGGCGTCGGTAAGGAATTATGCGCTTTCCGACGTAAAGGTACGTTTCTACATAGAAGGCGAGGACGACACTCCGGTTATCTGCTCCTACCGCGAGCTTGAGCCTATACAGCTGACGAACCTTCCGGCGGGAAGCTACAGGATACATTTGCAGCTTATGGATAATAACGGTATCCTTCAGGAGAAAACTTATACTCTTGTAAAAGAAATGCAGGTATGGGAGCATACATGGTTCAAAGTATATCTGGCTGTGGTCTGCGTGGAGATAATTGTTTTCGCGACATGGACGGTTATCATAATGATAAACAATTCCAAGAAAAAAGAAGCGTTGGAAAAGCTCCGTAAGGAACTTGAGGTAAAGGTAAGCGAGCAGACTGAAGAGATACGCGCACAACAGATACAGACCGTTACGGCTTTGAGCGAGGCGGTTGACGCGAAGGACCGCTATACGAGCGGGCATTCCAAGCGTGTCGCGGAGTACGCCAGAACCATAGCCGCGCGAATGGGTAAAAGTCCTGAGGAGCAGGAGGAAATATACCGCGCGGGACTTCTTCACGACGTGGGTAAGATACGCATTCCGGAGCTTGTGATAAATAAACCGGGAAAGCTTACGCCGGAGGAATATGAACTGGTCAAGGTGCATCCGGTGACGGGCTATCATATTTTGAAGGGAATTTCCGGCGGCAGTCTGATAGCGCAGGTCGCGAGGTTCCACCATGAGAGATATGACGGAGCCGGCTATCCCAACGGGCTTTGCGGCGTAGATATTCCTGAAGCGGCGCGTATCGTATGTGTTGCGGACGCGTATGACACGATGGCGAGCAACCGAAGCTACCGTAAGGTTCTTCCGCAGGAGGTGGTGCGCGCCGAGATCGAGAAGGGAAGGGGCTGCCAGTTTGATCCGGAGGTAGCCGATATAATGCTCCAGATGATTGACGAGGACAAAGATTACAAAATGCAGCAGCAGACGAGGGAGGACCGGAGGACGATCCTTGTGGCCGGGGACGAAAGCACGAATATACAAACGGCGGAATTTATCATGGAGGAAGAGCCGAATCACAAAGTAATCGGCGTGTCCGAGACCGAAAAGGTGCTCGAACTGCTTTCGGGCGGCGGCATAGACCTTCTGCTTCTCGACGACAGCCTGCCCGACATGGATTCCGACGAAGCGGTATCGTCTGTGATAGGCGCGTCGCAGGTCCCTATTGTATACATGACGTCCGACAAAGACCTTGAAACGATTAAGAAGCTTACGCAGCTTGGCGTTGACGATTATCTCACAAAGCCGTTCCTGCCTATGACGTTAAAGGAACTGGTGCACGGGATACTCAACGGCTGAAAATATAAACAAAACAGGAGGATTTTTTATGAGAAAAAGAACAGGAGCGGCGGTAATCGGAATTATCCTTGCCTCCGTAGTGTGCTTTACTGCATGCCAGAAGGAAGGAAGCTCGTCGTCGGGAACAGGCGGCACTCAGGGAAGCACAGAACAGCAGCAGACCACGGAAGAGGAAAAGGAATTGAGCGAGAAGAGTTTTATACCTACGGATGAATATGTAAAGCTGATAGGAAGGTCGCAGATGAACAGCGGCGACGTGCTTTGGCTTGTTCATTCGGGCAGCGCTGTGGAATTTACTTTTACGGGGACCAAAGCGTCGGTTACTATGCAGGGAGACAGCACCGCGGTTCCGGGCAACCGCGATAACGCCGCGAGATTTGCCGTATATGTGGATGGCGAACGCGTTATGGACGAGCAGATGCTTCAGATGCAGAAGGAATTTGAGATTCCGCTTTCAGGCGGTGAAAAAGAATACACCGTAAAGATAATAAAACTTTCCGAAGCCGCCAACAGCATTGTCGGGATCAAAAGCATCAACGTTACCGGAAAGGGCGATATAAAGCCCACGGCGTCAAATGATCTGAAGATAGAGTTTATAGGCGATTCTATCACTTGCGGCTACGGCGTTGACGATGAAGACAGGGATCATCATTTTGCGACAAGCACCGAGGACGCTACCAGGGCGTACGCGTTTAAGACGGCTGAACTGCTAGGAGCGGATTACAGTCTTGTGTCTTTCAGCGGTCACGGAATAATTTCCGGCTACAGCGGAGACGGCAACAAGGTCGAGGAACAGCTGATTCCCCCTATATATACCAAGCTTGGCAAATCCTACGCTACGGGAGGAAATATCAAACTTAACGAAATCGACTGGGATTTTTCCAAATTTGTTCCGGACGTTGTGGTAATTAATCTTGGAACGAACGACGCTTCATATACCAAAACCGATAAAGACAAAAGAAAAGATTATACGGATTCCTACGTTGAATTTCTCAAGACGGTAAGGGAAAAGAACCCTGATGCCTATATTCTCTGCACCTTGGGAATCATGGGAACGGATCTTTGCGATTCGATGCACGACGCCGTTGACGCTTATAAGAGCGCTGCCGGAGACGAAAAAGTTTCGTATATGGATTTTGCCGTTCAGTCGGCTTCGGACGGTTATGCCGCTGACTGGCATCCGACCGAGAAAACGCATGCAAAGGCGGCTGAGAAGCTTGCGGAGGAAATCAGAAATCTGATTAAATGACACGCGCACTTATGAGGAGGGATAACGGTATGGCAGACAAACTGGCGGGTTACATTCCTGAATTTATCGAAAACGAGGTGGAGCGCAAACCTATCGTAAAGCTTGCGCAGATGATAACAGACAGGATACCTCAGAAGCTTAAATTAAAAAAAATCACCAAGTATGATCCGGAATACTGGGGGCTTGCCGCCATGTGTACGGACGAGATGGCGGAAATCGCGCTTAAAATGGGCGTGCGCAAGCCCAAAACGCTTGCGCAGATGGTTAAGATAACCAAGATGGATGAAAAAAAGCTTGAGGGGCTTCTTGAGCAGATGTCCTATAACGGGGTGCTTGAGTACAACTGGGAGAATCCGGAGCATGAGAAGCAGTATGTTCTGCCGATGTTTGTTCCGGGAAGCGCAGAATTCGGAAATATGAATTTGAAGATGCTGGAGGAGCATCCCGAGGTCGGGAGATTTTTTGAGAGAATGAGCCGTCTGCCGCTTGAGGGAGTAACACCTATGGTGCCGCCCGGAGGAGCAGGAGTCGGAATGCATGTCATTCCGGTGGAAAAGGCGATAGAGATGGAAAACGAGTCAATATCCCTTGAGCATATCTCTCACTGGCTTGATAAATACGACGGCAAATATGCCGCAAGTCCGTGCTCGTGTAGGCGTTCGCGCAAGACCTTTGACGAGGGCTGCGCGGACGACCCGGAGGGCTGGTGCATAGCTGTGGGAGATATGGCGGATTATGTGGTCGAGACGGATAAAGGCGGAAGGTACATAACGCGCGAGGAAGCGCTTGATATTTTCAGACGGGCGGAAGCAAACGGGTTTGTACATCAAATAACCAATATCGACGGTGAAAATAAGATTTTCGCTATCTGCAACTGTAATGTGAATGTTTGCTACGCGCTTAGGACTTCGCAGCTTTTCAATACTCCTAATATGTCGCGCTCTGCTTATGTGGCGAGGGTCGAGAAAGACAAATGCGTCGCGTGCGGACGCTGTGTTGAGTTCTGTCCCGCGGGAGCCGTAAAGCTCGGACAGAAGCTTTGCGACAAAAAGGGAGAGGAAATGCGCTATCCGAAGCATGCGCTTCCGAGCGAGCGCAAATGGGGTCCTGAAATGTGGGACGAGGATTACAGGGACAACAATCGCGTAAACTGTTATGAAACAGGAACTTCCCCCTGCAAGACTGCCTGCCCCGCCCATATAGCGGTTCAGGGTTATCTCAAGCTCGCGGCACAGGGGCGTTACAGGGACGCGCTTGCGCTTATTAAGAAAGAAAATCCCCTGCCCGCCGTGTGCGGACGCATATGCAACCGCAGATGCGAGGACGCGTGCACGAGGGGCAGCATAGACGAGGCAGTCGCGATAGACGAGGTAAAGAAATTTATCGCGGAGCAGGACCTTAACGCGGAGCACAGATTCATTCCTGAGAAGGTCGTGCCTTCGTTAAACGGATTTTTCCCCGAAAAAATAGCCGTTATCGGCGCGGGCCCGGCGGGACTTTCATGCGCCTTTTATCTGGCTGAAAAAGGCTACAGTCCCACCGTCTTTGAAAAGAACGAGAAAGCTGGCGGAATGCTTGTGTACGGGATACCGTCCTACAAGCTTGAAAAAGACGTGGTGCAGGCTGAGATCGATATAATAAAGGAAATGGGCGTTGAGATAAGAACCGGTATCGAGGTCGGAAAGGACGTTACTCTCGACGAGCTGAGAGCTGAGGGCTACAAGGCTTTTTATATAGCGATAGGCTGTCAGGGAGGACGCATGACGGGAGTTCCCGGAGAGGACGCGGAGGGCGTAATGACGGCAGTGGAATTTCTGCGTGAAGCGGCTGGCAACGAGGCGTATAAGACGGCGGGAAGAACAGTCGTCGTAGGCGGCGGAAACGTCGCGGTAGACGCGGCGCGCATGAGTCTTCGCTGCGGCTCTGACGAAACGGTCATGTACTGCCTTGAAAGCAGGGATATAATGCCCGCTTCTGATGAAGAAATTGCGGAGGCGGAGGAAGACGGAGTAGTTATCGGCTGCGGCTGGGGACCGAAGGAGATACTGACAGAAAACGGCAGGGTAAGCGGAGTGGTGTTCAAGAGATGCCTGTCGGTAAACGACGGCGACGGACGCTTTAATCCCTCCTACGATGAAAACGACACGATAACGGTTCCTTGTGAGAACGTTCTTCTTGCGATAGGACAGAGTATCGAGTGGGGCGGACTGCTTAACGGCTCTAAGCTGGAACCCGGACGCGGCGGCAGAGTGGAAGCTGACGCTCTCACATACCAGACTGCCGAGCCGGATATTTTCATAGGCGGAGACGTTTACACCGGTCCTAAGTTCGCTATCGACGCTATCGCGGCGGGAAAGGAGGGGGCGGTCTCCATACACAGATTTGTACAGCCTCATTCAAGCCTTACGATAGGCAGGAACCGACGTGATTTTGTGGAGCTTGACAAGGAGAATATCAGGATAGAACAGTATGACAATTCCTCCCGTCAGATTCCGGATAAGAATAAGTCCGTTGACGTAAGACGTTCTTTCAGGGACGCGAAGCTTCCGTTTACGGAGGAGCAGGTAAAGATCGAGACTTCAAGATGCTTGAGCTGCGGAGCCTCCGTGGTTGACGAAAATAAGTGCATAGGCTGCGGCATATGCACGACAAAATGTGCGTTTGACGCTATCAGTCTGCATCGTGAGCACCCGGAATGCAGTAAAATGGTGAGAAGCGAGGATAAGCTTAAATATATACTTCCCAATGGCGCGAAGCAGGCGATAAAGCTTACTTTTTCCCGCAAAAAGAAGGCGTAGCGATGCACGAACTCGGAGTGGTCTTCAATATCATAAAAAGCGTCGAGAAAGTGGCGGCGGAGAACGGGCTTACAAAGGTCGCGTCGGTCACGCTTGAGCTTGGAGAGGTATCCACGGTGATTCCCTCATATCTTACGGATTGTTGGAGGTGGGCGGCGGACAAAAAGGATCTGCTTAATGGCTCAGAGTTAGAGGTCGAGGAGATTCCGGCAGTCACCTGCTGCAAAAACTGCGGCGGCACTTATCCGACAGTAAAATACGGCAAAGTATGTCCTTACTGCGAAAGCGGAGATACCTGGCTTATTCAGGGAAACGAAGTAAACATAAAAGAGATAGAGGCTTGTTAGAGCATGAAAACGACCGTCCGTCTTTGCGTCAAGCGAAGCGGGCGGTTATTTGATTTGTTCATACGGGCGTATCAGCAGGAGAGTCGAATATTTCTCCGTCGATGTGGCTTATATCTTCAAAAGGTATCTCCGTGTTGTCCTCCATGATAAGTTTTTTCTTGTATCGGTCGATCTTTTTGATGCTGCCGGATACAGTCAGATAAGCGCCTCCTGATTTTTGGGAGTCCGCAAGAAAATATGTGACGGATATATATGGAATGCTGTCAAGGTTTTCCATAATATAAGAGATTCTTGAGTTCAAAAGTTCAATATCGGCTTCTTCAAGCTCGGTCTTATTCTCGGTGTACCTTGCCGTTTCCTTTATGGCGGCGGCGTGCCCCGTCAGCGCCGCAAAAGGCGCGAACTGCGCAGCTCTGTCGTCCAGGCTCATGCGCGGTCTTACCGACGACTGATGATGTGGAAGATTGATTATGTCGTCGTAATTATTCTTTTTGTTCTTCAATACATCACACCCTTCACAAAGCTGTTTCCCGATCTTCTTTCGGAGATTTTTTTTCACCTATGGATGCAAAAAACTTCCATTTATAGATAAGAGGATAGAGCGCGGCGGCCAAAGCTACTGCGGCGGCTATGTCCCAAAGCGAATGCTGTTTTAAAAACACCGTTGACGCGCATATAAGCAGAGAAAGCGCGGCGGTTATTACCTTTACGGGCGTGTGAGCCTTGCCGAAGGTCTTTGATTTGAAAACAGCGACGGCTACGCACAGCGTATTGTAAACGTGAAGGCTTGGCAGCACGTTTGTCGAGGTATCGGTCTTGTAAAGCCCTCTCACGAGGTCGGTGCAGAAATTATCTCTCGGAAATTCGTGCGGTCTGAAATCGCCAAGACCGTTTGGATATAAAAAATATATTATAACGGAAATCAACATTCCTATTATAAGATAAGAACCCATTCTTATGCACTCTGCCTGCGAGCGCAGAAAAAAATATACGCAGGCTATCGCGATAAACGCGAACCAGAAATAGTACGGAATTATAAAATATTCGCAGAACGGAATGTAGTCGTCAAGCGCGCAGTGTATCAGATGATAGTTGTCGGTGACGTGTGACTCAAGATATATAAAGCACGGCATATGGATGAACAGATAAAGCGCCATCAGAGCGTGCCCCCATTTCAGAAAAAATTTTTTCATATTAAAGTCTCCCCTTAAATCCTGTGTGAATTGTTTATTCTTTTGGAAATCCGTAAAAAAGTATATCACAAAGAAGTCTTTTTGTCATTTACAAAAATTACAATAAGGGTTACAATGAATACGATACTCGAATTATTCGGAGGTGACAGGGTGAAGCTGCTCGTCAGGAATCTGTGCAAAAAATACGACGAAGTTACTATCATTGGAAACGCAAGCTATACATTCGAGCAGGACAGGATATACGCCGTGCTGGGCGCCGCCAAATCCGGAAAAACGACGTTTCTTGACTGCATAGGCAGGGAGGTTACGCCCGACAGCGGCAGCATAAGGCTTGACGGCGCCGCCGTCAAAGATGTCGATTATTCGGATTTCGGTTTCGTAACCAAAGAACCTTTGCTTATAGAGTATATGACAGGCAGGGAATATGTGCGTTACTGCCTGAAGCTTCAGGGCAGCGGCGAGGATAAGATCGACGAATATTTTGATATGCTGGGAATGGGAGAAGATACCCTCGATATGCTGATAAGGGAGTATACCGACGGCGAGAAGCAGGCGCTTCAGATGATCGTCATAATGGCGGTGGACCCTCCGGTCATACTGATGGACGAGCCTTTTTTCGGCAGTAAAAACGAAAAGGCTGTAAAGCGGTTTATAAGCTCCATGAAGCCCGAGCATATTATAATTATGACTGCGGATTCGCTTGAAAGGGTGCGCGGCGTGAGCGACGAGATACTTACGATAAATCACGGAGCTGTCGAGGGATATACCGCGGGCGCTTTGGAGGACGGCGAAATATTAAGCCGTATTGAGGCAATAACGAATGAGAGCGGGGAAGAAACCAATGCTTAAAACGATCCTGCGCGCGGGCTACGCGTCATATGTGTCCCGCGGCAACAGACTTATATACATTATAAATAAAACGCCGATAATCGGCAGACTTGTGCAGAGCGATGCGTACAGTCCTGGGAATGCCCAGACCGTCGCCAGCGTTATCGGAGAGATTTTCCATATTTTCTGGCAGATAGTCAAAACGGCGGCGTATGTGGCGCTGTTCATGCTGGTGCCGAGATACTTCTTCGCGAGATATTCAGCGGTAGGAGCTAACGGCTTCGCTATCGAGAACTGTTTTGTGTATTTTACCGTTATCATGTCATGCTTCTGCGGTTCGATAAACAATTCCGGTATTTTTAATGTGAACAAGGAAGGCTTTGTCATGCTGCGCGAGCTTAAATGCCGTCCCAAGGATTATTTCAGAATGGTGATACTGCGCAAGGCCGTCTACGAGTTCATTTCTTTCTGGCTTGTTTTTTCGGTCTTCGGCATGGATATATTTAAAGCTTTTTATCTTACGCTGATCGTAGTGCTTTCTCGTTTTGTCGGGGAGGCTATAAATATACTTGTTTTCAGGAGCACGCAGAGGTCGTTTTCGTCGATCAAAGGCGCGAGCATTGCCGTAATGCTGCTTTCGCTTCTTGCGGCGTATTTTATTCCGTATGTGCGCGGATATGTGCCGGGAGCTTACGCTCTTATTTTTAATACTCTGTGGATGCTTGTCGTTCTGGTGGTCTCTTCGTTTTTTATTTACTATATATGGAATTACAACGGGTACGCGAAGATAGCCTCCGTACTTTTCACAAGAAAGACTCTTGACAGCAATGAGGAAGTCGGAGAGATTAATCCGGTGGACGACGATTATTTTGAAAAGAACGGCGCGGAGATAAAGGAAAAGGTAATAGAGGGCGCGAATATGGGCGCATACAGATATTCAAACCGTATCTTCTTTAAGCGCGACCGTAAATTCATATCGAGATGCGTTACGGTGAGGGTGCTTATCGTTCTTGTGGTGTTTATAGCGGCGCTGATAATGATAAACAGCGGAATGGAGGAAAACGTATACAAGGCGATATCTTATTCGATGCCGGTGCTTGTGTTTGCCATGTACGCTCTTTCGGGCAGCGGTTCGATATGCAGACGTATGTATTACAGATGCGATGTCGATCTGCTGCGCAACGGATATTACAGAAGAAAGGACGATATAACCGCTAATTATCTCATAAGGCTCAGGTATCTTATTATGATAG
>CAJTON010000030.1:39381-39754 GCA_910577605.1 uncultured Butyrivibrio sp.
TAATAATGCTCAGCTGCTTTTTTACTCTTTTCAATCTTTCCGTGTACTATATACTTCAGCCGTATAAGGAGAATCCGCAGGAGGGAAGCGTGCGCTACACGGTGATAAGCCTTATAATGTATGTTATCTGCGCGATGTTTATATATATCAACGGCAGTTCGTTTGAATTTGCGCTTGGCGCGGGGCTTGCGCTTGGAATAATACTCGCTCTTTCAGCGGCGCTTGTGAGAAATTTCGGGCATCTGACCTTTAAAAACAGAAAATAAAGATTTTTTGTAAAAAAGTGTTGACATTTGGGCAGATATAATAATATAATAGTCAAGCGGGTAAAAACCGCGCGTTGAATATGGGGTCTTAGCTCAGCTGGGAGAGC
>CAJTON010000031.1 GCA_910577605.1 uncultured Butyrivibrio sp.
CAGGCACTTCTATTACTTTATCGCCTATCTCTATCACGGAAACGTCAAAGGTTCCGCCGCCTAAATCGTACACAAGTATCTTCTGGTTCTCGCCGTTGTCAAGTCCGTACGCAAGCGCGGCTGCCGTAGGCTCGTTTATGATCCTCTCCACCTTGAGTCCCGCAATGCGCCCCGCGTCCTTGGTCGCCTGGCGCTGCGCATCGCTGAAATACGCAGGCACAGTGATGACCGCCTCTGTAACTCTTTCGCCGAGATAATTTTCCGCGTCTTTTTTGAGCTTCATAAGTATAAAAGCGGAAAGCTCCTGAGGAGTATATTTCTTGCGGTCGATTGTTATTTTGGCGTCCGTTCCCATCTGCCGCTTTATCGAAGCAACCGTCCTGTCGGCGTTCGTTACCGCCTGACGCTTCGCCGGCTCGCCCACAAGCCGCTCGCCCTTCTTAGTAAAAGCCACTACCGACGGTGTCGTCCTCATTCCCTCCGAATTTACGATGACCGCAGGCTGTCCTCCCTCAATCACCGCGACACAGCTGTTCGTAGTTCCCAAATCAATTCCAATTATCTTGCCCATTTTACAGTCTCCTGTTATAAAGCCTTATTTGATCTCTCCGACACTCCCAAAGAGTAATAAGACTAATATAATATGTCAATATGAATAATTTATGACAAAATTCTTTAAATTTTATAAAATTGCCCGCAGCGCTTGATTTTTATGGATAAAAACGGCGAAAAACTTTTAACATCATGTTCACAATTCCGCCATTCTTTTGAAATAAAAGGCACATATACTATGATTAACAAAGGAAAGCGATATAGCTGCCGGTGCACCCTACACCGGAAATCGTTATAGAATCTTTTCATTGATCTTCCCCTCTTTTTATGAAGAAGGCTTCGCGAAGTACAGTAGTTATCAGCGCTGCCTTCTTCGTTACTGTTTTATTAATTAAAATTTTAAATTTGGACTTGACATCTGTACCGTTTATAAAATAAAATAACATTAACTCGTGAGGGAGTAGTCGGCGTAAGACGCGGCAAACCAACAATCTCGGTCTTTTGATCTGGTTTGTCTTAAATGATGAGACTCATGTGTAGCTTGTTTGCTATGCATAGGTCTTATTTTTTATGCTGTGAAAATTACGGCTTTTCCCGAATATCTGCCCGCTTAGGAGGATATTATTTATGGATATTATTTCTTTACTGCTGTTAGCCGTCGGACTGTCAATGGACGCTTTCGCCGTGGCTGTCTGCAAAGGTCTGGCAATGCCTAAGCTTAAACTGCGGCATATGCTTATAGTAGGAGCATGGTTCGGCGGGTTTCAGGCGCTTATGCCGATGACAGGTTATTTGTTGGGGCGGCGCTTCATAGCTCTTATTGATTCGGTCGCTCCGTGGGTAGCTTTCGTGCTGCTGCTTGTTATCGGCGGCAATATGATAAGGGAATCCTTTTGCAAAAATGAGACCGACGCCACCGACGCGCTGGGATTCAAGACAATGTTTTTGATGGCCGTCGCCACAAGCATCGACGCGTTAGCCGTAGGAATAACCTTCGCCTGTGTCCCTGTGGCTGTAATAAAAGGAAACGCCCTTATAAACACAGCCGCCGCCGTGCTTATCATAGGCGCAGTCACCTTCGTCATATCGGCGGCGGGCGTAAAGGTCGGCAATATCTTCGGAACAAGGTACAAGAATAAAGCCGAATTCGCGGGAGGGCTTATCCTTATCCTGCTCGGCGTAAAAATACTTTTGGAGCATTTCGGAATAATTTCTTTTTAAAAGGAGGTTTTATCATGCCATTACCCGTACAGTTTCTTTTGTTAGTCATAGGCTTTTTCCTGCTGATGAAGGGCGCGGACGTATTTGTTGACGGCTCCTCGGCGCTCGCCGACAGAATGGGTATCCCGCAGATAGTCATAGGACTTACCATCGTCGCCTTCGGGACAAGCGCCCCCGAAGCCGCGATAAGCATTACCGCCGGAATAAAAGGAAGCGCCGACCTTGCGGTAAGCAACGTCGTCGGCAGTAATATAATGAACGTACTTCTGATTCTGGGACTGGCTTCGGTCATTTCCCCGCTCGCCATACAAAAAAACACGCTACGCTATGAAATACCTTTTACAGCCATAATAACTCTCCTGCTTCTCGGACTTGGAATATGGGATCACAGCCTCGGAAGATGGGACGGCGTTCTTTTCCTGTTATTCATGGCGGCGTTCATGGTATACCTTGTTATGATGTCGAAGAAAAAAAGTCCCGCAGCCGCGGAGGACGAAAAGCCCGCAGCCAAAATGCCGGTGTGGAAAATAATTCTTTTCATAGTGCTAGGCGGCGCGGCTATAATATACGGAAGCCAGCTGACGGTCAACTCCGCCACGGCGATCGCCAAGCATTTCGGCATGAGCGAGCGTCTTATCGGACTTACCATCGTCGCTTTCGGAACCTCGCTGCCGGAGCTTATAACCTCGGTGACAGCGGCCATAAAGCACAAGGCGGACATAGCCATTGGCAATATCGTCGGCAGCAATATTTTCAACATCCTGTTCGTGCTTGGAACGACGGCGGTGATCTCTCCGGTAATGTATTCAACAGACTTTATCGCGGACAACCTTGCCGCTTTTGCCGCAATGGCACTTCTGTTCATATGCGTCGTCAAAAACAAGAAGCTCACAAGACCGGGCGGCATAATTATGCTCTTAAGCTATGCCGCGTATTTCGTATTTTTTATCATACTATAAAATCAAAGGATCAACTATATTATGGAAGACGTCCGTAAAACACAGCTTTTTGAAAACACTCCCGTACCGAAGGCGGTGATAACGCTCGCGGTCCCTACCGTGATAAG
Organism: uncultured Butyrivibrio sp.; assembly: GCA_910577605.1. Taxonomy (GTDB): domain Bacteria; phylum Bacillota; class Clostridia; order Lachnospirales; family Lachnospiraceae; genus Eshraghiella. The sequence continues at coordinate 2,840 of CAJTON010000031.1, forward strand.
CTCTCTGGTAATGGTGATATACAATCTTGCCGACACTTATTTTGTCGGTATATTAAACGACCCTGTGCAGAATGCGGCGGTCACGCTTGCCGCTCCCGTACTGCTCGCCTTTAACGCGATAAACAATCTTTTCGGCGTGGGAAGCTCAAGCATGATGAGCCGCGCTCTCGGTCAGAAGGATTATGACACAGTATCAAAAAGCTCGGCTTTCGGATTTTACTTCGCGATCATCTGCGGCCTGCTGTTTTCCGCCGGGTACACGGCATTTCGGACGCCTTTGCTAAAGGTCCTCGGCGCGGACGCCTCCAATATGGCGCAGACCGCCGCCTATCTTAAATGGACGACCACCTTCGGCGCAATGCCCGCGATACTCAATGTCGTTTTCGCCTATCTTGTGCGTGCGGAGGGCTCCTCCTTTCACGCAAGTCTCGGAACAATGAGCGGCTGCGTTCTTAACATCGCTCTTGACCCTATTTTCATTCTTCCGTGGGGTTTTAATATGGGCGCCGCGGGAGCGGGACTCGCCACCTTTATTTCAAACTGCGCCGCATGTCTGTACTTTTTTATCTTTATGCTTATAAAGAGAGGTAAAACCTATGTATGTATCGACCCGCGCAAATTCGGTTTTTATAAAGGAATCGTGGGATGTATTTTCAACGTGGGGATTCCCGCGTCAATTCAAAATCTGCTGAACGTCACCGGAATGACGGTGTTAAATAATTTTACGTCTGCGTTCAACAACGACGCCGTCGCCGCTATGGGAATCTCGCAGAAAATAAATATGATCCCGATGTATATCTGCATGGGAATCTCGCAGGGCATCATGCCGCTCATCGGCTATAATTACGCGTCGGGCAATCGCGCGCGCATGAAAAAAACCCTGCTTTTCACGGCAAGGCTTTCAATAATATTCATTACCGCAATGGCGGCTGTATATTTTATTTTTGCGGGCGGGCTTATAAAAATGTTTATGAACAATCCGTCAGTCGTAGGCTACGGAACAGCGTTCCTGCGCGGAATGTGCCTCGGCCTTCCCTTCCTTGCTATGGATTTTCTCGCCGTGCATGTATTTCAGGCGTGCGGCATGGGCGTAAAGGCTCTTGTTTTTGCGGTTATGCGCAAGGTACTGCTTGAGATCCCCGCGCTTTATATACTGAACCGCCTTTTTCCTCTGTACGGTCTTGCTTACGCGCAGTTCGCGGCGGAATTCATTCTCGCGATAGCCGCCGTTATCACATTGACCCGCATATTCAGAAAAAAGTGACGGCAGGCGGTTTATTCCGTTTCCCGCGACGCGAGGGTTCTTTTTTCCTTTGCCATATAATACAGCGCCATTCCGATATAACAGGCGGCGCGCAGCGTATTAACTATGAGATATCCTGCGCACGCTCCGAATATTCCGCTGTTTCTTGTGCATATCGGCACGACAAGCGCGGCGGCAGCCGCGGATACGATGCTGATTATTATGCTTAGCTGCTGATTTCTGTATATTATTATGACATTCTCAAATAGGGTATATATCGAAACCATTCCTCCCGCGAGCATTAACATCACGTTCTCCGCTTCGTAGCCGTAAAGGTCGATGCCGTATATCAGCGACAATGCGAATCCGCCGAAAAAGAACATAAAAATCATACTCGCCGCCGTTATCACGGATATTACGGCGACCTGCTTGAGCACGATCCGCTTGAAGCCGCGCATGTCGCCTTTGTCGTGGAACAGCGCCATTTTGGTTATCCATATGCGCATGGTAAAGCTCGCAAGCAGATCGACCATGAACACAGGCATGAAGAGCGAGCTGAATACGCCTTGAAACGCGTCTTTTTCCGTGTCCGGCATTGATAGTCCGGCGATGGCATATTTGGGCGCGTTATTGATGTACACATATATAAACGAGCTGACGAAAAGCGCGAAGCACGCCAATGTCATTCCCCATATTTTTTTAAGTTTGAACCGGACGCCGAATTTCGAAAAGTGCGCCGCAAGAGGAAAATCGACCGCAATCAGAAGCAGCACCGACATGACCGCCAGCATCATGCTTGAGACCGCCACATTTCTCGTTATAAATACCGCCGCGACAAATATGATTATCATCAGCAGATCCTTGACAAACTGGCTTTTGCCGCTTATGTCGAACCGACCTTTCTGCTGGTACAGCCCTTCGAAAAGGTCCGAAAAGCATTCCGCAAGCTTATAAACCGTAAAGCCCGCGATTATCACCGCGCGCTCGCCCGTATATCCGCCGATAAAGATCCAGCCCGTCATAATAAAAAGAGCAAGCAGGCAGGTAACTATCCTGAAGGCAAAATAATCCTGAAAGCTGTATTTTTCCCTGACGTCCGAAACCTGATAATTTCGCACCGAAAACTTGCCTACGGTCATCATCTGCTGAGCTATCATCGCCCCGACAGAATAAACTCCCGCCGTTGCTTCTCCCAGCAGATTGGTAATGACCGCCAGAAAAATCAACGACTGGAGCGCGTAAACAATACCTGATGAAATTGTCCAGACGAAGGTTTTGCCCTCAAGTCCTTTTTCTTTCCCCAAAAATAATTTTTTAAGCATGGAAACGTATCCTACTGTGCGGCGGCTTCCTTTGCCGCAAGGTACTCGTTGATATGCGCCTCAAGCTCATCGGGATCGATGCCGTGAACCATTGCCGCCTCGCCGAGCGTCTCGCCCTGAGCGGAGGGGCAGCCCACGCAGTGCATTCCCGCTCCCATAAGGATTCCTACTATTTCAGGGTCAACCTGAATAAGATCGTGAATTATCATATCCTGACTTATTTTTGCCATTATCAATTCCTCCTGTCGTATATATTATCGCCCGAAACCGAACGCATTATAATTATATAATATAGTTTCCGCATATTCAATGTAAATTTTTCGGTCTGAAATTCCTTTGAATTTTTCAAAAAAAAATTTCCATTAATTATGCGTTATAATTTGCTTGTCTTATTCTGAATAGTGGTATATAATACTTTCATGGAAGAAAACACATAATTATATAGGAGGTTTAAGCTATGGCATACGTTATTTCAGACAGCTGCATCAGCTGCGGCACCTGTGCTTCAGGCTGCCCTGCCAATGCAATTTCACAGGGAGATTCCCAGTATGAAATCGACAAGGACACCTGCCTTTCCTGCGGCGCTTGCGAGGCTGCTTGCCCTGTCGGAGCAATCTCAGCAGAATAATTGAGATTATAGACCAAACTACATAAACGGCTGTCACCCAAAAGGTGACAGCCGTTTTTATTTTTTACAAAAACCTGACAAAGTATATCCGCATTATTCGCGTATGCTCTCATCGCAAGTCGTTTATGATATATTCGCCCTCCACAGCCTCGAAAGCGTTAAGCTCGGGATTATAGGCAAGGGGAATTTCAATCGCAATATTTCTATTGTTTACAGAGTAATCATAATCCTTATGATAAATATAAATTCCCGCGCGGTAATACGCTCCCGAATCCCCTGCACCGAATCCGCCATAACCATAATCTCCAACTACCCCATACCTCATATCCTCCGCTTTCCACTGCTCAAACAAATCTGTATGCGCTTCATAAGTCTTACCTCCTATGGTTATGTCAACATCCAGCATACCTTCATCTTTCGAGGTCTTCATCTCTACCGCCTCAAGCTCACTCTCGATCCTGTTGCGCAACTTCTCTCTATCCGGCAAAGCTATCTGCTCAAAGCTTTCGGAATCAAAAACGTATAGGTAGTTTTCATGTATCCCCATGTCCTTATAAGGAATATTTATAACAAGCTCCTCCTGTCCGTCGTTTGTCAAGTCCTTTAAAAAGAGCTTTTTTTCGTCTCTGGAAAAGGTATTTTTATCGTAACGGTTTCCTATACATAAATCAATACTGCACTCCTTGCTTACCTCAGAATTCCGTAAAATTAGCTGTCCCCGTGATATGGGGAAACCGCGCTCTGGTTCATATACTTTTTCCCAAATCTCTATCCCTTCTTTTTCTTTAGAGCGGAATACCCTGTAATATTCGCCGTCCTTTATTTCACAGTCCAGCTCAAAGCCCGGGTAGATAACTTTTCCCACATCAGCCAATTCGTCCTCCCACCATATAAGCTCCATAAGCTCACTCTTTGTTATTTCATAATCTGTTTCGGAAGGTAACTCCGGCACAGTCGGAGCTTCGGTAGTAACAGGCGTAACCGTCGTAAAAGATTCTTCTATGCTTCCTTTCGTATTATTATTTGTCGAATTCCTATCTGTCGATTCAGCTTGACAGGCTGTCATCATACATACTACGCTTATAATAAATATGGCAATTATTACCATTCCCGTTCTTTTCATAATACTCCTCCTTGAAATTTCTTACCTATCTATAAAACTTAGCCTATTATTGTGTTTACGATAAATCGGCGCGCTCATAAAACACATTATTTTTTCCAAAATACTTATTGTTGCCGAGCTGACCATTGCCGTAGGCAGCCTTCAATTGTGTCGTACTGGTTATCTCTCCGTAATTTGACAGATATACTCGCTTAAGTTTTTTATCAGTGCTGTTCTTCTCTTTTTTATATAATACTCCATCTTTCTTATATATACTGTTATATGCCGAATCTACGGAGCAGAAAAAAGTACAGCCGTCATAACATGAAAGATGATATACCAGAGGCGCGTCATCATATAATCTTCTCGCGTTTTCCAACGCCTGCGACATCACCGAAGTCCCTGAATACTTCATCATCTCTTCATATGTAAAATCAACATATGCCTCAAAAGCGCCCTTCGCCGTCACAAGCTCATACGCCGTTCTTCCTCCGTAAAGTATCTGGGGATTGCTTGAATGCATCCTGTTCTGTATCACCTGCGCAACTCCCAACTGGTCTATGACATTGTCATATGATTCTCCGAATATCACAGTGGCTATGGTCTTGATCTGCTCCTCCTTAGATGGCGCTGCAGCATATGCCGACACTCCGCCGTCCGAATAGAAATCGTTTATCTGCGTGATAAGCTCGGCACTGTATCCGTACTGTTCGATAAGCGGCTCCATTTCCTCCATGCTTTTTCCGTCTATGAATCTGTCCTTTTTCGGGTCAAAATATCTGCCGCTGTACTTCCAGCCCGTTTCATCGTCGCAATACCATCCGTTGTATCTGATTTTATTTATGTTTCCGATAAAATCAGGGTCAGAAGCAACTTCAACGCCTTCTTTTGAGACCTTATAAATTCCTTCCAATATCCCGCATGAATATGTATACTTTGCGACCGTTTCCTCTCCATACATAATTCCGGTAATCAGACCGTCCTCTATCTCATATTTATATTCTTTGCCTTCATAAATCAAGCCGCGCGGATCGACTTCCTCGTAAAGATAAATCACCTCTTTGTTTCCGTCATATTCGCGAATAACGTTTCCCCATTCGTCATATTCAAAATATGTCGTATCTCCGTTCACCGTTTTTGAGACGCGACGCAGCTTACCGTCATATCCGTAATCAATTACCGTTCCGTTTTTCCTTACGCCTGTGAGCACATCGTAAAACGCGTCGGAAACATACCGCCACGCCAGTCTGCAGTCGTCGTATACAGGGTCGGAATTAACAGACTTGATTACTCTGTCCGCGTTAAAACAATTCTGCGCAAAGCTATACTCGTCGATCTGTGAAAGCAATTCCAGCACAGCTTCATCCGGATCGTCTGTATTTTCGTCTGCGGCTGATGCGCGGGCAGTTACCGTACAGTCCAAAAACATACATATCACAAGTGCCAGTGACAATAGAAATTTTACAAAGTTATTTTTACTATGCATAGCCCCGTCCTTTCATAAATAATGCTTATCCATGTTTTATAGATTTTCTCTACTTGTATAATATTGCTATTCTGTCCACATGTCAAGCGTATCGCTGTATATTTAATAAAAATGTAATAAACAAAAACGGCAGGACTATATCCCGCCGTTTCAACCGTTCATATTTCTATATTCTTCTTTTGCGTTTCCTTTTCCAGCCGCGCCCCTCGCTGTAAGCCGCCGCCTCACGGCTGCTGCGCTGACAGCTTCGTATCGCCTCGTCAAGCTTTTTGAATCTTTCGTCCTCCGATTCTTCTTTAAGGCGCAGAAGATAGTCCATTTCCTTTATAACCTTTTCGCTGACACTGTAACTTATCCCGTCCTGCAGGACCACGTTGTTTTCACGCAGAGATTCCGTGACGATTCCCCCGATTATCGCCCTGAACTGCTCAAGCTTGTCCATATGCGCCGGCTCTCGCTCCGGCGTTACGGAAGCGGACACCGCCGTACTTTCCACACAGGAAACCGCGCCTTCGGATTCCTGCGGTCTGTCAGACGTTGTCTTTTCAGCCTCCGCCGTCTCAGGCAGCGTTTCCGGTTTCGTGTCGTCAAGCTTAAGATTTAGCTCGCTCTTCCCCTCCAGCTCCGATTTTATCGCCTTGAGCTGATAGCCCTTTTCCTTAAGCTCTTTTATTTTACAGAAAAGCTTTATATGCTCCTCGGTATAATAACGGTGTCCAAGCTCGTTGCGCGGAATTTTAAGACCAAGCTCGTCCTCCCAATATCTTAAAACATGCGATTCAAGACCGGTCCGCGCCGAGGTTTCGGAAATTATGTATCGTCTGTCGCCCATATTACTGCCCCTTTTATAATTATTTCGTATATATATTACTACTTGTCCGCTTCTCTGTGGGCTGCAAACGTATGACGAATTGTTACAAAAAAATACCGCAGCCGACATTTCCTCCGGCTGCGGACAAATTACTATTTTGTTCGTTCCCTGTTTATCTCAAGATTGGCGAATTTTGTAAAATCGGCAATCCACGCAAGGGTTACTGTTCCGGTCGGACCATTCCTCTGCTTCGCTATGATAATATCAGCCTCGCCCTTACGGTCGGTATCCTTGTTGTAATATTCGTCCCTGTAAATGAACATTACCACATCCGCGTCCTGCTCTATTGCGCCCGATTCTCTCAGATCCGAAAGCATCGGTACTTTTTCTGGACGCGATTCCACGGCGCGGCTCAACTGCGAAAGAGCGATGACCGGCACGTTCAGCTCGCGCGCAAGCCCTTTGAGCGCGCGGGAAATTTCCGAGACCTCCTGTTGTCTGGATTCGCTTTTGCCGCCTCCCGTCATAAGCTGGATATAGTCAATAATTATAAGTCCGAGATTGTTATCCCTTTTGAGCTTGCGGCATTTGCCGCGCAGCTCGCCTATGGAGATTCCGGGCGTATCGTCTATTATAAGTCCGGACATTCCCACGTTTGAAGCACCCTCGGCAATGCTCGCCCATTCGGAGGGAGAAAGATTTCCCGTTCTTATATTCTTGGAATCGACCTTGGATTCCATAGAAATAATTCGGTTCACAAGCTGAAGCTTCGACATTTCCAGACTGAATATCGCCGTCGTAACGTCGTGCCTGACCGACACATTATGCGCGATGTTCAGTACAAATGCTGTTTTGCCCATTGACGGTCTTGCCGCGATAAGTATCAGATCCGAGTTCTGAAGCCCCGCCGTTTTATAATCCAGATCGGTAAAGCCCGTCGCGATTCCGGTTATTTTGCCGCCGGCGCTCGACGCCGCCTGCATGCGGTCAAGAGCTTCTATTACCACCTCTCCGATAGGCTGAAATTCCCCGCTACCTCCGGTCTGCGTTATCGCGTTTACGTTTTTTTCGGCGTTAAAAAGAACGTCGTCAAGCTCGTCCCTTCCGCCGTAGCAGCTTTCCTCTATGTCCTGCGCCGCCTTAATAAGCCTGCGCATAGTCGCTTTATCCTTAACTATTTTCGCGTAATGCCTGATATTAGCTGAGGTCGGAACCGAAGTAAGTATGTCGCGCAGAAAATCCATTCCCGAAATCTCCGGCGGCGCTCCGTTCTGTTTTACCTTCTCCTGAACCTGAATCAGATCCGCCGGCTTTCCCTCGGCGTAAAGCTGTGCTATCGCTTCAAAAAGGATCCCGTACTGTCCGGTATAGAAATCATCTTTTATCAGCATATCCGAAGCGGCCGCCACCGCCTCCTTATCCATTAGCATCGAGCCGATAACTGCCTGCTCCGCCTCGACGCTGTGCGGCATTACACGCTTAACAAGCGCTTCATCCATTATAATAAGTATCCTCTCCGAAAAACTATGCTTCTCTTACCTTGACAGTCAGTTTGGCAGTCACTTCCCTGTGGAGCTTAATATTCACGATTGAGGTTCCCACCGTCCTGATAGGCTCGTCAAGAGAAATTTTCTTCTTGTCTATCTCTATGCCGTTCTGCTCCTTAAACGCCTGCGCGATTTCCTTCGTCGATACCGAGCCGAAGGTCCTGCCGTCCTTGCCTGATTTGATAGAAAGCTCGACGGAAAGCCCCTCGATCTTTGCGGCCAATTCCTTAGCCTCCTCAAGCTGCTCCTTCGCCACCTTCTCCTCGTGCGCTTTCTGGAGCTTGAGATCGTTCATATTTCTGGCGTTTGCCTCGATTCCCAACTTCTTGGGAAGTATAAAATTTCTCGCGTATCCGTCGCTGACCTCCACGGTCTGTCCTTTTTTGCCCAAAGACTTAACGTCCTGCAATAAAATAACTTTCATTATATCGAACCCTCCTGTATCATCTGATCCAAAGTTTTTTTGATTAGCTCAATAGCCTGCTCCATATCCGTATCTTTAAGCTGCGCTCCCGCGATAGTCATATGACCGCCGCCGCCGAGTTTTTCCATAATAAGCTGCACGTTCACCTCGTCTATTGACCGCGCGCTTATATAGATTTCATTATTATAATAAGTAAGTACAAAAGAAGCCTTTATTCCCGATATATTAAGCAGCTCGTTCGCCGCCTGCGCCCCGACGATTGTGGGACTCTGCAAGCCCGCGCTCGGACAGATCGATATGGCAAAGCTGTCGCGGTAGACCTCGGAATGTCTTACAGCCTCCGCTTTCGCCTTGTACTCGGTCATGTCGCTCCTAAGAAGCTTGCGCACCCTTACAATGTCCGCGCCGCATCTTCTGACAAACGCCGCCGCCTCAAAGGTACGCGCCCCCGCCTTGTTGGTGAAGTTGTTTGTATCTATGACGATTCCGGCATAGATCGTATCGGCTTCTATCGACTTTATTCTTATATTATCGCATATATACTGCAATATTTCCGCAACCATCTCGCAAGCCGAGGACGCGTACGGCTCGATGTAGGAAAGCGTCGCGCTCTCGACCGGCTCGCTGCCCTGCCTGTGGTGGTCGAACACGACCGTAGTCTTGCATTTGCCTATAAGCTCCGGACACTCCGTATAGCTTTTTCTGTTTACGTCAACGATTACAAGCAGCGTATTCGCCGTAACCTTTGTCAGCGCTTCGTCGCTCGTCACAAAAAAATCCTTGTCGTAATCCGCACTGTTTTTATATAAATCAACGATCGGCTGGAGGGAGGTCGTCACATCGTTCAGCACTATATTCGCCTTCTTGTCAAATACCCTTGCCGCCGCGTAAATGCCGACTGCCGCTCCTACCGCGTCCACATCGCTTATCTTATGTCCCATTATCAGCACGTTGTCAGTCGCTTCAAGAAGCTCTCTGAGCGCGTGAGCTTTGACACGCGCCTTGACGCGCGTATTTTTTTCGACTGAATTGGTCTTGCCGCCGTAATATGTGACCTTGCTGCCTTCGCGCACCACTGCCTGATCACCGCCACGACCGAGCGCAAGGTCGATAGCCGCGCGCGCCATATCGTAATTATTCATAAACGTGCCGTTAAGCGCGCCGATTCCTATACTAAGAGTGACCGACATTTCGTTGCCGATATTGACGGATTTCACGTCCTCAAGCACGTTGAAGCGTCCCTCGCGGAGCTGCTCAAGATATTTATATCTGAACACGACCAGATATTTATCCTTCTCAAGTTTCTTGACGATTCCGTTGCCCGCCGATATGTATTTGTTTATTTTTCTGTCAACGAGCGCGACAAGAAGCGAACGTCGCACCTCGTCTATGCTGTCAAGCGCCTCGTCGTAATTGTCAATATATATAAGTCCCACAACGCCGCGCTCGTCGTGCAGCTCCCTGCGGCATTCGGTAATTTCCGTCTCATCAAAAAGATACACCGCATAGAGCTTGGCGTTCCCGTCAGTTATCATAAATCCGGTATCGCGGCTGATTCCCTCGGTATCGACCGCTTCTATCGTAAGCCTGTAATTTCTTTCGTTATATATAAGGCGCGTTTCGAGATTCGCTCCCATTATTATCTGCTCTAAATTCAGTTCCTCCGCTTCGGGAAAAATCGACGAAAGCGTATGGTGATAGCTGTCCTTACTTATTATCTCAGCAAAAGCATTGTTCAGCCATATTATTTTACCGTCCCCGTCAAGAAGCCCGTACGGAACGACAAAATCGTCTATCATTTTTTTCTGCATCTGAGCGTAGCCCGACGCAAAATCAATTATTCCTTTTACAAAAAAATTACGTTTCGTAAGCAAAAAAACAAGAAGCGCCAGCAGATACAGAAGCAGCGCCGCAGTCAGCACGACCGCCGCACGAACGTTGATAAAATATACTCCTATATTCACAAGCGCAAAAAAAGCGGCGGCAAACACAGGCCAAAGCATATACGCTTTAAGCGCTCCTTTCATTTTACCTAACGGACTATTCATAAAATGCCTCTCTTCCTAGATTCCGGCCGCAACGCGACGTGCTGACTGCAATCTGTCGGCTTGCCGCTCGCGGGCTTTCGCCATGTCAATACTGGCTTGCTTCGCAGTGCACGCTCGAATCCGCTTCGCGCCTTCTCGCTCGCGGGCTTGCGCTTATTATACCATACTACCTCTTGTTTTGCCATAAAAAATATTAACGGAGCCGACAAACGCCGGCTCCGTCCGTAAAACCCACAAATATCTAAGAAAATCACTCTTTTACCGCACCCAGCGCAATGCCGGAAACGATATGCTTTGAAAGAATTAAATACACAATGATAACCGGGAAGATCGAAAGCGCGATCATCATATAAACCTGACCCATATCAAATTTCAGCCAGTCTGCGCTTCTTAACTGCGCGATAAGTATCGGCAGCGTCTTCATGTTCAGATCCTTTAACACCAAAGAAGGAGTAAAGTAGTTGTTCCAGCTGCTTACAAAGGAGAAGATAGCCTGCACCGCGATCGCCGGCTTCATAAGCGGAAGAACTATACCGTTGAAGGTTCTGAACTCGCCCGAACCGTCTATTCTCGCCGCCTCGATAAGCGACAGCGGAAGCGCGCCCTCCATATACTGCTTCAGATAGAAGAAGGTTATCGGAGATGCTATCGACGGCAGGATGAGCGGCCAGAAGGTGTTCATCATGTGTAAATCGTCAACTAGGTTGATGAAACCGAGCGCGGTAACCTGCGTGGGAATCATCATGATCATCAGTATGAATGTAAACAAAAACTTTTTAAGCTTAAAATCATACGCATGAAGCGCGTAAGCGGTCATCGTTGAAAAATATGTACACAATATAGCCGTACTCGCGGCGACGATCAAACTGTTCCTAAGTCCCTTAAACACGGGAAGCGTGCCGTTTATAACGTTTCTGAAGTTTATCGCCATCGTTTTTCCGGGAAGTGCCGAAAATCCCTGCGAAAGCTCGCTGTTGCTTCTTGTAGCGTTGACAAAAAGCACATAAAACCAAAACAGGCACAGCAATGAAATAATTATAAGTACGATATATGCTATCACCTTCCGGAGCGTAAGCGACGCACTTTTTTTGAGTTCGCCGTCAGGCGTTCCCTTGACATTCTTTTTCGCCATGATCTTACCCTCCTAATCTTCTTTCTTTCTGTACATGAGATAATATACCGAGAGACTCAGAACCGTCGTAATCACAAACAAAATTACTGAAAGCGCGCCGCCCAGTCCAAAGTTCTTGCTGTACAGATGCTTGTTCAGATACATGATAAGCGTCATTGAGGTACGGTTTATACCGCCGGAGCCGTCCGTAAGTATCTGCGGCACGTCGAACATTTGGATACCGCCTATCAATGAAGTTATTATCACATATATGAGTATGGGCTTGAGCAGAGGAAGCGTGATCCTCGTAAATCTTTGCCATGAATTGGCTCCGTCGACCTCTGCGGCCTCATAAAGAGACACATCGATTCCCATGATACCCGCCATGAGCAGTATCGTCGTATTTCCGAACCACATCAAAAAGTTCATGGCAGCCACAAGGCTTCTGGCTCCCCATATGTTATTTATAAAGTCGATTGGCTGTTTCAGGATTCCCATATTGACCAAAATATGATTGACAGGTCCATTTGCCGAGAACAGCGCGAAGAACAGCATCGAAAACGCCGATGCCATGATAAGGTTGGGAAGGTATATTACCGTCTTAAAAAAGGCGCTTCCCTTGATCTTAAGTCTCGTATCCGAAAACCACTGCGCTAATAACAACGATACCAAAATCTGCGGAATAAATCCCATTACCCACATAATAGCGGTGTTTCCGGAATATTTTAACAAGTCGGTCTTAAACAGCGTCACATAATTCTCTATGCCGACCCAGTTCGGTCCTATTACCTTACGACCGTCCCTGTAATATTCAAATAAACTGTTATAAAACGTATTCACCAGCGGAACAAGCTGGAACATAAGAAAAGTTACGATAAACGGTATCAGAAATATGTAACCCCATTTATTATACCGTACCGCTCTTGCGTTCTTGCTCCTTCTCACCGCGGTGGCACCCTTCTGATTAGCTGCCATACCTTCACTCCTAACAATAATCTCTGCGTACCATATACTTTTCCCTACAGAAATCCCGCCGGATATGTCTGTAAGGTAAAAAACATGCCTGCCCCAAAGAGCAGGCATGTCATAAGTCAATACCTTTTAATTAGTCAGCCTTGTATACAAGCTCATAATCCTTGATTGCGGGATACTTCTCGCCAACAGCCTTCTTGAAAGCATCCATTGCCTCTTCAAGAGTAGCGGCTCCAAGGAAGTAGTTGTGCATTGCGTTCTGGAACTCCTCGTTGCAGCCCTGATCGTACTCGCCAAGATACTTGAGGTCGATCTTACCTACGCCTGCGTTGTAGTAAGGAATAGGATTCATTCCAAGGAATTCAGACTTATAATTAGCATCGTTAGCAATCTTATCCATAGCTTCCTTGTTGTTTACGAAGTCGTTCTTTACCTTGCAGATCTCAGTCATGATGTCCGCATCCGTCGTAAGAGCAAGCATGATGTTCTTAACAAGAGTCTTGTTGTCGGTGTTGGAGCCTGCGCAAACCCATGTGCCGCCCCAGAAGAAGTTCTGAGGTCCCTCACAGATGGACCATACGCCGTTGTTGGTGTACTGCTTGGTATCAGGATCCTTAAGTCCGATATTGAAGTCTACAAGCCAAGCGGGTCCGAAGTAGCAGAATACCTTCTGGTCTGCGGGGAAACCGCTCTTCCACTCATCACTCCAAAGGAGGGTCTTGTCGTTGTATCCCTTATCGGTGAAATCCTTTGTCTGCTTAACCCACTCCATGATTGCGTCGTCAACCACGATCTTCTGACCGTCCTTGTCAACCCACTTTGAAGATACGTTGTTGGAGAATACACGGTAGGTATCGTCAAATCCGGAAACTGCCTTGTAGCCCTTATCAGCTAACTTCTTAGCGGTATCATTGAATGTAGCCCAGTCCTTTACAGCAGCCTGAACGGTATCGGGATCGTCAGCGCCGAGAACTTCCTTAGCGATTGCTTTGTTGTAGCAAAGCACGCCGGGGCAGCCCTGCCATGAAAGACCCTTAAGCTTGCCGTCCGCGCTGGTCATAACGTCCTGCGTGTATGTAAACTGATTAGCGATCTGCTCCTTGGTGATACCAAGCTCGGTAATATCCATGGACGCAGGATCGTCAACATACTTAAGCGCATAGTCAGCCTCTACGAGGAAGATATCGATTATCTCATCTGCACCTACTTCGCCCTTGTCCTCTTTGTCAAGCTGCATATCAAGGTTATCCTGATACTTGTTATCCTTGTTCTCAACGATCGTAAACTTAACGGTTACGTCGCCGATCTTGCCTGTGGTTCCGTCAACCTTCTCATATCCGGGATAAAACTCCTCAACTCTCTCTTTGAACTCTTCGTTCCATACATAAATATTGAGAACCTTACCCTCGCCCTCTCCTACATCGCTGTAGTCAACCTTGTCACCGGTTCCGGGAGCCTTTGTCTCGTCAGTTCCGGGAGCCTTTGTCTCACCGGGTGCTTCCGTCTTCTTATCGCCTGAGCCTGATGAAGAAGATGAAGACTTTCCGCAGCCTGCGAATGCTGCGATCGACATTACAGCTGCCAGACCGATAGCTGCAAATCTCTTAAACTTAGTCATTGTTCCTCCGTTCTGCCGCATTACCCTATTGCGGCTGATTCTTTTTTTGTTACTGCAAACGATCATACTAAATCGTTTTCGCAACTTAATAATACATCACTTTAACAACAAATGCAACCACTTTTTGTACTTTTTTGTTAAATTTGTCTATTTTATCGGGTAACACGCAAAAACAAAGGAGCCTGCGCTGCCTGAATGCCCGGCGCAAGCCCCTTTTTTCAGAAATCGTTTTCGTTTTTTCGGCAAAAAAAAGAAAAATCCACGGATTTTCGACAGTATCAGCCAATCCTTCCTACCGATTCCCCTTTAAACAGCTCATTGTCTATCACGATCTGTTCAATAGCCGTAAGCCTCGGATGCTCGATAAGCCCTATAAGCTTTTCCGCCGCGCTCCTGCCTATATTGACGGTGTTCTGTATGACCGTCGTAAGCTTCGGCTCAAACTGTATCGCCATCGGGATCCCGTCGTATCCCGCAACGGATATGTCCTCCGGAATCCGAAAGCCCATATTCCTCAGCGCGTTAACGCCGCCAAAACTTGAGTAATCGTCCGGATACAGTATGCATGTAGGCGGTACGGGCAGCGCCATAAGCTCTCGCGTCACACGCGCCGCGTCCTCCATATTGCGGTACTTTATCTCCCTCACATAATTGTCGTTGACCGGGATCTTGTTGTTTTCCATCGTAATATAGAAGCCGGAAAGCCGGTTCGTCGTAGGAAGCGACGCCTCGCCATAAAGGTAAGCGATATTTTTGTGCCCCATATCTATCACATACTGCGTCAGCATTGACATTCCTTTAAGATTATTGGAAAGGATCGCTATCCGCTCATTGGCGTTATAGTCGATCGTAACGATCGGTATCTCGCTGTTTATAAGCTCCTGCACCTCCGGGGCTTCAAATTTTACGCAGGCGATAACCACGCCGTCAAATCTCCTGTATCGGCTGTGTTCAAGATAGCTCATGCCGTCCTTGCCGTATTTATGGGATATTATGAAAGTAATGTCATAACCGTATTTCTCAGCGGTCACCTTAAAGCTGTCGAGCACCCTCGCAAAGAAGTCATGCGTAAGCCCGTTCATAGCCTCGTCTACAAAAAGCACGCCGAGGTTCTTGCTTTTATTTGTTTTAAGCACCTGCGCCGCCGCGTTCGGTCTGTATCCCATCTCCGCCGCCTTGCTTCTTATAAGCTCTTTGGTCGCGTCGCTTATGTCGCTGTGATTGTTTAAAGCCTTGCTGACCGTCGATGCGGAGACCCCGCATGCCGACGCAATGTCCTTTATCGATACCATTTTTACCTCTTTCGCCGCTGCCGGGATTCATTGCCGCGCAGCCTTTACTAATCCTCTTTCTTCTCAAGTTTATAGAAAATATGTTTATAAATTCCCGCCGTCACATAGATCAGAACCGCAAAACCGCAGAGCAGCCATATCCACCCCACATATATCAAAAGCCCCGGGACCGACAAAAAAGCGAGAATCGGAACCGCCCATACCAGCCATATAAGCAAAGTCCACGCAAGATTAGCGAATCCCACCTTAAATCCGTTCAGTATCTGCGTCATTATCGTATTTTTATATCTCGCGATAAGCATGAACACATAAGTCCCGCAAGCCCCGACAATTATCGCTCCGATAGCGCAGGCTACGCATACCGCCATATTTCCGCTGATTGAAACGCTCCATACGATGCCGTAAACAAGCGCCGACATTATCCCCGCAAAAATTATCCAAACAAGCGTTGAATTAAGGAAATTTAACGCAAAAGTGCGAAAAAATACAGATGTGATCTTCACATCCGGCTCCTCTTTCATCTTATAACACACAAAATTGGCTGCCGTAAGCGACGCTCCGATAGTAACTACAGGAATGCTGCACACAAGAAAATATATGTTTACCAGTATAAAGCAGCCAAGCTTGTACATAAATCTGTTGAAGGGATTGTCCGCACTGAAAAATTTACTCATTCCCAAATCCGCCTTTACCGGTATTCGTGCAAAAACCCCGTCCGCATTTTTGCAATTAAAATATTATATCAAAAGATTACAAAAATCAATACGCTTTGCGCTTATTTTCAGAATATTTTTTAAACCGCCTTTTAAACTTCTTGTATTTTAATATGGCGTTTGTTATAATAAGAATACTTGTGAGGTATTTGCCGAAGAGATTCGGTTCCCATTATTTAAGGAAAGTTCCGTCCGGCGCGGCGCGCTTTGCCGGAACGTTAATGGGTTATTTTTTATCAGGAGGATAATGTATATGAAGTATGGTTATTTTGACGATTCCAACAGAGAATACGTCATCACTACCCCGAAAACTCCCCTTCCGTGGATAAACTATCTCGGTTCAAAGGAGTTTTTCACGCTTATTTCCAACACCTGCGGCGGTTACACCTTCTATAAGGACGCCAAGCTGTTAAGACTTACACGCTACCGTTACAACGATGTGCCTAATGACATAAACGGTAAGTACATTTACATAAAAGACGGAGATTCGATCTGGAATCCCGGCTGGAAGCCCGTCAAGACGGAGTTAGATTCTTATGAGTGCCGTCACGGTATGGGCTACAGCAAATTCAAAAGCTCCAAAAACGGACTTGAGGCTTCGGTCCTGACCTTTGTTCCCATGAGCGACAACTGCGAGGTAACGCGACTTACGCTCACCAATAATTCTTCGTCGGACAAGGATTTCAAGGTATTTTCCTATGTCGAGTGGTGCCTTTGGAACGCTGACGACGATTCCCGCAATTTCCAGCGCAATCTGAGCACCGGAGAGGTTGAAATAGACGGCTCCACAATTTATCATAAGACGGAATACCGCGAGCGCCGCAACCATTACGCAGTATATTCCGTAAACAGTCCCGTTGACGGCTTCGATACCGCAAGGGACAGCTTTGTCGGACTTTACAACGGAATAGACACTCCCGACGCGGTCGTAAACGGCTCATGCACCGGCTCCGTGGCAAGCGGCTGGTCTCCTATCGCGAGTCATCAGCTCAACGTAAAGCTTGCTCCCGGAGAAAGCAAAAGCTTCGTGTTCGTGCTTGCCTATATCGAAAATCCCGTTGAGGACAAATGGGAATCGCACAATGTCGTCAACAAAAAGCCCGCAAAAGCACTTCTTGCCAAATATCAGACTGACGAAGACGTTGACGCGGCTTTCAAAGAGCTTAACGACTACTGGAGCGCTCTGCTTTCCAAATACACCGTCAATTCCTCCAACGATAAGGTCAACCGCATGGTAAATATCTGGAACCAGTATCAGTGCATGGTGACCTTCAATATGAGCCGTTCCGCTTCATATTATGAATCGGGTATCGGACGCGGAATGGGCTTCCGTGATTCGTGTCAGGACCTTCTCGGCTTCGTTCATCTCATTCCGGAGAGGGCGCGTCAGAGGATCATAGATATAGCTTCAACTCAGTTTGAGGACGGAAGCGCTTATCATCAGTACCAGCCTCTCACCAAGAAGGGCAACGCCGACATCGGAAGCGGCTTTAACGACGACCCGCTCTGGCTTATTGCGGGAACAAACGCCTACATCAAGGAAAGCGGCGATATTTCCATCCTCAAGGAAATGGTTCCCTTTGACAACGACGAGTCCAAGGCACAGCCGCTTATGACGCACCTGAAACGTTCTTTTGATTACATCGTTAATCACAAGGGACCTCATAAGCTTCCCCTTATCGGACGCGCGGACTGGAACGACTGCCTTAACCTTAACTGCTTTTCCGAGCAGCCCGGCGAATCCTTCCAGACCTTCGGACCTTCTGAGGGTCCCGTTGCGGAATCCGTATTCATAGCGGGAATGTTTGTAAAATACGGCAGGGAATACGCGGAGCTCTGCGAGCTTCTCGGAGATTCCGCCGAAGCCGCTTACGCGCTTGCCGAGGTTGATAAAATGTATAAAGCGGTTCTTGCCGACGGCTGGGACGGCGACTGGTTCGTGCGCGCTTACGACGCTTACAGCAATAAGGTCGGCTCCAAGGAATGCGAGGAGGGGCAGATCTTCATCGAGCCTCAGGGCTTCTGCGTCCTTGCCGGAATCGGCGTCGAAGAGGGACACGCTAAGAAGGCTCTCGACTCTGTCAAAGAAAAGCTTGACACGGATTACGGCGTAATGATCCTTCAGCCCGCCTACACCAAGTACCATGTGGAGCTTGGCGAGGTTACCTCATATCCTCCGGGATACAAGGAGAACGCCGGAATCTTCTGCCATAACAACCCTTGGGTCTCCTGCGCCGAAACTGTTATCGGGCGCGGCGACAGAGCCTTTGAGATATATAAGAAAACCTGCCCCGCATACTGCGAGGAATTCAGCGAGATCCACAGGACCGAGCCTTATGTGTACTCACAGATGGTTGCCGGACGCGACGCCAAGTTCCACGGCGAGGCTAAGAACAGCTGGCTTACCGGAACAGCGGCATGGACCTTCGTAAATATCTCCCAGTATATTCTGGGCGTGGCTCCCACGCACAAGGGACTTTCAATCAATCCCTGCACGCCGAAGGGCTTCGGCGACTTCACGCTGACAAGGAAATTCCGCGAGGGAACCTACAACATCACGGTCAAGAATCCCTCCGATGTCGAAAAGGGCGTTAAGTCGATGACCGTTGACGGAACTCCGGTTGACGGCTGCGTCGTTCCCTACGTTCCCGGCAAAGAAGTCTACAATGTTGAAGTTGTAATGGGATAAAACAAATACAGGCAATTTTAAAGGCTTCACGGCGAACTCTGCCGTGAAGCCTTTTTTATATCCCTGTGCGGCAATCCGAACTTCCGCCGTACTGCCGCAGCTCGGCTTAAACGCATCTGAGAAGGTTCTTCATTTCACATACGCCTTTTCGCTGCGAAGCGATGATGGACTCAAGAATCGGAACAAGCCCCGGACATATTTTAAACCGGAGAAGGTTTTCCGACATCCGTATAGCGCCCTCGTGGTGAGGCACCATCTCATATATAAAATCCGCGTTTATATTATTGACGGCGCGCGCGTTTGCCATTTCAAAAAACATCGTCTGCGAAATCTGCTCATAGCACTCGCGGTACATACATATATCCCACCGTGAATTTTTAAGCTTTCCGCATTCGTCTAGCAGCGCGCGCATTTTCTCTATGCCTTCGGTCTGTTCGGTAACTATATCAGAAGCAATATCCTGCAAGGGTATAAAGGTCGTATATTGAAGCAGGTTACGCGACATCTCTATCGCAGCCATATGGTGAGGAAGCATCTGCACGATAAAGTCATGCGAAAGGCTGTCTGTCATTTCCGCCCCCATCATTTCGCTCACCATCTTATCCAATATCATACTGTAACGTCCAAGATAATTTTGTGTCACTCCGCTCAGACATTCGTTTGCCCGCATGTCCCCGTTTCCCCGTTTTGCTCTCATTTCTTAGTATTATTTATATGTGAAACTCCATTAATCGGTTACGCGGCCAAATCAGATGATTACCGCTATACAATCCGGTTAAAATAAATATAATACATTATGAAATTAACGGAGGCAGTTTTATGTGTACGGCAGCAACCTATAAAACAAAAGATTTTTACTTCGGCAGAACTCTGGATTACGATTGCTCATACGGGGAGGAGGTCACGGTAACGCCGCGTAATTATCCTTTTTCTTTCCGCCATTCGGGAAGCGGCAAAAGCCACTACGCGATGATAGGCATTGCCCATGTCGCGGACGGTTTCCCGCTTTACTACGACGCGGTCAACGAAAAGGGACTCGGAATGGCAGGTCTTAATTTTGTCGGGAACGCCCGTTATATCAAAGAGATTCCGGGCAAAACAAATCTCGCGCAGTTTGAATTTATCCCGTGGCTTTTGTGCCGCTGCGCAAGCGTAAAAGAAGCCCGCAAAGTCCTGACGGGCATCAGCATTACCGACACGCCTTTTAGAGGCGATATGCCCGTCGCGCAGCTCCACTGGATAATCGCCGACGAATGTGAAGCGATCACCGTCGAAGCGGTAAAAGAAGGACTGTCGGTATATGACAACCCCGCGGGTATTCTTACCAACAATCCGCCCTTTAAGGAGCAGATATTCAATCTCAATAATTATATGCATTTGTCTGCCAAACCGCCCGTGAATTTGTTCTCCGGCAGACTTTCCCTGTCCGCCTACAGCCGCGGCATGGGCGCAATAGGCCTGCCCGGAGATCTATCCTCACAGTCGCGCTTTGTCAGGGCTGCTTTTACCAAGTTAAACTCCGTTTCCGGCAGCTCTGAAAACGAAAGCGTCAGTCAGTTTTTTCATATTCTCGGCGCGGTCGGACAGACAAGGGGCTGCTGCGATCTGGGCGGCGGCAAATACGAAATTACGATTTACACCTCCTGTTGCAACGCCTCTAAAGGAATCTATTATTACACCACCTACGACAACAGCCAAATAACAGGAGTCGATATGCGCAGGGAAAATCTGGACGGAAGCGCCCTCTCCCGCTTTCCTCTTATTTTGAACGGGCAGATAAGGATGCAGAATTAGAGATATACTTTTTTTTGCGCCCCATTATCTTGCAGAAAATCACCGCTACCACGGTGCTTATCGTCGTGGCGATTATTCCGGGAATGATTATCGCCGTCGGACTTACGCTGCCGTACTCCGCCCTGTAAGCTATAATATTTACGGGAATCAGCTGAATGGACGAAATATTTATGATGAGAAAAGCGCACATCGCGTCGGAAGCGGTCTTCACATGGCGTCCCGCCGCCTCGTCCTGAAGCGACGCGAGCGCCTCCATCGCCTTGAGTCCCGCGGGCGTCGCCGCCCACCCCAGCCCGCACAGATTCGCGATCATATTCATCGCGATATACTCCGCCGCCGGATGCGACATCGGCACTTCGGGAAAAAGAAATTTAATAAGCGGACTGATCCTTCGCTTCAAGGAAGCTATCAGCCCGCTTTTCTGCGCAATATTCATAAGTCCTGTCCAAAGCGACACGATTCCGAGCATTGTGATGCACAGCGACACTGCCTCGCCGCCGCCCTCGATAAGTCCGCTGCTGACAGCCTCTATATTTCCTGTCACGGTCCCGTAGATAACTCCCGCAAGTATCATAAAAGCCCAAAGATAATTAAGCATACGAAAAGCCCCACATATGTTGAATTACAACAGTATATGCGGTCTTTTTATGCTCTATTCGCCGAAAACGACGCCGTAGGTTTTACAAAATTCCGCGCCTGCCGCAAGCGTATTGCCCCACTCGCGCTCCTTCAGCTCTCCGTCAAAATCCTCTCCGTCGCAGCGTCCGTACCACGGCTCGATGCATACAAACGGCGCGTCCTTTCCCGCCGGGCTCCAAAGTCCCACAAGCGGCGCGTCAAACTCGACCGTCACATATTCCGTCCCGTCCGGCTTGACAAGCGAAACCTTATCCGCCTGTCCGCCCTCAAGTATCAGCGCGTCTCTCATAAAAAGCTCTCTGCTCACTGCAAGCGTACCTTCGGTCGAATCAAAGCGCTCTTTTTTCTTTAAAGCCGTTCCCTCCGAGGTCAAATATGTACAGTCAAAGCCTGACAGCGGCTTTCCGTCCTTATAAAGCCGTATCTTATAGTCCTTCTGCGAGCCTTCTCCCCCAATCGGACACATAAACGCCGGATGTCCCCCGATTGAAAAAAACATTTCCTCCCTGCCCGTATTTACCACTTTCCACTCGACCGTCAGTCTGCCGCCGTCAAGCTCATAGCTGATCTCAAGCCGGAAATGAAAAGGAAATACGCGCAGCGTCTCCTCGTTGTCCGTAAGCGCCATCGTTATTTTCGTGTCGCTTTGGCTCACAAGCTCAAACTCCATATCCCTCGCAAAGCCGTGCTGCCCCATCGGATATGTCGCGCCCCCGTGTCTGTACTGCTTTCCCCTTAGACTTCCGACAAGCGGAAAAAGCACAGGCGCGGTCCTCCCCCAGTATTCAGGATCGGCGTTCCACATATATTCTACGCCGTTTCTGACGACGGAGGAAAGCTCCGCGCCCTTGGTGTTGACGGTCGCGGTGAGGCGACCGTCGGTGATAGTAAATTGAGTCGGTCTGGAAATCATTATTTACTCCTTTCATTATTAATGTGTTGCATTTCAACACATCATGGTATCCTCGCAGAGGATTTCGGTTAATTTTTTATTCCGTATAGTCGATTACTGTCTTTTCAGTCTCACTGTCATATATGTATATTTTATCAATTTTATTATATGGATCAATATTAACATACAATTCATATTTTCCCTTACGATATACCCATAAGTTCAAAATTCCTGAGCCCAAATATTTGTCCGGCGTCCCTATTCTATCGGTAATTTCTTCCTCCTGCATCCCGATTTTTAACTACTCTGCAAGATCAATAAGGTAGTCTTTTTCCATATCTTTTGTTTCTTCCTGACTCTCCGATGTATATTCTGTCATATTTTCAGTCCCTTCAGTTTCTTTATTATTAATAGAATTTGAACTAGATTCTTCAGTGCAACCCGTAAATGAAAATATTACACACAAAAATATCAGAATCAAAATTTTTTTCATACCTTTTTCCTCCTCACTGCTTAACCGCATAATAGATCGTTTCGCTGGAATAGAAAGTTATTTTTCATCTGTAATATCGAGTATTGTCTTGTCATTCTTACGGTCATATATGTATATTTCATTAATTTTATGATCTTGTGTATCGACATCGACATATAATTTATACTCTCCCTTACGATACAACCATAAATCCAAGCAACCTGATCCTAAATGTTCGTCAGGCTCGCCTATTCTGTCAAGAATCTCATTAATTTCCATCCCTATTTCTAGCTGTTCTGCAAGATTTATAAG
This sequence comes from uncultured Butyrivibrio sp., assembly GCA_910577605.1. GTDB lineage: Bacteria > Bacillota > Clostridia > Lachnospirales > Lachnospiraceae > Eshraghiella. The sequence goes on from CAJTON010000031.1 coordinate 25,955, forward strand.
ATATTCATCGTCGCTCATTTCCGCTTCCCCCGTTGTGCTCTGCTCTGTAAGCTTCGTTTCATCGATATCGCTTTCTGCCGCAGTTGTGTCGGAGTTTTCTGAACACGCTGTAAATATAAGTACTGTGCACACAAATATCAATGATAAAATTTTTTTCATACTTTTTACCCCCTTTATTGCTTAACCGCATAGGTATTGCCTTCTTCAGTGTTGTTTTATTCATCATATATAGAATATATTTCAGTATTATTACCTGTTTTATCATTGTAAACTGCTACTCTATACACCTCATATGGATCAATCCATGTCCATACCCTTAAACAACAATCACCTCTGTAATACTCTAACCAATACCTTCCTGAACCACCATGTTGGTCAGGCTCGCCTATCTCAGCTACCACCTCCTCCTCTGTCATTCCCAGCTTCAGCCGCTTTCCAAGACTTATAAGGTACTCCTCGTCGCTCATTTCAACCTCTTCCGTTCTCTCCTCTGCAAACTCTGTTCCATTTGTCTGAGTATCTGTCGCAGTGGTATCTGATTCTTCCGCACACGCCGTAAAGATAAGCATTGCGTACACAAATATCAATGATAAAATTTTTTTCATACTTTTTACCCCCCCTTTATTGCTTAACCGCATAATAGATCGTTTCGCTAGAATAGAAATTTATAACGCCATCAAGAGTCCACCCGGACGAACCATTCGCCGTCGTCGGATTTACCACTCCTTCAACACATTCCGAGGCATGATAAGGACCGTGTTTATTATACCATTTCCCGTCGTTTGCCCTGTACCAAAAATGATAATCATATTTATCTCTATTATCCACTTTTCTAACCCCTACTCTCATACATACCAGCCATTCATTCTGTTCCAAAACAGCGTCGTAACCCGATACTACTCTCCAGCCCTTCGAGAAGCACTCGTCAAGAACTCCTTTCTTATTTCCTGACCCCTCCAAGAAGTTTCTTGTTTCCTTTAACGCGTTTGGTACTGTCATATTTTCAAATTTTAATCCGGAATTTTTTTGCGCATCGTCCAATAAATCCCTTGGATAATTAAACGCAAAACAAAAGCAGTTTTTTAGCGGTCCTGTCGTTTCCGGAAGCTTTTCAACCCCTCTCACCCCATTATAAAAATATGTCACCACCAGATAAGGTCTGTTGCTTGCGCTCTCCGAAGTGCATATTGATTTATAATAAGCTGTGGATGTTTCATTTGACGTATTTTTTAGTATAATTCCCTTACCTAGCGCAGTCTTATCCGTCTGCCACTTCTTCAGCACAGGAGTTATGTTAATACCCTTGTTCACATTTGAAGGGGACGAAAAAGTGCTGCATCCGACCATCGTACCAAGACCGTTCCACACTGCCGAACTGTATACAGTGGATTCTGTCCAAGAAGGTCCGGTATAATTACATGCCGCAATCGTCGCGGAAGTGCTCTGCCCGCTCACGTCCCGCAGGTGCAGCACCGCTGTGAGAATCGTATAATTTGAATTCATAAAGGTCTTTGACGTAAGCGCCGGAAACCTCATCAGCATACGTCCCGAACCGTAGGAAGCGTTCACATAGCCGATAACACCCGTCGTATTTGCGCCGGAGGCGACATTTGCAGCGCCCGCGCCGTTATAAATAGGAGTGTCAAGCACCGTCTTATTTCCCGACGGCACGGCATTAATTACTGTGGTTGACGGGTCCACATAAACCGGATACACCGTCGCTTCATTCTCAAGAAAATCCTTGTCAACGGTTACCGTTATTTCATAGCTTTCCTCACTGATTTTACTGAATTCAAGGCTGTTCGCATAAGTATAATGCGTCTCACCCTCCGGCACGTCGCCGGCAAAGCTGTCGTATACATATATCGGGCTCATCACGGCCTTGAGCGTATCAGTGCTTTTGTCAATGAAATTTATCGCGCCGTTTTCATTATCAAGATATGTATTCCGTACATTTACAATAAAAGAAAAAACATTGCCGCAATTCTCATAAAGGACTATATCTTCCTTGAAACCGTTAAATGTCGTGCTGTATTGAAGCTCGGTACTTTCTCCAAAAACATTATCATAAATCACCGTGTTATCTTCAACCTTCACGCCTGCAAATGAATCATTTTCAACAGGCACGGCAGCATTCCCATCGGCTTTAGGGAACATTTCCAGCTCAAAATCATCGCTTTTCAAAAACACTCCCATATCCCCAAAAAGTGATTCAGGAAAATATGTATTTATATCATTGTTTGCATTACAATAAGAATAATCACCTCCAACCGTCGCGCTGTCTGCCCCTGTTATCTCATTGCTCTTATCCTGAACCTCTCCGTTTTCGTCAATATATTTGACTTCTTCATCAAATATGTATGTTGTTTCCGTTCCGTCATAATTCGCGTATACGATCGTATTTAAATCAGGTTCTTTTTCTTCAAGCCGTTCAACATGGTTGGTGTCGGTAACGCCACCTTCTATAAGAGCTTCCGCCAGCTCGGCATCCTCCAGAGGCTCTTTTTCCGATGCCTCCGAAGCATAAACAGCTAGTGCCATATTACCGAACATATTTGTAATTTCAATCAGTAACAAGCTAATTAAAATTACAGCTGTCATAATTGTAAGAACACTTTTAAATGATTTGCGCTTCATTGTGACCTCTTTTGTTAATAAATCATAGTTAAATATTAATTTGTTTTCTATATTGTACTATTATATAAAAAGTACGTCAACGAATGTTTTGTTCTTTTTATGTATCAAAAAATCCCCCGCGCCACTGCCTTTTACGGCACATGGACGCGGGGGCGATTCCCTGCTTGGGCTGTCACATTTCCGGGATCCCGTACTTTGAAGCCACGAATTTATAATACTTGTAAGGCACGAAATAGCCTCTATCGTGCTGACAGACAGGGCATTGCGCGGGTACTTTTCCGCCCTTGTAAATATGCCCGCAGTTAAGGCATATCCATTCGGTCGCCTCCTCGCCGACATACATTCTGCTGTTTTCGATAAGCTCGGCAAAGCATCCGAAGCGGTCGCCGTGTACCTTTTCGATCTCCGCAATCATCCTGAAGGAATTGGCGATGGCGGCAAAGCCCTCCTCCTCAGCGACTCTGGCAAATTCAGGGTAGACGGACTCAAACTCCTCGTACTCGTTGTGCCTGGCGCTTTTAAGCAGATCCTCAAGTTTATCGAAATTGTCAACGGGGTAGCCCGCGTTGTCGATAACGATAGTGCCGCCGTTTTCCGATTTAAGATGATTGTAGAAAATCTCGGCATGCTCCTTTTCCTGATTGGCGGTAAGCGTAAAAATATTGTAGATAAAATAATTTCCCGCTTTTTTCGCTTTATCCGCCGCAAAGGTGTAGCGGTTCCTCGCCTGACTCTCTCCGGCGAACGCCCTCATAAGGTTTACTTTGGTTTTACTTTCGGCAAAATTTACAGACATAAGATCAACTCCCGTTTATTTTTTATTCCAGTCCGTATTATCCGTAAAACTGCCAAAAATATGCACCTTTGGAAAATTTAATTTTCCCTGTAAAAATTTATCAGACAACCCGCAAGTATTATCCTGCGCTCGTCGTCGGTAAGCTCTCCTATCCTAAGCTCAAATTCCTTCATATCCTTGCTGGCGACATACGCCTTAACTGCGGACGCGCCGTTCTTTATCGCCTCCGCGATTCCGGGTATGAAAATATAGTCGAGATTCTCAAACGGAAGCTCCCCTTCGTCTATGATAAAAGGAATCATGCCCCAGTTGATAAGGTTTGAGCGGTATCTCTTGGTCGCGTACTCGTTGGCGATATTCGCCCAGCCGCCGAGAACCTTCTGGCAGGACGCCGCCTGCTCCCTCGCGGAGCCGTCGCCCGGCTTTACGGCGAAAATCGTACTGCCGACGCCCGTGTTGTCCTTGCACACGTCAAAGCTCTCTTTTATTTTATGCATAACGTCGCGAAGCTCAGGAAGCGCCTCGCCCATGCACTGTCCCGCTTCTCTCGCCTTTTCGGCCTTCTGGACCTCTTTTGCGCGTCCCACATAAAGCGGGTCCTTCCTTGAAAGCGCAAACTCCGCAAGTCCTAAGGGATTAGAGCGGAAGGATGAGGTCTCGCCCGAAGGAATCAGCTCGTCCGTTGTCGTCACCGGGTCATGTATTTCCGAAACGCACTTTATAATGAGGTTTTCGGGAAGAGCGGGCATCGCAGGCCAGTCCTTTATATTAGGTCCGAATTTTATCTCCTGTTCGGGATCGGCTGTGCCGTGGCTGTCAAATACCCTGTTTGCATAGATCGAAGCGTCAAAATGATATTTCGGTCCTCTGAACTCAACGTCAATGTCTGCGGCGGAGGTCAGATAACCCTTGTTTGCCGCGGTCGCGGCTATCGAGCGCGCGTCCATAAGCGCTACCGACGAAATCTGTCCGTTCTGAAGCTTCGAGCCCTCCCTGTTCGGGAAATTGCGCGTCGAATGTCTGATAGAAAACGCGTTGTTTGCCGGCGTATCGCCCGCGCCGAAGCAAGGACCGCAGAACGCCGTTTTCACGACCGCCCCCGTACCGATAAGGTCAGCAAGACTGCCGTTTCTCGCAAGCTCCATATATACAGGCATACTCGCGGGATATACGCTCAGCGTAAATTCGTCCGCGCCTATCGAGCGTCCGCGCAGAATATCGGCGGCGGCGCAGATATTTTCAAAGCCGCCTCCGGCGCAGCCCGCAATGATTCCCTGATCAACATAAAGCCTGCCGTTCCTTATTTTATCCGTAAGCTTAAAATCAACCTTTCCGTCAAGACTCACAAGCGCCTTCTGCTCGCAGTCGCGGAGAATATCCTCAAGGTTATCGTTAAGCTCGTCTATCGTATAGGTGTTGCTCGGGTGGAAGGGCATGGCTATCATCGGCTTGACTGCGCTCAGATCGACGTACACAACTCCGTCATAGTATGCAACGCCGCCCGGATTCAGCTCCTTATACGCCTCGCTTCTTCCGTGTATCTCATAAAATTCCCTTATCGCGTCGTCCGTTTTCCATATCGACGAGAGGCAGGTGGTCTCCGTAGTCATAACGTCCACGCCGATACGGAAATCCGCGCTGAGCTTCTCGACTCCCGGTCCCACAAATTCCATCACCTTGTTTTTGACATATCCGTTGGCAAAAACACCGCCGATGATCGCAAGCGCAACGTCCTGAGGCCCTACGCCCTTAGCCGGCTCGCCTGTCAGATAAACCGCGATGACCTCCGGCATATTTATATCGTAGGTCTTGTTAAGAAGCTGCTTTACAAGCTCCGGTCCGCCCTCTCCAACCGCCATCGTTCCGAGCGCCCCGTAGCGCGTATGGCTGTCCGAGCCGAGAATCATTTTACCCGCCTCCGCAAGCATCTCCCTCGCGAACTGATGGATCACCGCCTGATGCGGAGGAACATAGATTCCGCCGTACTTTTTGGCGCAGGTAAGTCCAAACATATGGTCGTCCTCGTTGATAGTGCCGCCGACCGCGCAAAGACTGTTGTGGCAATTTGTAAGCACATAGGGAATCGGGAATTTTTCAAGCCCGCTTGCCCTTGCCGTCTGAATTATTCCGACAAAAGTAATGTCGTGCGACGTAAGCTTATCAAATTTTATCTGAAGCTTTTCGTCATTACCCGATGTGTTATGTGAAGTAAGGATCCCGTACGCAATCGTATTTTTGACCGCTTCCTCCTTTGAAACGGCTCTGCCGCACTTCGCCGCAAGCTCCTGCGACGCCGCCTCGGACTCCTCCACAAGCTCCGTTCCGTTGATAAGATAAGCGCCTTTTTCGCTTAATTTGACCATTGTTCGTCCTCCTGCTATAATATTCTATGAAGAATATTACCCCATGCACAGGAAAAAATCAATCTTTTCTGTCATAAACCAGAATATCCCGGAGGTAGCGCCATGATTTGCGCGGTAAGCAAAAACGATTTGGAAGAATGTGTAAATGTTATCCGAAGCAGCTTTAAAACGGTTGCGGACGAATTCGGCTTCACCGAAGAAAACGCGCCTAGATTTACGGCGTTTGCAACCACATATGAGCGTCTGATATGGCAGTATGAGCATGAAAAAAGACCGATGTTCGCGTACCGCGCGGACAATAAAATCATCGGGTACTACTCTCTTCTTAAACAAAACGACAGCGAATGCGAACTAAACAACCTTTGCGTGCTTTCGGAATACCGCCATAAAAATATCGGCAGAGGACTTTTGGAACACGCATTTACAGAGGCAGGAAAAATGGGCTGTTCTGTGATGAACATAGGAATCGTAGAGGAAAACGTCCGCCTGAGAAAATGGTACGAAGCAAACGGCGCGGTTCATATACGCGCTGAAAAATACGATTTCTTTCCTTTTACTTGCGGCTATATGAAAAAACAATTATAATTATCAGAAGGTAAAATATGGATCAGAGAAATTTTCCGGAACGGCTGGACAGAAAAATTATTTATGAAAGCGATTATGTATGCCTGTATGCCGACAAAGTGAAATTACCAAGCGGATACGTTATAGAAAAATATCATCAAATTCATTACCCGCACGAGGCGGTATGCCTTGTCTTATTCAATGAAAACGATGAAATTCTGCTCATTCAGTCTAAGCGGTACACAGTAATGCGCATGGAATGGGAGATTCCGGCAGGGCGCGTTGAAGACGGAGAATCAAAAGAGGAGGCCGCCCGCAGGGAGTGCATGGAGGAAACAGGATGTACGGTTAAAGATTTAAGATTCTTGTGTACACAGAATCCGGCAAACGGAATGTCCGATTGCGTATGCCATGTTTTTGCGGCGAGGGTCGATACGGAATCCTTGAATTTTGATAAAAATGAAGTAAATACCAAAAAATGGGTTTCAAGAGACGGAATTTTGGAAATGTTGAGAACTAACGGAACAAAGGACGGGGTTTCTATCCTGGCACTGCTTTTTGCTTTAGAATTTTATAAATAAATATGACTTTCCAATTTTTGCAGGAAAATCTGCATTGAAATAAATATTTCAGATACGAGGAGGTTCACAATGGCAATCAAAAAAGAGTTCACCTTCCGTTCAAGAGACGGAATAAACACCTGCTACGCATACTCGTGGGCGCCGGAAAACGGAAATGTAAAAGCCGTTTTTCAGATAATTCACGGAATGGTCGAGTATGTCCAAAGATATGACGCGTTTGCAAGTTTTCTTGCAGCGCACGGGTATCTGGTTGTGGGCGAGGACCATCTCGGTCACGGCAAAACCGCCGCCACAGAAAAGGATCTGGGATATTTTTGTCCGCAGGACCCCGAAACGGTGCTTGTGCGCAACGCCCACCGTCTCAAGAAAATAATTCAGGAGCAGAACCCCGGAGTTCCTTATTTTATCATGGGACACAGCATGGGCTCGTTTATTTTCCGCAAATATCTCACCATGTACGGAAGCGGAATAGACGGCGCGATCGTGATGGGAACAGGCGTTATGCCCGCGTTCGTCACGGGCTTCGGCGTATTTCTGACCAACTTCCAAAAGATATTTTTCGGCGACAGGCATGTGAGCGGCTTTATAACCCATATCGCCTTCGGCGGCTATAACAAAAAAATTCCCAACTGCCGCACCGAAAGCGACTGGATCTCCCGCGACGACGACGTTGTGGACGCTTATGTAAAGGACCCGCTGTGCAGCTTCAAATTCTCGCTCAACGCGTACCGGACGCTTTTCAAAATACTCGGATATGTATGTAAAGAAAAAAATCTGACCGCGATTCCCGACACGCTCCCGATTTTCGTCGTAGCGGGAACAGCCGATCCCGTAGGCAACTACGGCAAAGGTCCCAAAGCGGTCTACGAGCAGTACAAGCGCCTCGGCATCAAGGACGTTACCTTAAAGCTTTACGACGGTTTCCGGCACGAGATACTGAACGAGATCGGCAAGGAAGACCCGTACCGCGACATTCTTAACTGGCTTGACGCGCACTGCGCGAAAGAAAACAGCGAAAATCAATAAGAACGACGATCGCGCACACGATCCATATCGCGGGCTCAAGAAAGCAGATTCCGGTGTACCCCAATACAGGAGCGATAAAGAACGCCGCCGCGAACTTGCCCGCAAGCTCTATCACGCTTCCGCAGATAGGGACCAGCTTGCGCCCAAGCCCCTGAAGCGAGCTTCTCAGTATCAGAAGAACGTTAAGAACGAAGAAAAACGGCAGGTTGATCCTTATATATTTAACAGCCGTATCCATAACGAAAGCACTGTCGGTTCCGGTGAGCGCCTTCACAACAGGTTTCGCGACCGTAAACGCACAGATAACGGAAATAACGCTCCACACGAAGCCTATCGCCATGGACGTAAGTATTCCCTTTTTCACCCTCTCCATATTGCCCGCTCCGTAATTCTGGCTGGCGAAGGTCGAGGCGGAAAGGCTCACCGTACCCAGAGTCAGCATAAATATATCGCCGAATTTGCGGGCGGCGGTATGCGCCGTGACCGTCGCCTTGCCCAGCGAATTAACGGCGTTCTGCATAGCCACTGAGCCGATGGAAACAACGGCCAGCATAAGTCCCATCGAAAGTCCCGTCACCGACAGATCCCCGAGAAGCCTTTTATCCCGTCCGAGAGACGCTCTTTCAAACTCAAGTATCCTGAATTTTTTCCTCACCGCCAAAACGCACAGCGCCACCGCCACTGCCTGCGCTATGACCGTAGCATATCCTGCGCCCGCGACTCCAAGCCCTAAAAATTTTACGAAAACAATATCAAGAACCACGTTCAGCACGGTTCCGACAACAAGAAAATAAAGCGGTATCCTGCTGTTTCCTATCGCCCTGAACATTCCCGCGAACATATTATAAAACATCGTTACGACCGAAAAAAGCAGGATGACCCTGAGATAGCTCTCGGTATCTCCGACTATTTCCTCCGGCGTGTTAAGAAAAACAAGAAGCGGCTTTATTCCTATCATACTGACAACAGTCAGCAGTACGGAAATTCCTGCGGTAAGAAGATACGAAAAAGTGATCGCCCTTTTCATTTTCACAGTGTCGCCCGCCCCGTAGAAGCGCGCGATAACCACCGAAAAACCGTTTGTCATTCCGTTTGCGAAGCTTATTACAAGACTGTACACCGGAGCCGCCGCGCCCACAGCCGCTAACGCGTCGTCGCCCAAAAGATTTCCGATTACAGCCGTATCTACAATATTATAGCATTGCTGAAAAATGTTGCCTATCAGTATAGGAAACGCAAAAAAGAGCAAAGCTTTAAGTATGCTTCCCTCCGTCATTAAATTCTTTGCGGTCTTAACTCCCGACCTCATCACGGCATCCTCCCGATTTCGATTGATTTAAACCGTCCAAACGTCAAAATACGCTCCGATTCGCCAAGGGTTCATTATAGCACACTCTCATTCCTTGTCAATTCAAAATCCCGTTTAAATTCAGCAAAAATATGGCATAATTCTCAGGTTTTGGGACATACTCAAATCATACCCGCACATGCGGGATTTATCTGATTTAGGTTAAGGAGCGCCAAAACTATGGATATTGCTTTTTTCGGGACAAAACCCTATGACAAGCTGTGGTTTGAGCCATTAAGCAAGGAATACAGCTGCCATATTCATTTTATCGAAGCCAAAATGAATTCGGACACCGTTGTTCTCGCCGAGGGCAGCAACGCGGTCTGTATTTTTGTAAACGACTATGTGACCGCGGAGGTTGCGCAGCGCCTGTCCTCGATGGGGATCAAGCTGATTCTGTTAAGGTGCGCGGGCTTCAACAACGTCGATCTGTCCGCCACCAAAGAACTCGGGATCACTGTACTGCGCGTCCCCAGTTATTCTCCCGCTGCCGTCGCGGAATTTTCAATGGCAGCGATACTAGCGGTAAACCGTCAGCTTCACCGCGCCTACAACCGCACCCGCGATTTCAACATGAGCATCAACGGTCTTATGGGACGCGACATGAACTGCAAGACCGCCGGCGTGATCGGCACGGGCAAAATAGGCCAGTGCATGATAGATATTTTCAATGGATTTCATATGAAGGTACTGGCGTACGACGTCTACCCGAATGAAAATCTCGATGCCGTATATGTGCCTTTGGACGAGCTTTTTGAAAAGTCGGATTTCATATCGCTTCACTGTCCTCTGACCAAAGACACCTACCACATAATAAACGGCAATTCCATCGCCCGTATGCGCCCAGGAGTCATAATCTCCAACACCTCGCGAGGCTCGCTCATCGACTCAAACGCTCTTTTGGACGGATTGAAAGAAGGCAAGATCGGCGGCGTGGCGCTCGACGTATACGAGGAGGAGGAGGGAATCTTCTATGAGGATGTGTCCGGCAAAATAATTCAGGACGACGTGCTTTCCCGCCTCTCCACCTTCCCCAACGTCCTCATAACCTCGCACATGGGCTTCTTCACGCGCGAGGCGATGCAGGCTATCGCCATAGAAACCTTGGAGAACGCGTTCGCGTACGAAAACGGAATGAAGCTTATAAATATAGTACAGTAATCTTTATAAAAGCAGAAGAGAGTGTCGCAAAATCATCAAATTAGATGATTGAGCGATACCCTCTAAAATCAAGATTGTGAATTATATTCCAAAGATCCTAAAAGAAATTGTAAAATAGTTTCACATCTAATTTGGTATTACAGTAAAAATGCTATCTGAATTTTTTATCTTTACTTTCTCTTATTCGCTTCTTTTCTAATTGACCCTATTGTTTTATCGTTTCTAGTATCCATCTATTTTTATTTCTTATTACTCTCGGTAAAATAATATGCTTTTTCAAAAGAGCCCGCCGTTAAATCACTCCTTGTTTTTCTCATATAAACTTCCAATACTATATAGTTATAAATCTTTATTTATTCTGTTTACGATTTCTTCAACATTTCTAATACAATTTATCCTATATTCTTCCTTAATCGCAACTCTTTTTCCCATTAAATCTAATCGTCCTGCTTTTAATTTTTGAAACGGACACCCCCGTGCAGATGAAACAACTCCCGTCGTTTGGAAATCTCTTACATTAACAATTCCTTTATCTAAAGATGAAAATGCAAAAATATAAGGATAGGTTTCTAATAAGGATACTATATCTTTATCAATTTCTTTTTCCCATTGTTCTTTTTTCTTTCTACCCATTATTTCCACCTCCTTGCTCTCATTATAAAACTTTCTAAACCATCATTTGCAATAGCATTTAACCAATGTTCTAATAGTTTTCTAGTACTATCTGTTAATAACATATAATTTTTATTTTTATTATAAAATTCTAATGGTGATTTATTAGTCCATTCATCTCCTAGATATACTTGTCCTGCTGCAACCATATC
>CAJTON010000032.1:0-22861 GCA_910577605.1 uncultured Butyrivibrio sp.
GAAATCAAATGTCTGCTCCGCAGCCGCTTGATTTCCTGCTGACATGGTATAATATACGCGAACACAATGAGCCAAGCGGCTGCGGAGCAGGCATTTGGCGAATGTGCGCGAATCATGATGAAACGGAGAGAAAAACATGAAAATACTGTACGGAACGACAAATCAGGCAAAATTTTTATCCATGGCGAGGATAACCGAATCGCTCGGAATCGAGCTTATCAGCCTGCGGGACTTGAATCAGCCTTTACCGGAGATAGATGAAACGGGAAATGATCCCCTCGAAAATGCCGAAATCAAAGCAAAGGCGTATTACGAAGCTTTTTCAATGCACGTTTTTTCCTGCGACAGCGGACTATATTTTGACGGTCTTGAGGAATCGATGCAGCCCGGAACGCATACAAGAAGAGTCAACGGCAGGGAACTGACCGACGAGGAAATGATAGAATATTACTCAGACCTTGCAAAACAGTACGGCGGCAGCCTTATCGGAAGATACAGAAACGCCATCTGCTTTATTGCCGGCGAAAAGTCCTGTTTTTCATGTATGGACGCGTCTTTGGAAACCGAGCCTTTTATTCTTGTCGGCGAGCCGCACGCGAAACGCAACGACGGCTTTCCTCTGGATTCGCTGTCAATAGATATTGCCACCGGAAAATATTATTATGACCTGCCGGAGAGGTCTGTTGACGAGTCGGCTGTAAAGAGGGGGTTCAGGAAGTTCTGGGAGAAGGTAATGGAGGATCTTAAAGAGAAAAACCCTTGAAAGCGCCATACTTTCAAGGGTTTCATAAAATCTACTATTCTTCCTACACTTATCTCTTCGGTAATGTCTTACTGCTTGAAGCACCCGATAAATAAGGAGTTTTTCTAAACATTTGTTGCATACGCGTTTTACACGGAGAGCCTCGTATTACTGTTCAGGCTTCTCTGTGCAACTCGTATATGCGATTACTTACAATTAAGAAAGGATATTCTTACGAAATAAATTTAGGCTAAATAATGGTTTCAACTCTTAAAGTATTTTTAGGACTGAATGTAAGGGGCTAATTCTTGGGCATCAATCCTCTATTCTAAATATCAGCTTATTCATTAACCTCTGAAACCCACTCCATAGATACCCATTAATTCCACCAGATTGAATGCTATAATATTCTTCAAATCAATCTGTGATTTTCCATCTTTTCAAGTTTGAAAAAATAGAAAACATCTTCTTCCTTGCTTCTTCCTCGTCAATTCCTTCTGCCTCATTTACCCAAAACGGAATACAACTTTCTATCATTTCTTCCATTGATTCGTCCTTTCCAAATTTGCCGTCATTAAAGCAATACTTGCAATAGTCCACGCTGATACTTCCATCTAAATTTGTTCCATGTTCATTTTCTTCCATAATCATCCCACAGCTTTGACATACATTATTACTCATCGTTTTCCTCCTCCAATAAATGATATCCACCTGTGATTTCACAAACATTATTATCTGGATCAAGCACATTGAAGTAATAATATCTCTCATTCGCTTTTTCTATTTCCGTCATCTCCCCAATATTGAGTATTCTGAGCCTGTTATATTCTTTTACCAAATCTTCAACCCAAAAATTCAATACAAATTTGTGGTCGCCATCCTCATAATGATGTCCCGGCAAACTGCCTTCATTCATTAGTGCCAAACACTTATTGTCAAAATAAAACTCAGCAAATTTATTTCCACAATTTGTTGTAGATACAGGCATTGATAATAATTGTTCATAAAATAAAACAGACTTTTCAAAATCTCTTACAATCAGATAGATGGAACCCAGATGTAATTCTTGTGGTCTGAGATTTTTTATTTCTTCATCTTCCAGTAAAATTTCATCTGTTCTCACTGAAAATAACTTACTCATCATAATGACCTTATCAATTTCCGGAAGCGATTGATCCATCTCCCACTTTGAAACCGATTGTCTGGATATCGAAAGCATTTCTGCCAACTGCTCCTGTGTCAGACCATTATTGATTCTAAGTTTTTGAATTCTGCTGCCTAATCCCATTTTATCCTCCAGATGTTTTCTTCATTGTAACAAATCAATGTATGCTCGTCTACCAAGTTTGATTGGAATTTTTGCAACCGTGAGTTGCTTACTAAATTTTATTTAGATAATCACTGATATCCTTGTCTGTAATGATAGAATATACCTTTGCACCGTATCGTTCCTCCAATATTTTTCCTAAACCGCTTTTCCTTGCTTCCTCATTTACTAAATTTGCAATCACTATGACTGCAACAACTTCAATATCAGCTTCTTCCTTCAACTGTTCAATTCGCTCGCATAATGTTTTTCCAGTACTAATCAAATCATCTACAATGATAATTTTATCGCCGTCTCTCAATGTATGTCCACATATCTTTCTTCCTCTGCTGTCCGGTACTTTTCTGTCAAAGCAAAAATCTGTTGTGACACCATATTTCTGAAACAAGGCACAAGATGTCGAGGTAGAAAATGCTATCCCATGATATGTTAGTCCAGCAATCACGTCGTACTGAATACTATTTTCTTTGATACACTCCGCAAAATACTCACCAATTTTTGCTATTTGGGCATTTGTCGTAAACCTTTCTGAGTTCAAATAATAGTTCTTCTTTTGACCGTGTTTCAAATCAAATTCGCCCGTCTGTAAAATCCCATTTCCTAACATGAATTTCACAAACTGCTCTTTATAAGTTAATGCATTCAATTTATATCCCATCAGTTCATCAATACTGATTCCAAAACAATCCGCAAGTTTCGGTAATACAGAAATATCCGGAAGTGCTGAACCATTCTCCCATTTACTGACCGCCTGACCTGAAACGCCTATAATATCACCTAATTGTTCCTGCGTTACTCCTTTATTTTGACGGATTCTTTTTATGTTATTTCCTACTGTCATACTTCATTGTTCCTTTCCTTTTATATGTTAAGATACCTTACACACAAAAAATAACATAACTTTTTATCACACACAATCGAGGCTTAGTTTATATTTTTGAAACTGCCGGTTGGATATCACATCATTTCTTTTCAAGGTTGATACTATAAACCTCTTTTTTGACCACTTCTAGTAAAATTTCGTTCCATTCACTATAATATAGGTCTTGTATTTCCCTGTTAGCAGAAGCCGGTGTCGTTCAAACAATTATTAAGAAGATTGTGGGACACTCAGGAGTAATGACACTCACTGAGAAAGTTTACACGCGCTTCGATATTAAGGAGTTAGTGGATGCAATTAATCAGATATAAAGAAAGGACATTTTCCAGTAATCCCCCTACTGAAAAATGTCCTAAATAATTCTTTGATAACTTTGTTGCATATGTGTTGCTTACTTGTTGCATACCATTTGAAATCCGACACATCTGACAACTTCTCACAACCTCTGTAACCCTTGTAAAATCGGGCTTTTTGGCTTTCGTACAAATAGCACAGATTATCTCTTCGAGAACTGAGGCGCTCTTCTGGCTGCCTTGAGTCCGTATTTCTTACGCTCTTTCATTCTCGGGTCTCTGGTGAGGAAACCTGCCGACTTGAGTACAGGTCTGTACTCTGCGTCCGCCTTAACGAGCGCTCTTGAGATTCCGTGTCTGATAGCGCCTGCCTGACCGGTGGTTCCGCCGCCGTGTACGTTTACCTTAACGTCGAACTTGTCGAGCGTATCTGTAAGCGAGAGGGGCTGACGAACTATAACCTTGAGAGTCTCAAGACCGAAATAATTGTCGATCCCTCTTTTATTTATCGTGATCTCGCCTTTACCGGGCATGATATATACTCTTGCGATACTGCTTTTTCTTCTTCCGGTTCCGTAAAACCTTGCGCTTGCCGCTTTCTTTGCTGCCATTGTCATTTCCTCCTTCTAATTAAAATGTCAAAACTTCCGGCTTCTGAGCTGCGTGCTTGTGTTCCGGTCCAACATATACGTGGAGTTTTGTGTACATTTCTCTTCCCAAAGGTCCTTTCGGGAGCATTCCCTTAACCGCGTGCTCAATAACTCTTTCGGGGTGCTTTGCAAGCATCTCTCTGAGGGTTGTCTCCTTGAGTCCGCCGATCCAGCCTGAATAGTTGTAATATATCTTCTGATCAAGCTTCTTGCCGGTTACGGAAATCTTCTCGGCATTGACTACGATAACGTAATCTCCGGTGTCCATGCTGGGCGTGTAGGTAGGCTTGTTCTTTCCTCTCAAAACCTTAGCTACCTCTGAAGCAAGGCGTCCTAATGTATATCCTGTAGCGTCAACTACATACCATTTTCTTTCAATTGTTGATGGACTGGCCATAAATGTTTTCATTGGTTTACCTCCTTGAAAATCTCAAAAAACTTGTTAGCTTATATATTCAAAACGTTCCTCCGGGGCTATGGTGAAACGCTTTAGTCTAAATGTCGCCACAGTTAAATATTATATAATGCGGCATTTCCCATGTCAACATCTTTTTGAAAATTTTTGCACGATTTTTGGGCGTTCCGCTAATATTTTTGCCGTAAAAACTACAAAACCGCCACGACGATTCCCGCAACTATGACCGCCGCGCAGACAAGCCTGTAAATTATATTTTTTTCCTTGAAAATAAACCGCCCGCCAAGCACTGTCACAAGACAGCCGGACTGTTTTATGAGCGTCATTACCGTGACCTTGCTTTCGGGATAACCGTTCGCGATAAAAAGCGCGCGGTCCGCAAGCACAAAAAGCACGGTGAGTATCCATATCCAGTAATTACGAAGCATTTTTTTCCAGTCTAGACGGATCCTTTTTATCAAAATATATACGCCGTAGTATGCCGTGAGAAAAAGCATGTACCAGAACTGAAGCTGCCCGCTCGTCAGATTCCCGTTCATTAGATACTTGTCCATTGTGCCGGAAACCGCGTTCAAAACGCAGCTTATAAGAGCAAGCACTACATAGAGCGCCTTTACAGGCTCCTCCCGGCGCGTGGCGTTTAAGGCCGGCGTTTCGGATTTAGCGCTGCGTCTTGTCCGTATCATTCCCTGAAGCGGCAGCATAAGAAGTCCCGCCGATACCAAAGCAAGTCCCCATATCTGAGGCACGTTCATGCTCTCATTGAGAAAGAACACTCCCATGAGCGTCGCAAACAGCACCCTTGAAAGGTCGAGCACTCCCATAAGGCTTATCGGCAGTTTCTTGATCGCGCTGAAGCTGCATATCCACGCGACAAAAATCACAAAGGATTTAAGGGCGATAAGCAGATACTGCTTTAGCTCCACTCCTCCGGCGCGCGGAGCCTGAGGAAGCACGAACACAAAAGACAAAAGGGTGTAGAAAAAAAGTACCTCTATTACGTTGTTTTTTGTCAGCGCTTTTTTCTTGCATATCTCCCTGCCGCCCTTGGCAAGTCCGTAAAAAAGCACGAGAAGCATCCACAACATCAGCCGTTTTCTCCGTAGTCGATTTTCACAAGCGTAAGCCCGCGGGCTCCCGCAAGCCCTCTGTCGCGCCCGTCAAGCGCCTTTTTCACACCGTCCGGCAGGATAATATCATGTCCGGCTTTTATCAGCGTTCCGGCGATTATACGCACCATATTATATAAAAAACCGTTTCCCGTCACTCTTACCGTTATCATAGGACCGTCTCGCCATACCTCCGCCGAATAAACCGTGCGCACCTTGCTCTGAACCTGCGCGCCCGCAGAGCAGAACGAGGTAAAATCATGCTCGCCTACGAGAAAACGCGCCGCCTCGTTCATCCTCTCCGCGTCCAGATGCCTGTACTCAAAATGGGAGTAAAGGCGCACGGTCGGGTCGGGAAACTCCGCGTTCCATATTTTGTATTCATAAGTTTTCACGCATTCGGCATATCTCGGATGAAAATCCGGCGCTGCCTCCGACGAACGTACGACCCTGATGTCCTCGGGAAGCCTTGTATTGAGCGCGTAGGCTATTTTTTCCGCGGGCATACGGGTATCGACGTCAAAAACGGCGACATTTCCGCGCGCGTGAACGCCCGCGTCCGTCCTGCTCGCTCCCGTAAGCTCTATCGGAGCCGCAAACAGCTCTTCAAGCGCCTCTTTAAGCCTCTGTTCTACCGTAACCGCGTTCTGCTGTATCTGCCATCCGGAATACGCCGTTCCGTCATAGGCGACGCGAAGCATCACTCTCATAAAAACCTCACATAAATCTGTTCCACAATATTCTTGCGGCTATTATCATTCCAAGATACAAAAACAGTATCAGATAGGCGATACCGTCGCGCCCCTTATATCTTAACGGCTTCATCTTCGTGCGCCCCTTGCCGCCGCGGTAGCAGCGCGCCTCCATAGCCGTCGCGAGATCGTACGCCCTCCGTATCGCCGACACAAAAAGCGGCACAAGTATCGGCACGAGCGCCTTCACTCTTTTGAAAAAGTTCCCGCTCTCGAAATCGGCGCCCCTCGCGCTCTGCGCCTTCATTATTTTGTCCGTTTCGTCCATAAGGATAGGTATGAAACGGAGCGCGATCGACATCATCATGGCGACCTCGTGGACGGGAATCCTTATGACCTTGAGGAAACGGAGTCCCTTCTCCATTCCGTCGGTAAGGTCATTAGGCGTAGTTGTCAGCGTCATCACCGACGAACCCATAATGAGAAGTACAAGCCTTAATCCCATATACACAGCCTGAATTATGCCCTCGTAGGTTATTCTGAACTTCCAGAAACTCACAAGCACATGACCTTCCGTCATAAACAGGTTAAAAATAAGACTTATCGCCATAATTATCATTATGGATTTCAGACCGCGCATAATAAATTTGAACGGCACGCGCGATATTCCGACGCAGGTAAAAAGAAACGCCGCCGCAAGCATGTAGACCACGGGATTTTTAGCGATAAAAAGCGTAACGATATAAAGAATCGTTCCGAAGAGCTTAACGCGCGGATCAAGTCTGTGTATGACCGAGCCTGTCGGATAATATTGTCCTATCGTGATATCTTTTAACATTCAGTGACCTTTCAGCGTTCCTTAAAAATTCTCAAAATACTTTCAAAACCTTCATCAATAGTTATCGCCGACGTATCGGCGTCAAAGCCCTTTTGCCTGAGAAGATTCATGACCTTCGTCACTTCGGGTACGGCAAGTCCTATCCGCTCAAGCTCCTCCGAATGCGCAAAGACCTCCTTAGGCGAATCGTCATACAAAAGCTCCCCGTCGTTCATAACAAGTATCCTGTCAACATATCTGGCGACGTCCTCCATGCTGTGCGATACCAAAATAACAGTATTTCCTGTTTTCTCATGCAGTCCCTTTACCATGCCGAGAATCTCGTCGCGTCCCTTGGGGTCAAGTCCCGCCGTCGGCTCGTCGAGTATAAGCACCTCAGGCTTCATCGCGAGCACTCCAGCTATCGCCGCCCTTCTTTTCTGACCTCCGGAAAGCTCAAACGGAGAATTGTAGAAAAGGTCCTTGTCCATTCCGACCATCTCAAGCGCCTCAAACGCGCGAAGCTCGCTGTCTCTCTGGCTCAATCCGAGATTTTTCGGACCGAAGCATACGTCCTTGAATACCGTCGCCTCAAAAAGCTGATGCTCCGGATACTGAAACACAAGCCCGACCTTACGGCGAAGCTCCTTTATATTGTAGCCTTTATCGTATATATCCTGCTCGTCGTAAAATACGTTGCCCGACGACGCTCGTATAAGACCGTTAAGTATCTGCGTGAGCGTCGATTTGCCCGAGCCGGTATGCCCGATAAGCCCGATAAATTCGTTTTTACTTATAACAAGGCTTATATCTTTAAGAGCATGCCTGACAAATCCCGTTCCCTCGCCGTATATATAGTTTACCTTATCTAAAATAATCGACATATTTCTTCAACCAGCTCCTCCGCCGTCAATACCCCCGTATTCACGGGAATGCCCGCTCCCGCAAGCTTATGCGCAAGCTTTGACGCCTGCGGAACTTCAAGCCTTATACGCTCAAGCCTGTCCGCCTGCGAAAATATTTCGCGCGGAGTCCCCTCCATGACGACTTTTCCTTTATCCATGACAAAAACCTTATCGGCGTTCACGATTTCGTTCATGTAATGCGTTATAAGTATCACGGTGACCTTTTCTTTGCGGTTAAGCTCAAGGACGGTGTCAAGCACCTCCCTGCGCCCAACAGGGTCAAGCATAGCAGTCGGCTCATCCATTATAATACATTTCGGGCGCATCGCAACTACTCCCGCGATCGCCACGCGCTGTTTTTGTCCGCCGGAAAGCTTATTCGGCGAATATTCACGGTACGCGCTCATTCCTACGGCATCAAGCGCCTTGCCGACCCGCTCCCATATCTCATCTGTCGGCACGCCGAGATTCTCCGGTCCGAAGCCCACGTCCTCCTCGACAATCGTTCCTACTATCTGATTGTCGGGGTTCTGGAAAACCATTCCCGCCGTCTGTCTTATCTCCCACAGATTATCCTCGTCCGAGGTATCCTTACCGGCGACATACACAGTTCCCTCCGTGGGGAGCAAAAGAGCGTTTATATGTCTGGCAAAGGTGGATTTGCCCGAACCGTTGTGCCCGACTATGGCGATAAACTGTCCCGGCTCCACTTCGATACTGACATTGTCCACCGCCCTGTTGATGCCGTCAACATTCCCGTCCTCATCTCTTTTTATATATTCAAAAACAAGGTTTTCAGATTTAACAATACTCATAAACGCTCCCGTTTTAAGCTATTATCCAAAAATGGACGAATGCCCGAAAAGACATCCGCCCACTTATGTTGTATAATTAAAAACTTACACTAACTCAAGAACCACTTCCATTGCCGCATCGCCCTTGCGCGGTCCGATCTTGACGATTCTCGTGTAACCGCCGTTGCGTCCCTCGTACTTAGGAGCGATATCGTCAAAGAGTTTGTCGGCTACGCTGACCTTCTTGGTATTTCTTTTTCTTCCGGCTGCCTCCGAGGGAACCTCGGTCACGCCGTAAAGGACCTTCATCATCTGCCTTCTGGCATGTACTCTTGAAGGACTGTCCTTCTTGATGGTCTTTTCAACGTTGTCGTATACGGTCTTCTTCTTTCCGTCAACCGTTTCCTTAACTCTTTTTCCGTCTTTATCTTTACGGGCTACTCTGGCGGTAACCGTAACGGTCTCAAAGTTGTCTTTTTCCTTAACCGCTAACGCGATAAGTCCGTCAGCAACTTTGCGGACTTCCTTAGCCTTGGCTTCGGTCGTAACGATCTTGCCGTTGTAAAGCAATGCCGTTACCTGATTTCTGATTAAAGCTTTTCTCTGATCAGCTGTTCTTCCAAGCTTTCTGTAACCTGCCATTTGCTCATTTCTCCTTTACTTATTATTCGTCGCCTGAACTGAGCTGCAAACCGAGCTCTTTCAGCTTGGCAAGAACCTCCTCCAAAGACTTGCGTCCAAGGTTTCTGACCTTCATCATATCTTCGGATGTCTTGCTGCATAATTCTTCAACAGTATTTATGCCGGCTCTCTTGAGACAGTTGTATGAGCGTACCGAAAGCTCAAGCTCGTCGATGTTCATCTCAAGAACCTTTTCTTTTTCATTGTCTTCCTTCTCAATCATTACGTCAACCGACTTTGCGCTTTCCGAAAGGTCGATAAACAGGCTGAGATGCTCGCTTAAAACCTTTGCGGCAAGGCTTACCGCGTCGTCGGGCGACAATGTACCGTTGGTATATACTTCCAATGTAAGTTTGTCATAGTCAGTTACCTGACCCACGCGCGTATTCTGAACCGACAGATTCACGCGCTCAACAGGTGTGTAAATGGAATCTATTGACAAAACTCCGATAGGGGTATCCTCACACTTGTTTTTGTCGGAACTTACATAACCTCTTCCGTTGGTGATGGTAAGCTCCATGAAGAGCTTGCAGTCCGCGCCGCCGTTAAGCGTAGCGATAACCAACTCAGGATTCAAAATCTCAATATCCGAATCTGCCTGAATATCGGCAGCCGTGACAACGCCTTCCCTGCCGTCGCACTCGATGTACGCGATCTTTGCTTCGTTCGAGCTGCTGCTGTTCTTTATAGCAAGATTCTTGATGTTCATAATGATGTCGCTGACATCCTCCTTGACACCGGGAATCGGGCTGAACTCGTGAAGCACGCCTTCGATCTTGACCTGGCTTACAGCCGCGCCGGGAAGCGAAGAAAGCATGATCCTTCTAAGTGAATTGCCGAGCGTTGTTCCGTAGCCTCTCTCAAGCGGCTCTACAACAAATCTGCCGTATCTTTTGTCCTCAGATATTTCTTCGATCTCAATTTTCGGTTTTTCAAATTCGAACACTAAAAGCCCCTCCTTTTTGGGTTTGATGCTGCCTGGGGTATCTTCTATTACTTAGAGTATAACTCGACGATAAGCATCTCGTTTACAGGAACATCAATCATATCCCTTGAAGGAACAGACTTAACCGAACCCTTAAGGTTCTCCTGGTCTGCTTCAAGCCACTCCGGTACAAGTCTTGCTCCCGTAACCTCAAGTATATCCTTGTATCTCTGTGAAGATTTGGCCTTTTCTTTGATCTCGATCGAATCGCCCGCGCTTACAAGGTATGACGGAATGTTTACGCACTTTCCGTTTACAAGCACATGCTTATGGTCAACGATCTGTCTGGCCTCTTTTCTTGTTCTGGCGTATCCTAATCTGAAAATAACATTATCAAGTCTGAGCTCAAGCATAGCCATAAGGTTATCGCCTGTCATTCCGCTCATTCTGTCCGCCTTCTTAAAATAATTTCTGAAGGGCTTCTCGAGCACGCCGTAGATGAATTTAGCCTTCTGCTTTTCACGGAGCTGAAGTCCGTACTCACTCACCTTCTTGCCGGCTCTCTCTAATCTTCTTTTTGATTTTTTATCTATTCCTAAATAAACTGG
Source organism: uncultured Butyrivibrio sp. (assembly GCA_910577605.1). Lineage (GTDB taxonomy): Bacteria > Bacillota > Clostridia > Lachnospirales > Lachnospiraceae > Eshraghiella. The sequence goes on from CAJTON010000032.1 coordinate 10,839, forward strand.
ATCAAGTCCAAGTGATCTGCATCTTTTAAGAACAGGAACTCTGTTAACTGCCATTCTTTATTACACCTCCTATTAGACTCTTCTGCGCTTGGGCGGGCGACATCCGTTATGTGGTACCGGAGTGACGTCCTTAATGCTGGTAACTTCAAGACCGCATGCCTGAAGTGCCCTGATTGCCGCCTCACGGCCTGAGCCGGGGCCTTTAACCATAACGTCTACTGATTTTAATCCGTGTACTAAAGCTGCTTTTGTTGCAGTTTCCGCTGCCATCTGAGCTGCATAAGGAGTAGATTTCTTTGAACCTCTAAATCCAAGACCACCGGCACTAGCCCAAGACAATGCGTTGCCTTCCGTATCGGTTATGGTAACGATTGTGTTGTTGAAGGATGACTGAATATGTGCCTGTCCGCGTTCAACGTTTTTCTTAACACGCTTTTTTGTCACTTTTTTTGTAACTTTAGCCATTTTCTAAACTAACCTCCCTTATGGGTTCCCGTTTATTCATCGGGTATTATTTTTTCTTGTTTGCGATTGTTTTCTTCGGTCCCTTACGGGTTCTAGCGTTTGTCTTTGTTTTCTGTCCTCTTACTGGAAGACCTTTTCTATGACGAATGCCTCTGTAGCATCCGATCTCCTGCAATCTCTTTATATTGAGAGCCGTCTCTCTTCTGAGATCGCCTTCCACCGTCTGGGTGGCGTCAATAACGTCTTTGATTCTGCCTACTTCCTCGTCGGTAAGATCCTTAACACGAGTGTCAGGATTTACTTTTGCTTCGGCAAGAATACGGTTTGAGCTTACCCTGCCGATACCGTATATATAGGTAAGGCCGATCTCAACACGTTTTTCTCTTGGTAAATCTACACCAGCGATACGAGCCATGTGCGCATTACACCTCCATTTGTCTGTTATTTGTTGAAAAAATTTATTTAAAGTGGCGGACGACAACACACCCGGGTGGTTCGCCACTGCAGCCGCATAATAACTGGCTTAACGCGCAAAATACGCCGGAGCGCACTTCTCCCCCGGAATATTCTGTGATTCCGCAAAATTATCCCTGTCTCTGTTTATGCTTAGGATTTTCGCAGATGATCATGATATTTCCTTTTCTCTTAATGACTTTGCATTTTTCACAAATAGGTTTTACTGATGATCTAACCTTCATGGTAAGTCCTCCTTTCCACGAAAAAGCAACTTGTAATAAAGTTGAAAAAAACGTCCGAGTGATATTGTATCACAACGGTTATAATAATACAAGCAAAAAAATTATTTTATTTATCTCTCCAAATGATTCTTCCCTTGGATAAATCATAGGGTGATAATTCAAGCGTTACCTTGTCTCCCGGGATTATCCTGATGTAATTCATTCTGAGCTTACCGCTTATGTGAGCAAGAACCTTATGTCCGTTCTCCAGTTCGACCTGGAACATTGCATTGGGCAGCTTCTCAACTACGGTTCCTTCAATTTCTATGACATCTGACTTTGACATTCAATTACCTCCTGCTCATTCCTATCCGCCTTACTCCTTTTTAACGGCGTCCTGCTTTCCGATGTGGATCAGATAATTTTTGATCGAATACTTTATATCCTCATCACGGATATCTCCGGCCTCAAGCCTGCTCATCAAAGCTTCATCTCTGTAGTTTATCGGCTGCAGATGAATGGGATTCTTTCTTTTCGGATTGGAAAGCTGCCTGTGCCTGCCGTCGCATACATATATTCCGCCCTGATCTTCAACCACTATATAAATGGTTCCCGCGTCATGCCCTGCCTTTGAACTGCAAAAGCTTCCTTTTATTAATTCCGCCATATCCGTTCACCCCGTCAATGAAAGAAGCTCGCAGCCGTCCTCTGTGATAAGTACCGTGTTTTCGTAATGCGCCGACAAAGCCCCATCCTTCGTGACGACGGTCCAGTCGTCGTCAAGCCAGCAGACCTTGTAGGTCCCGGCGTTTATCATCGGCTCGATCGCAAGCGTCATTCCCGCCGCAAGTCTGATTCCGCGGCTCTTCTGACGGTAGTTGGGAATCTGCGGATCCTCATGCAGATGAGTTCCGATCCCATGTCCTACCAGATCCCTCACGACGCCGTATCCGAAGCTCTCCGCGTATCTGCCGATCGCGTTGGAGATATCATGCAGATAATTGCCCGCTCTGGCGTATTTTATTCCTTCAAAAAAGCTCTGCTTCGTGACCTCGATAAGCTTTGCCGCGTCTGGTGCGATATTTCCGACCGCGTGAGTTCTTGCCGCGTCCGAATGGTATCCTTTATAGATAACGCCCGCGTCCAGACTGACTATATCTCCGTCTTTAAGTATCCTCTTTCTGGAAGGGATTCCGTGAACGACCTCCTCGTTCACCGATACGCATATCGAAGCAGGATATCCGTTATAGTTAAGAAAAGAAGGAACGCATCCGAAATCACGGATCATCTTTTCTCCTTCTTTGTCTATTTCGTAAGTGGATATTCCCGGTCTTACTATTTTACCGAGCCTGTCATGAACCTCTGCGAGAATCCTTCCGGCTTCCCGCATAAGTTCAATCTCTCTCGGACTTTTAATCGTCACCGACATTATTACGCTCCCAAAATATTTACGATAGCGCCGAACACGTCTTCCATGTCCTTTGTGCCGTCAACCTCATGGAGAACGCCCTTGCCGCTGTAATAATCTATCAACGGCTGTGTCTGCTCATGGTATACGTCAAGACGCTTCTTAACGGTTTCGGGTTTATCGTCGTCGCGCAGAATAAGCTCAGAACCGCATTTATCGCAGATGCCCTCGACCTTGGTGGGGATATGAACGATATGGTACGTCGCTCCGCAGCTTACGCAGGCTCTTCTTCCCGACATACGGTTTATGATATTCTCATCGGGAACCTCAACGTTGATAGCAAAATCGACCTTTTCGCCCGATGCCGCCAGAGCCGCGTCAAGCGCCTCCGCCTGAGGTATCGTTCTGGGAAATCCGTCAAGAACATAACCCTTTGCGCAGTCGTCAGCCTTTACTCTGTCCGCTACGAGGTCAACTACAAGCTCATCCGGAACGAGAAGACCTTTATCCATATACGACTTTGCCTTCTGTCCAAGCTCGGTGTTGTTTTTGATATTTGCCCTGAAAATATCTCCCGTTGAGATATGGGGAATATCGTACTTAGCACAGATTTTGTCCGCCTGGGTTCCTTTTCCGGCTCCGGGCGCACCCAACATAATTATTTTCATGAATTCACCATGTCCATTTCTTTAATTAATTTTAATTAATTAAGGAATCCTTTATAATCCCTTACAACCATCTGTGACTCGATCTGCCTGATCGTTTCAAGCACAACGCCCACGATAATGATGAGCGAGGTGCCGCCGAAGGAAACATCGGCGTTAAACAATCCGGAACAGATTATAGGAATGATCGCTACTATTACAAGTCCGATCGCTCCGATGAAAATCATCTTGTTAAGAATCTTTGTCAGGTAATCCGAAGTGGGCTTACCGGGTCTGATTCCCGGAATAAATCCGCCGCCCTTCTTCATATTATTGGCAATCTCGATCGGGTTAAAGGTAATCGAAGTATAGAAATAAGCAAAGAAGATATTCAATGCTATATACACGATTACACCGACTGTGTATATCATATTACTTCTGTTGAACCAGTTGCCTGAGGACAAAGCAAGAAGCACTTTTCCGCCGAAGGTACTGTAATCCACATCAAAGAAACGTGCTATCATAGCCGGAAATGTCATAAGCGACTGGGCAAAGATAACCGGTATGACTCCGGCGGTGTTGACCTTGAGCGGTATATGGCTCGACTGTCCTCCGTAGGTTCTTCTTCCTTGTATCTTCTTGGAATACTGAACAGGGATCCGTCGTTCTCCGGTACACAAGAGCACCGTCAGAATAACGACTCCGACGATCACCACAGCGATTATCACTACGGCAAAAGTTGCCTTAAGAACGCTCTGTCCTTTTATGAAGGTCTGGTAAAGCGACATAAAATCCGCCGGTATCCTTGAAATGATATTGATTACAAGGACAATTGAAATACCGTTTCCGACGCCCTTCTCGGTAATACGTTCGCCGATCCACATAAGGAGCGCCGAACCTGCCGTAAGAGCCGCCACCATAACAACAGAAGCAAAAATCTTGTGCGCGGTACTCATAGCCGCATATCCCGTAATGATTCCCTGATTACGGAAACCGTAAACCATCGCAACGCCTTCGACTAACGAGAGCGCGATCGTAACATAACGGGTGATCGACGCGATCTTCTTTCTTCCGTCCTCGCCGTCCTTCTGCAGTTCTTCAAGCTTTGGAATAGCTATAGTAAGAAGCTGCATAATGATCGACGCGGTAATGTAAGGCGAAATGTTAAGCGCGAATACCGAAAGGTTAAGCAGCGAACCGCCTGTTACCGCGTTTATGAAGCTGAAATCGCTGCCGCTGAATATCTCAGCAAGCGCGTCAGCCTTGACGCCGGGAATCGGAAGGTTGCAGCCTATCCTTATAACCACTAACATCAAGAGAGTGAACAGCAATTTGAGCCTTATTTCCTTGACTCTGAATGCGTTTACTAATGATTTGAACATTAAATCACCTCACAGGTTCCACCAAGAGCCTCAATTTTCTCTTTTGCTTTTGCACTGAAAGCATTAGCTTTAACTGTAAGCTTCTTAGTTAATTCTCCGTTTCCAAGAATCTTAACGCCGTCTCTAGGGTTCCTTACGATTCCTGACTCGATCAGCGAATCAACGGTTACCACAGCGCCGTCTTCAAAACCTTCCAATGCCTTCAAATTGATTCCGACAATCTCAAGACTGTTTCTGTTTGTGAAACCTCTCTTCGGTATTCTTCTGTATAACGGCATCTGACCGCCTTCAAAACCGGCTCTGGGCGCTCCGGAACGCGCTTTCTGTCCCTTATGTCCCTTGCCTGCCGTCTTGCCGTTGCCTGAACCGTGTCCGCGGCCTCTTCTGAAATTATCGCTCTGTTTAGAACCTTCTGCGGGCTGTAAATTTGATAAATCCATTTTTACACCTCCTTATCCAAGAATTATATTTCTTCAACCTTAACCAAATGTCTGACCTTGAAAATCATGCCTCTTACGGCATCATTGTCAGGTAATTCGACAGTTTTGTTAAGCTTTCTAAGTCCAAGTGCTTCTACAGTCTTAACCTGCTTGGGGATAGCACCGATCGTTGATTTAACCAATGTTACTTTTAACTTATCTGCCATTTCGCTGCCTCCTTACTTGTAGAGCTCTTCTACTGTCTTACCGCGGAGTCTTGCTACCTCTTCGGGCGTCTTGAGCTGCGACAGACCTTCGATTGTAGCGAGAACTACGTTCTGTTTGTTGTTAGAGCCAAGTGACTTGGTACGGATATTGGTGATACCCGCCATCTCTATAACGCTTCGCACGGGACCTCCGGCGATAACACCGGTACCGTCGGGAGCTTTCTTCAAAAGCACTGACGCGCTTCCGAATTTACCCATGATGTCATGAGGGATACTTCCGTTTGCGTCCACAGGAACAGTAATAAGCTTCTTCATGGCGTCTTCCTTTCCCTTGCGGATAGCTTCGGGAATTTCCATAGCCTTGCCGATTCCGACTCCGACATGACCGTTACCGTCCCCGACAACGACAAGCGCGGAGAATCTCATATGACGGCCACCCTTAACAACCTTGGTGACGCGCTTTATTGATACTACTTTATCATTTAATTCCAGTTCACTGGCGTCAATAATTGTACGTCTCATCCGTTTCTCCTTCCTGCCTTAGAACTCGAGGCCAGCTTCTCTTGCTGCCTCTGCCAATGCTTTTACTTTGCCCTGATATATGAAACCGCCTCTGTCATATACTACAGTCTTAATTCCGTTCTCAAGCGCTCTCTTGGCAATTACAGTGCCTAAGTAAGCGGCCGCCGCAACGTCGTTGGTCTTATCCAGCTCCGCCTTAACGCCTTTTTCAAGTGTAGAAGCAGCAGTGAGAGTTCTTCCGACTGTATCATCTATAATCTGAGCGTACATATGATTATTACTTCTGAATACTGCAAGCCTGGGTCTTTCAGCAGTTCCGCTGAAACGATTACGGATTTTTCTGTGTTTGTTCTGGCGAACTACAGATCTTGATTCTTTACTAACCATTTTTGTTCCACTCCTTTATTTATTTCTTACCGGTCTTACCGACTTTACGTCTGATTGTTTCATCAGAATACTTAATACCCTTGCCCTTGTAAGGTTCAGGCTCTCTCTTGCTTCTGATCTCGGCAGCATACTGTCCGACTTTTTCTTTATCAATACCTTTAACAACGATAAGGTTCTGACCTTCAACGTTAACTTCTATTCCCTCAGGATCGGTCATTTCAACCGGATGAGAATATCCGAGCGAAAGAACGAGCGTCTTACCGTTCTTCTGCGCCCTGTAACCAACGCCGTTTACTTCAAGCTTTTTCTCAAAACCGTCGGTAACACCAACTACCATATTGTTTAAAAGCGTTCTTGTAAGACCGTGAAGAGATTTCATCTTCTTGAGATCGTTCGGTCTTGATACAGTAACTGTTGCTCCTTCGAGTTTTATTTCCATTTCCGCAGGCAATACTCTATCGAGCGTTCCCTTCGGTCCTTTTACAGTCACTTTATTATTTTCTGCTATATCGACAGTTACGCCTGCGGGTATAGCGATAGGCATTCTTCCTATTCGTGACATGCCGTGTACCTCCTTAACCGGGTAATGCGGACTTTACGTCCGTTATTAGTTTCGTTCTTGCAGAAAAATCTGCAGGGTTTTCATATATCCGGTTACCAGATATATGCAAGAACCTCGCCGCCGACATTGAGCTTTCTCGCTTCCTTGTCGGTAACTACGCCCTGATTGGTAGAAATGATCGCGATTCCAAGTCCTCCGAGAACTCTGGGAAGCTCATCCTTGCCTGCGTAAACTCGCAGACCGGGCTTTGAAATCCTCTTAAGACCTGTGATTATCTTTTCATTCTTATCCTTACCGTACTTGAGTGTAATACGAATATTCTTAAAGCTGCCGTCATCAACAAGCTCATACTTGCGGATGTATCCTTCATTGAAGAGAATCTCAGCGATTGAAACCTTCATCTTTGAGGCAGGCACATCAACTGTATCATGTTTAGATGTATTTGCATTACGGATTCTGGTAAGCATATCTGCAATTGGATCTGTCATCTGATTTGTCCTCCTATAAATCTAAATCTAGCTGATATATCTTACCAGCTTGCTTTCTTAACGCCGGGAATTTCTCCCTTGTAAGCCAGTTCACGGAAGCAAATTCTGCAAATTCCGTATTTTCTTAAATATGCATGCGGACGTCCGCAAATCTTGCAGCGTGTGTATTCTCTTGTGGAAAACTTCTGCTTGCGCTGCTGTTTCAGTTTCATAGCGGTCTTAGCCATTGAATTTCCCTCCTGAATTATTTTTTGAATGGCATATTGAATAATCTCAATAATTCTCTTGCTTCTTCGTCAGTCTTTGCCGTCGTTACGATAATAACGTCCATTCCTCTTACCTTGTCGATCTTGTCATACTCGATCTCAGGGAAGATGATCTGTTCCTTGATTCCGAGTGCGTAATTGCCTCTTCCGTCAAAAGAATCAGCGCTTACTCCTCTGAAGTCACGAACTCGGGGCAATGCAAGATTCACGAGTCTGTCAAGGAACTCATACATTTTCTCACCGCGGAGAGTCGTCTTGCATCCAATCGGCATACCCTCTCTGATCTTAAAGTTAGCCACAGAATTCTTCGCTCTTGTAAGAACCGCCTTCTGTCCTGTGATGATCTCCATTTCCCTTACGGCAACCTCAAGAATCTTGGAATTTTCTTTAGCTTCTCCAACACCCATGTTTATAACGATTTTTTCAAGCTTAGGTACTTCCATAACGTTCTTATAACCGAATTTCTTTACCATAGCGTCAACGATTTCTGTTTTATATATGTCTTTGAGCCTGCTCACCGTTACAGACCTCCTTTCCTAATTAGTCGATAGATTCTCCGGTAGACTTAGCGTAGCGGACTTTCTTATCCCCTTCAAGCTTAAAGCCTATCCTCGTAGTCTTTCCTTTATGAACATACATTACATTGGAAATATCAATCGGGGCTTCCTGATGGACAATTCCGCCGTTCTGGTTCTGCGCACTGGGTTTGCTGTGCTTGGTAACCATGTTGATGCCCTCAACGATAACCTTATGGTTCTTGAGGTCAACGCTTGTTACCTTACCCTCTTTATCCTTGTCCTTGCCCGTCATTACTCTGACAAGGTCACCTTTTTTAATCTTAGATGTTGCCACGGTTGCACCTCCTATAATACTTCCGGAGCCAATGAGACAATCTTCATAAACTGTTTATCTCTTAACTCTCTCGCTACCGGTCCGAAGATACGGGTCCCTCTGGGGTTCTTGTCTTCCTTGATTATAACGGCAGCATTGTCGTCAAATTTGATATATGATCCGTCCTTACGGCGCGCGCCCTTAACTGTACGAACTACAACAGCCTTAACCACATCGCCCTTTTTAACAACACCACCGGGTGTTGCATCTTTGACGGAAGCAATGATTACATCGCCGATATTCGCATATCTTCTTGTTGATCCACCCATAACCCTGATGCAAAGGATTTCCTTGGCACCTGTGTTATCAGCAACTTTAAGTCTTGTTTCCTGCTGAACCATACAAGTAGTCCTCCTTTATAATATTCGATAAAATTACTCTGCCCTGCTGACAAGCTCAACGAATCTCCATCTTTTCGTCTTGGACAAAGGCCTTGTTTCCATAACCTTTACCACATCTCCGACCTGGCATTCATTCTTCTCATCATGTGCGTGTAATTTATAGGTTCTCTTGACAATCTTGTTATAAAGAGGATGCTTTACATGGTCCTCTACTGCAACAACTATTGTTTTGTCCATTTTATTGCTTACGACCTTACCGGTACGCGTCTTTCTTAAATTTCTTTCTTCCACGACGATTCCTCCTTCCCGGATTATTCAGCAGCCTTCATGGCCATAACGGTCTGAATCCTGGCAATATTCTTTCTGACCTCTTTGATCCTGCTCGTGTTATCCAACTGGTTTGTTGCGTTCTGGAATCTCAAGTTGAATAATTCCTTTTTAGCAGCTACTAATTCCTGATTTAACTCTGCAGAGGTCTTGCCGTTCAGCTCTTCTACATATTTATTAGTTTTCACTGTTATCACCGCCTTCTAATTCCGCACGCGAAACTACCTTGCACTTAAGAGGAAGTTTGTGCATAGCGAGACGTAATGCTTCCTTTGCGATCTCCTCGGAAACTCCGGCAATCTCAAACATAACACGTCCCGGTTTAACAACTGCTACCCAATACTCAACTCCGCCTTTTCCTTTACCCATTCTGACGCCGAGAGGCTTATGGGTATAAGGCTTGTCGGGGAAAATCTTAATCCATACTTTACCGCCACGCTTAATGTAACGTGTCATTGCAATACGGGCTGCCTCTATCTGTCTTGAGGTCACCCACTTAGGCTCAAGAGCAACAATTCCGTACTCACCGTACACTATCTTATTGCCTCTGGACGCCTTTCCTGCCATTGAACCGCGGAACTGCTTACGATGTTTAACTCTCTTAGGTAATAACATTACTGTTCGCTCCCTTCCTTATTAGACTTAACCGGAAGAACCTCACCCTTATATATCCATGCCTTAACTCCGACCTTACCGTATGTGGTATCTGCCTCGGCAAATCCGTAATCAATGTCGGCACGAAGTGTCTGAAGGGGAATCGTTCCCTCGCTGTAAAACTCTGTACGGGCCATATCAGCACCGCCAAGACGACCTGAAACCGAAGTCTTGATACCCTTTGCACCGGACTTCATGGTCCTTGTCATAACCGACTTCATAGCCCTTCTGAAGGATACACGGTTCTCAAGCTGCTGCGCGATATTCTCCGCAACGAGCTGAGCATCGTTATCCGGTCTTTTTACTTCTTTGATATCTATTGACAATTTCTTATCGGTAAGCTTCTGCACCTCTGTCTTGAGCTTTTCAATATCAGCTCCGCCCTTACCGATTATCACGCCCGGTTTAGCCGTATATATAAATACCTTAACCCTGTCAGACGCTCTCTCTATCTCAATCTTTGAAATGCCTGCGCTGTAAAGTCTTTTCTTGACAAACTTTCTGATGTTGTAATCTTCAATAAGGTTGTCACTGAAATCAGCCTCAGCATACCACTTTGAGTCCCAGTCCTTAATAACACCGACTCTTAAGCCATGAGGATTAACCTTCTGTCCCATGTGTGTTCTCCTTTCTATCTTTCATTAAGCACGATCGTGATGTGGCTCATTCTCTTTTCGATCCTGTAAGCGCTTCCACGTGCTCTCGGTTTAACTCTCTTCATTGTGGGGCCCTTGTTTGCGTAGCACTCTTCAATGAAAAGATTCTCTGCCTTCATGCCGTTGTTATTCTCAGCGTTTGCTATTGCTGATTTTAAAAGTTTTTCTATAAGCGTGGAAGCGTATCTGGGATTATATGTTACGATAGCGAGCGCCGTTGTAACATCCTTGCCGCGGATAGCGTCCAAAACGAAACATGCCTTCTGAACGGAAACTCTGGCATAAGATAACTTAGCCGACGGTCTTGTATCAGCATTGGCATTTCTCTCTCTCTTAATTTGGGATCTATGTCCTTTAGCCATGGATTTAAACCTCCTTCCGAAATCCTGTCACTTAACGAGACTTTGATTTTTTCTCGTCTTTTCCATGTCCTCTGAATGTTCTTGTGGCAACAAACTCGCCGAGCTTGTGTCCTACCATGTCCTCGGTAATGTATACCGGAACATGCTTCCTGCCATCATGAACTGCAATTGTATGTCCAACCATCTGCGGAAAGATTGTGGAACGACGCGACCATGTCTTGATAACTGATTTATCGCCTGATGCGTTAAGTGCGTCTACCTTCTTAAGAAGGCTCTCGTCTGCAAACGGTCCTTTCTTTAATGAACGAGCCATATCTTTGACCTCCTTTATTTAATGCTCTTACCGTCTCTTCTTCTTACGATAAGCTTGTTAGAAGCTTTGTTTTTCTTTCTGGTCTTAAGACCGAGCGCCGGCTTGCCCCAAGGCGTCATGGGTCCTGAGCGTCCTACCGGAGCCTTACCTTCACCACCGCCGTGAGGATGGTCGTTAGGGTTCATAACGGAACCGCGGACAGTAGGACGGATGCCCATATGTCTCTTACGTCCCGCCTTACCGATATTAATAAGGCTGTGCTCCACGTTGCCGACTGTGCCGACCGTAGCGCGGCAGATGATCGGAACCATTCTCATTTCACCGGAGGGAAGTCTGAGCGTCGCGTACTTGCCTTCTTTTGCCATAAGCTGCGCCGAAACGCCCGCGGTACGGACAAGCTGTCCGCCTCTTCCGGGATAAAGCTCGATATTGTGGATTTCGGTACCTACGGGGATATTCTCAAGAGGAAGGCAGTTGCCGACCTTTATTTCGGCTTCAGGTCCGTTCATTACCTTCATGCCGTCCGTAAGTCCCTGAGGTGCAAGAATATATCTTTTCTCGCCGTCTGCATAGCAGATAAGAGCGATATTTGCAGTTCTGTTAGGATCATACTCGATTCCGATTACCGTAGCGGGTATTCCGTCCTTATTGTTTCTCTTGAAGTCTATAAGTCTGTACTTCTGTCTGTTTCCGCCGCCGTGATGTCTTACAGTGATCTTACCCTGATTGTTACGACCGGCATTTTTCTTTTTGCTTTCAAGAAGCGACTTTTCGGGAGCTTTCTTGGTGATCTCCGAAAAATCGGAACCTGTCATATTTCTTCTCGGTGTAGGGATTATATGTTTTGATTCCCATTTTGTTTTCTCCTTTCGATGTCTCTTTGTTTAACAACGCCGCCTGGCGTGTTGCGTTTGACACGGCGCAATATTTTCATCACTTTTTCTACGCCGTTACGCGGACTTTAAAGTCCTGAGAAGATCTCGATATCCGCGCTCTCCTGCGTGAGCTGCACGATAGCCTTCTTCTTTGCCG
>CAJTON010000032.1:22897-32042 GCA_910577605.1 uncultured Butyrivibrio sp.
TCAATGTTCATGGTGTTGACCTTTGCAACCTTGGTGCCTTCAAACATCCTCTCAACAGCTTCTTTGATCTGAGTCTTATTCGCTTCGGGATGAACAAGGAAAGTGTATTTCTTATTGCCCATATCCTCCATACTTCTCTCGGTAATAACCGGCTTAAGGATTACGTCATAATACTGTATATTTGCCATTATGCATACACCTCCTCAATAGCTGCCACCGCGTCCTTGGTAACAATAACCTTGTCATATTTAAGAATGTCATAAACATTGATAGTGTTGGTAAGCGCGGTCTTTACATCGGGTATATTTCTTGCCGACATAACAACATTGCTGTCGTTATCGTTAAGAACCACCAAAGCCTTATCGACTTTAAGGTTGTCAAGAACCTTTACCATCTGCTTCGTCTTAACGCCGTCAAACTTGAGGCTGTCAAGAACGATAAATTTATCCTCTGCCACCCTTGAGGTAAGAGCGGATTTAAGAGCAAGATTTTTCTCTTTCTTGTTCATCTTGAAAGAATAATCTCTGGGCTTCGGGGCAAATACAACGCCGCCGCCTGTCCACTGGGGCGCTCTTGTCGAACCCTGGCGGGCATGACCCGTTCCCTTCTGTCTCCAGGGCTTTCTTCCGCCGCCGCTGACTTCCGAACGAGTCTTGGCGCTCTGTGTGCCCTGTCTTTTATTGGCAAGCTGGCTTACGACTGCCATATGCACGAGATGTTCGTTGACTTCAACACCGAATACCGCGTCGTTAAGCTCCATGTCGCCGACTTTCTTGCCTTCAATATTGTAAACAGATACCTTTGCCATCTGTGTGTTCCTCCTTCCTGAAAATCAGCTTACTTCGCCGACTTTACCGTCTCTTTTAATGTTACTAATGATTTCTTGGGGCCGGGAACCGCTCCCTTTACAAGAATCAGATTATTATCAACATCTACCTTAACGACTTCAAGATTCTGAACCGTTATCTTCTTCGCTCCCATGTGTCCGGGCATTCCCTTGCCCTTAAATACACGGCTGGGGTTGGAGGAAGCGCCGTTGGAACCCTGATGGCGGTGGAACTTGGAACCGTGCGCCATAGGTCCTCTGGACTGTCCCAATCTCTTGATCGCGCCCTGGAAACCTTTTCCTTTGGAAACAGCGGACGCGTCTATCTTATCGCCTGCCGCAAAAATGTCAGCCTTGATCTCGTCTTTAACGGAATATTCTTCAGCGTTCTCAAATCTGAACTCTCTTACATATCTCTTGTAAGCAACGCCTGCCTTGTCAAAATGGCCTTTCTCAGCCTTTGTAAGACCATGTCTGTTTCTGATTTCCTTCTTGCCGTTCTTATCCACATTGACGATCTTTTCCTTCTTGTCAATATAGCCTACCTGTACGGCAGCATAACCGTCGTTCTCAACAGTCTTGACCTGCGTTACTACACAGGGACCTGCCTGCAATACGGTTACGGGAACAAGCACGCCTTCGTCGTTGAAGATCTGTGTCATTCCTACCTTAGTAGCCAAAATTGCTTTCTTCATTAATTAATACCTCCTGTTTAATCTACAGCGGTTCTCATCTTGTGAGAACATCCTAGAACAGTCAAATATAAGTGGAACCCTTTTTATTAAAAAATGTTGCTTCTATATTAAACCCTTCAGGACTTTCTGATCTGGTAATACGACCGATGAATTACTTATTCTTCATCTTAATGTCGATGTACACACCTGCCGGCATCTCTAATCTTGAGAGCGCGTCGACAGTTTTCTGTGTGGGAGTAATGATATCGACGAGTCTCTTGTGAGTTCTCTGCTCGAACTGCTCTCTTGAATCCTTATACTTATGAACAGCTCTGAGGATGGTAACAACCTCCTTCTTGGTGGGAAGGGGTACCGGTCCGCTCACCTGAGATCCTGTTTTCTTAACAGTCTCGATAATTTTCTTCGCCGACTGATCAACCAGCTTGTGATCGTAAGCTTTAAGTGTGATTCTCATTACTTGACTTGCCATAAAAAAAGCCGCCTCCTTTTCGTACTTATAAACTGATACGTCGTTATCTCGTATCTCAGTACAACAAGTGGTGACTGTACACATCCCCGTGTGTGTCGCGTTTCTTAATAAGAAAAAGAAGTAATGCCTTCTGCCGCAACCGTTCACGGTCATCTCTGCATACCGCAGATAGTTAATTGTACAGTGACTTGTCGTCAGTTTCCTAACTTGACATTCGCTCCACGGAAAACCTGCCACTTGGGGCAGCAACCTCACGCTTCATCGCTATCAATGTCACAGCGTGTATAAGTGTACCTTATAAGCGGGAAAAAGTCAATACGAATGTATTGTTTTTTCTCAGATACAATCCGTACTGACTCCTGCCGCCAATCATTTTTTACTCTATCGGCTTAAAATCCGATGCCGGATGCTTGCACCAAGGGCAGATAAAATCGTCCGGCAGCGTTTCGCCTTCATATATATATCCGCATACCGTACAAATAAAACCTTTTTTCTTATCCGCAGGCGCTGGCTTTGCCTTGATATTCGCCTGATAATACGCGTATGTTACGGAAGGATCGTCCGAAAATACCGTTCCGTCGGTAACGTCGGCAAGGAAAAGAGTATGCGTACCCAGATCCGTCGCCGAAACCACCTTCGCCGATAAAAACGCGTTTGTTTCTTCCATAATATATATAATACCGTTGCCGGAGCGCTCAAATTCCACCGCCTCGGTCTTGTCCGTATCGCGCCCGCTCTGGAAACCCCAGTGTTTATATGTGTCAAACTTTGATTTCTCGGTGAGTATGGAAACGTTGAATTCACCGGTGCGCGCGATCATATCGTGCGTATAGTTCTGCTTATTCACCGCAACGATTATCCTGTTGGGGTTTGTTGTCACCTGAGTAACCGTGTTGACTATACATCCGTTATCCTTGCCGTCTTCTTTGGCGGTCAGGATAAAAAGGCCGTAGGTAAGCTTATACATCGCTTTGTCATCCATCTTTTGAACCTCCTTGATATTCTGCTATTATTGACATTATTGCTTTGACTAAATCAGTTATTACAAGTATAATATTTCTTAAAGACAAAAGCAACAGGAGAATGCAAGCGAATATGTGGACTGCGTATAATTGGAAGGATTATGAGGTTTTGGACGCCTCTTCGGGAGAAAAGCTTGAACGGTGGGGAGATTATATACTTGTGCGCCCCGACCCTCAGGTTATCTGGAGTACGCCAAAAAAGAACCCTTGCTGGCGGCAGAAAAACGGTCATTATCACCGCAGCAGCAAAGGCGGCGGCGAATGGGAATTTTTTGATCTTCCCGACCAGTGGCAGATAAGCTACAAAACCCTTGTTTTCAATCTCAAGCCCTTTTCCTTTAAGCATACCGGGCTTTTCCCGGAGCAGGCTGTCAACTGGGACTGGATGGACGGTAAGATAAGGGGCGCGAAGCGTCCCGTAAAAGTGCTGAATCTTTTTGCCTATACAGGCGGAGCCACGCTGGCCGCCGCTGCCGCCGGTGCCTCGGTGACACATGTGGACGCCTCAAAGGGCATGGTCGGCTGGGCAAAAGAAAACGCCGCCGCCTCAAACCTCTCCGACGCTCCGGTGCGCTGGCTCGTGGACGACTGCGTAAAATTCGTTGAACGCGAGCTTCGACGGGGCAGCAGATACGACGGCATCATCATGGACCCTCCCTCCTACGGAAGAGGTCCAAAGGGAGAAATATGGAAAATAGAGGACGCCGTGTATCCGCTTATCTGTCTGTGCGAAAAGCTTCTCTCCGACGCCCCCTTGTTTTTCCTTGTAAATTCATACACCACGGGACTTGCGCCCGCGGTCCTTACCTATATGATAAGCAGCGCGCTCTGCCCCGCTCACGGCGGATATGCCGAATCCTCGGAAATCGGGCTTCCCGTTTCCGAAAGCGGTCTTATACTTCCGTGTGGGGCAAGCGGCAGGTGGCAGGCAGATTAATACTGCCTGTTCACCCAGTCGATCATTCTCTGTATATTATCGGCTCTTTTATTAACAAAATCCCTTATGCACTTTGAGCTTGCGTAGCCGCCGTTAAGGGCGTCGCCTGCCTTGCCCGCGCCCGAATACCTCTGAAAGAACTGTACGAAAAGAGGTCCGTATATGTCCTCATAGCTTTTAAGAACGTCAAGCGCGTGCTGTTTTTCAAAAATCGTATCCGAAAGTCCCGAAAGCCTTTCGCAATAGTCGTTTCTGAAGCCCTCGTTCGTCATAAGGTACGCGAAGCAAAGCACCGCCGGATTCTCCGTATCCATATCAAGAAGCCCCTTCGGCTTGTAATTATCCTCTTTTATCGTGTTTACCCATGCGTCGCCTTCGCCGCTGACTCCGCCGAATTCCACGTCGTACAGACAAAAACGCCAGCGTCCGTCGGCATACTCGTTGCTTTCGTCAGTCTTTATCGTCCTCCACATCGACCAGTTTTTGCCAGGCCAGTCCCATTTATTGTTTATCCAGACCTCGACGGCAAAATAATCCCTGACGCTCTCTACATCCACAAGCTTCGCAAATTCCTCATAGTCCGCTTCGCTCTCAAGAGATTTATGCGTCTTGAAAAACTCCAGCAGATCTCCGTAATAATAGCTGACATCGTCCACGCCCGCCGGAAGATCGCCCTCGTCAAGCTTATATCCTATCTCATAGGTTTCGGCGTCTCCCTTATAAACCACAACATCCTCGGAGAGCACTTCGTAATGATCCTCAAAATAATCATCGGAATAATCCTCCTCAAGCACATAAAGTCCCCAGTATTCTCCGTTCAGATAAACGACACATGGACGAGAAGCCTTTGTAGCGCAGTCCACGCTCTTTGAAAGAGTCTGCCAGTAAGTATCGTTGTATTTACAGGTAAAGGCGCAGTTGCCGCCTGCCCTTGCGATGAAAGTGTCAAATTTATCGATCACTTTTCCAGATGTATCTTTTAATTCGTCCCCGAAAATATTGTACTCGAATTTACCCGCGCCGTAATCCTTTCTCGCGAAAAACCGGAAGCTCTTCTGCAGATCCGAACGCGAATAATTCCCCTGTATCCTAACTCCGCAGTCCTGCGAAAGCACAAGATCTGCGCCGTCCTTATCCATCTCAAAGAAATCTATGTGAGCCTCACGCTCCCATTCCCTTCCCCGCTGAGAATAGTTAGCCGGCAGCTTACGCGTGTCCTCCGGATTGAACCAGGAATTTTCCTTTACAAACTGCTCAAGCGCCCTGTCAAATATTTCGCCTTTTACATAGATACCCTTTTTGCTGTCAAAAAGATCGTCATAATCCATCGTTATGCTGATAACTGAAAGCGGCTTGCCCGAAGCCTCGCAGCTTTCTTCTATTCCGGGAATATGCTCGTTCGCCTTCCCTATAAAATAAGTGTTTGTACATACTTCTCCGAATACTCCGTCCTTTTTTCCGGCAGCCTTCACCACTGTACATTTGTCAACCGCCGAATCCTTCGGAGCCGCGATATTGCAGGTTATCCCGTTTTTCTTGGAATAACTGCTGTAACTCGTGCAGAAAAGCGACGGCGAAACAGCCGACACGACATTTTTGTCGCCGCTCCTGTCAGTAATAGCAAGCGCTCCCTCATACTTTACAGCCGTATCGCTTTTTGTGGGGTCGCTCCCGTCAAGCGTGTACCATATCTCATCCGCGCCGCTGATCTCAAGGTCAAACGCCTCATCATATATACCGCCTTCCTTTGAAAAAGAAAGCGCCTTCTCCTGCGCGCCGCTTACCGATTCGTTCTGCGTGCTGTCGTTTGTCTTACCGCACGCAGTCACTCCTAAAAGCATCGCCGCCACGCACAGCACTGCCGCAATTTTTTTAAACATTATTATCCTCCGCAATTCATGTGTTGTTATCGTCCGACAGGCGGAATCTTCGTCCCGCCATATGTTAAAATAATCATAGCATACGCCAAGCTCAGGAAATACCGGAATTTTTAGCTATACTTTGCACAAAAATCTAAAGGCGGCGGGATTTACCCGCCGCCCGCTTATCTATTTCCTGTGCAGAAGCTCGTGCGCCCTTCCTTTAAGTATTCCGTACTCGTAAAGCTCCCTTACGATGGGATTCTCGTCGGAACGCTTGATAAGCGCCGATTTGTCCGCCTTGTAAACACCCTGAGAACGCTTCGCCTTGTCCGCCTTGTGGCTGAACGGCTGACCTGCTCCGGCGACGCAGCCGTACGGACACGCCATGACCTCGACAAAGTCAAACTGCTCTTCTCCGCTCTCAATAAGCTCTATCATCGCGTCGGCGTTTCCAAGACCGCTAACGACTCCGAGCTTAAGGGTCTTGTCGCCGAGCGTGACCTCCGCTTTTTTAAGACCGTCCATTCCGCGGATTCCGCTGTATTCGATCTCCTTTAAAGCAAAATCGTTTTTGTCAGCCACGCGGCGCAGCGCCGCCTCCATAACGCCTCCGGTCACGCCGAAGATCATTCCCGCGCCCGAAGATATTGAAAACGGCATATCGGGCGAGCCCGGTTCGATTTCGTTGAACTGTATTCCCATTTCACGGATCATATGAATAAGCTCTTTTGTCGTGATAACGTAATCAACATCCGGAACGCCGTCTCTTACAAACTCTTCCCTTGAAGCCTCGTACTTCTTGGCTACGCAGGGCATTACCGCAACCGAAACAGTCTCAAGTCCCGACTCCTTGTCCGCGGGCTTATAGTATTCCTTTATAAGCGCTCCGAACATTTCCATCGGAGAACGGCAGGTCGATATATACGGAAGAAGCTCAGGGTGCTTTGTTTCCGCAAAACGCATCCATG
The DNA here is from genome assembly GCA_910577605.1 of uncultured Butyrivibrio sp. GTDB lineage: Bacteria > Bacillota > Clostridia > Lachnospirales > Lachnospiraceae > Eshraghiella. Next base: position 29,677 of record CAJTON010000032.1, read on the forward strand.
CCGGACAGCACGAGGTGAAAAGAGGATATTTCGTATCGCCCTTTTCAAGCTTCTCCACAAGCTCCGCCGCCTCCTCCATTATCGTCAGGTCCGCCGCAAAGCTGGTGTCAAAAACGGTATCGAATCCGAGCATTCTCATTGCCGTAAAAATCTTGCCAATCGAATTTTTGCCCGGTTCAAGCCCAAACTCCTCGCCGATAGCCACACGCACGGCGGGAGCGACCTGCGCCACCACTCTTTTGCCCGGCTCGTAAATAGCCTTCCAGACCTCCTTGAGCGTACTCTTTATGGTAATCGCTCCCGTCGGGCAGACAGCCGCGCACTGACCGCAGTTTACGCAGTCCGTCTCGGAGATGTTCCTGCCGAAAGCCGGACTCACTATCATGTCCGCGCCCCTGTGTGCAAAATCTATCGCTCCGACGTGCTGGACCTCGTTGCACATTCTCACGCAGTCTCCGCAGAGAATGCATTTGTCAGGCTCTCTTACTATTGAAATGGATGAATCGTCTATCGGAAGGGATTTTCTTGTATTTTTAAAGCGTATGTCGTTTAAGCCAAAGCGCCTCGCGAGAAGCTGTAGTCTGCAATTCTGATTTTTGTCGCAGGTCGTACAATCGCGGCAGTGCGACGCGAGCAGAAGCTCAAGTATCATCTTACGGTAATTGTGAAGCCTGCCGGTGTTGGTCTTGATAACCATCTTGTCCTTGGGAAGAGTCGAGCAGGATGCCATAATATTGCCCCTCTCATCCTCCACCACGCACATTCTGCACGCGCCGTAAATCGACAGATCGGAATAATAGCAGAACGTAGGCACATGTATACCCGCCTTGTGTATTACCTGTAAAATATTTCTTTCATCCGTAAATTCGGTACGGATCCCGTCTATTATCATATATTTTCCCATGCCTGGCGTCCTCCTCTAAAATTCCTCAACCGCGTCAAAATTACACCCGTCTTTGCAGGCAAAACATTTGATGCACTTGTCAGTATCGATCACATGAGGATTGCGCACCTCTCCGGTAATCGCGCCCACAGGACACATTCTCGCGCATTTGGTACAACCCTTGCACTTATCGGGATTTATGCGCAGATTCACAAGCGCCTTGCACTGTCCCGCGGGACATTTATGTTCGACAACATGGGCGATATACTCGTCCCTGAAATATTTCAGAGTGCTTACGACAGGAGACGCCGCCGTCTTGCCGAGGCCGCACAGCGCTGTGTTGGAAATCGTGTCCGCAAGCTCCTCAAGCAGTTCGATATGCTCCATAGTGCCGCGCCCTTCGGTTATATCGGTCAGAAGCTCAAGCATACGCTTCGTACCCTCGCGGCAGGGGACGCATTTTCCGCAGGATTCGTTCTGCGTGAAGTTCATAAAAAATCTAGCGACCTCTACCATGCAGCTCTTGTCGTTCATAACAACGAGTCCGCCGGAGCCGATCATCGCGCCTACTTTTTTAAGAGAATCGAAATCAAGCTTCATGTCAAGATGATCCTCCGTCGCGCTTATGCAGAGACACCCGCCGGACGGTCCGCCTATCTGCACCGCCTTAAAGTCTCCGCCCTTAACTCCGCCGCCTATGTCAAAAATAACCTTACGCAGCGTCGTTCCCATCGGCACCTCTATAAGTCCCGTGTTGTTCACGTTGCCGGTAAGCGCAAAAGCCTTCGTTCCATGATTGTTCTCCGGTCCGTAGCCCTTGTACCACTCCGCGCCCTTAGCGATTATCGGCGGCACGTTGCAGTACGTCTCAACGTTATTGAGTACCGTGGGCTTGCCGAAAAGTCCCTGTTCGACAGTCCTCGGCGGCTTTACTCTCGGCATTCCGCGGTTGCCCTCTATCGACGCCGTGAGCGCGCTTCCCTCTCCGCACACGAACGCTCCCGCGCCCTTGCTTATTTTAAGGTCAAAATCAAACCCCGAGCCCATTATATTCTCGCCGAGAAGTCCTAGCTCCGTCGCCTGATCTATCGCGTGCTGTAATCTTTCGCAGGCAAGCGGATACTCCGCGCGCACATATATATAACCGTGATGCGCTCCGGTAGCGATTCCGGCTATCATCATTCCCTCAATGACCCTGTGCGGATCGCCCTCCATCATCGAGCGGTCCATAAACGCTCCGGGGTCGCCTTCATCTCCGTTGCAGACTACATATTTTACCGGTTCCTTCTGCGCGAGCACCTGCGCCCACTTGCGTCCCGTAGGGAAACCTCCGCCTCCGCGTCCTCTTAACGACGCGTTTGAAACCTCGTCAACGATATCCTGGCTCGTCATTTCAAAAAGAGCCTTCTCAAGAGCGCTGTAACCGCCCTCCGCTATGTACTCCTTGACCGACTCCGCGTTTATATGTCCGCAGTGCTCAAGG
>CAJTON010000033.1:0-1130 GCA_910577605.1 uncultured Butyrivibrio sp.
GCGCTCATAAGTCCCGCCGCCGTTGTCGTGGCGTTATTGTATGTCGTATAGGTATTAATGTCCCCGACCAGACTGTACGCGCTCCCGGTGTATCTAAAAGTATATATGCGGTTTGCCGCGAGATACCCCGCATAAATAGCCGCGCCCCGGTAATAAATGGGTTTTGCTCCTGTATTGTTGACGTTGAGCGTCGGATTGGCGGCTGTGTTTGTCGTATTAAAAAACACGGTGATCTCCGCACCGGTTATCAGCGCAAAGCCAGTACAGGCTACCGTTTTAGCCGCTGTCGCTGCGGAGGTGGAGCATACGCCGAAATTTATCCTGTTCGCGCTGCCGTCAAAGCTCATGCCGTTGATGCTGCGCGCTGTGGCGAGCTTAGTCGCCGTTCCCGCGTTTCCTGTTATGTCAGTCTGGGCGGGATGGACATGATCGCCGCGCGCATAGCCTGATTCTGTGCCTGCCGCCGCGGTTCCGGCGGCTTTGGGAGTGGTGGAAGAAGCGGTGTTTTTGGTTGCGCCTTCGGCAACAGCGTCAAGTTTGCCTTTGTCCGCCGCGCTCATAAGTCCCGCCGCCGTTGTCGTGGCGTTATTGTAGGTCGTGTTATTATCCGCTCCCCATGTAGCCGTACCGTCCGCAGACCATCTAAGTATCTGCCCGCTTTTGCCGCCTGCTGGTATATGCTTATTTCCTGCATTTGAGGGGTGGGTATACGCGTTTGCACCCTGCGCTATCCCGTCAAGTTTTGCTTTGTCGGCGGCGGTGTAGTCATTTGATGACAGCCCCTTGCCCTTAGTTACGTTGATTTTACCGTCAAGCGCCTCGGCTATTTTTTTAAGAGTATCCAAATCCTCCCTTGCATCCTCTATAATCTTTTCCGCGACGGAAACAGCTTCAAAAATCCCCTGCTCCATGCGGTTAAAATTCTGAGCCGACTGTGATGTACCCTGCTGACTGATCTCACCGGGAGCCGGAGTAAGATATACCAATCCGGGAGATTCCCCTTCCGTCATCTTATAACGGTTCGGATATTCCACTATGTGATTTTTCCATTCTTTCGGTTCGTACATGGTTTTTTCCCTCCTATCCCGCGGATTGTGTGATCTTAACAGTGTAACGGTACAAAATCCCAT
>CAJTON010000033.1:1225-14571 GCA_910577605.1 uncultured Butyrivibrio sp.
CATACACCGCAAGCCTTCCGTCCGGCAGAATGTCAATGTTGTGTATTTCGGTCGTATGCCACCCGTCGTCAGAATAATACCTGACGCCTTCAATCCTGCCCTTAAGATATTCTTTAAGAGCGTTTAATTCGTCGCTGCTTATACGCATATAGCCTTTACCTCCAATCTGTTACGATTCCGCATGACTGCACAATATCTACGCACTCTCCTGTAAATACCGCTGCGGCGGCGTAAGACGGCATTGTGCCGCATATCACATCTTCGCCGCACGGATTATAGGAAAGTTCGTAAATGTCGCTTTCCTCGCATATTTTAAGCTCCGTGCCGCTCTGCAAAGTCAGATAGTCAAAAATCGACCTTGCATTCTTCACCTCGTTTATGTATTTTAAAAACTCGGATATTTCCACCGTCGTAACCGAGGACGCCGCCGCGATACGGAAGTGATATTTTTCTCCCGCATACGAAGTCCATTCCTCTATCGCCGTGTCGTTGTTTCGGAATACAATATTTATCATCTCTTCCATTGCCGCCGAAGTTCCGAGCTTCATATACCAGTACTGCGAGTTTATTATGAGCTGCCGCTTTACGTCTGACGGCAGCCCGGAATTGTAAAACAGCGCCCGGCAGTCCGCCGCCATGTAATCAAGATATTTTTCGTCTACGGATTCGACGGCGCACCATACCTTTACTTTTTTTGCGCGCTCCAAGAGCTTCTTGATCTGTATGTCGCAAGCATACATAAAGGCTTTGGTGCGGGAATCCTTTAAATTAGCCGGGACGGACTGATATAATCCGCCCACCTCGGACATATTAATCATCTTCAAGCCCTCCGTATGCCATATTTACGGACACGGCGGAGGCTATCTGTGTATCCGATATGACGGTAAATCCCGGCTTGCGTATTTCCGCGCGCTTAACGCCCGCTGCCCTAAGAAACTCCACAAGCACGTCCGTGTTAATGTCCACGCCTATATGCGTCCGCTGCCATGCAATATAGGCATCCTTTGCCTCCTCTGCCGATGCCTGTATCGTCTCGACATTATCCTTGTTGCTCCGCCCGATATAATATGTAAAATCAAGCTCATACTCCACCACGTCGGGAGCCGCCACCGTCATTTTGTCCGTAAGCGGCTTTATAGCCGATTCGGAAAGATACGCCGTCAGATCCGCTATAAATCCGGCAGACGGTAAAACTCCCCCGTTAAGTACAAGACGTATATCAACGGTTGCGTCGTCCGTCGTATTTACCCGGACATCCTCGATCGCTGCCGAATTGTACTGACGCACCCAGTATATATAAGCGTCCTCCGGTCCTGCCGTGGAATATGCGGACGGAGCAAGGAAAATTCTTTCTCTGTAATCCGCGTCCGATTCCTCGCCGCTGCCGCCGTCCGACTCAGTGATATTCTGCACACTCTCGATATACGGAATCCTGTCAACCATTGTATTGATCTGTCCCGGCATATATCCGTTTCCTTCGGTTCCCGCCTCGGTACAGGTTGCGGGGACGTCGGCAAAAAGCTCTCCCGCGGCGATTTCCGCGTAATCGTCCGTGGCGAAAAAGACGTTATCCCCGGAGGTTGCCCTTTTACCTCCCGGAATCGCCGTTACCTGTGCGCGCGGCTCCTGAAGCGTAAAGCGCAGCACCGTAACAGCCGGTCTTGATTCCTGCTTGAATGTTTTTTTCAAGGCTCCCAAATGCTCCAGATAATCTCCGTATGCATACTTAAGGAAATTCATCTTAAAGCCCTTGTCTATGCACTGATATGCCTGATACAGCTTATTGGCGACTATATCAAGCTTTATTCTGTCCCTGTCCGCGGGATAAAGCGTTATACTTTCTCCCGTTTCCTCTTTATACAAAGCCTCAAAGTCCGCCACCATTTCCTTTTTCATGCTTTCTATGTCCACGCCGTCAATCACTGATATATCCGGCAGACCATAAAGTTTATCAACATTAACCGCCATTGTATTTAAGCACCACCTTCGGAATTATTTTATCGCCGCCCGCCTCAAAGTCCACCTCCGCAACCGCGAGTCGCGGCTCGTAAAGGCTTATCTGCTCTATCGCCTGTACGCTGTATGCGCCCATTGCCGTATGCCCCGCGCGTCCTACCGTGTCAGCCTCCAGTCCCATGCCCCGGTTCTGCGGATTAGTCCCTTTAAGCGTCGTTAAGATCATCGCGGCATTCTCAAGCAGCTCCCGGCGCAGCTTTGCGTCCGGCGCCGAGTTTAATTCTATTTCCGTGTTTTCAACTGCTATCACCGATAAGTCCTCCTATGCGTATTCTCCGAGCGTCAGCGTGACAGAAGCCTTAACCAGTTCGCCGCCGCTCATTATATGCCCCCATGAGGACGACAGCTTGATTGCCCTCCATCTGCCGGAGCCGATGTTTTTCCCGCCGATCACCAGAGGGCTTACTTTGCCTTTTTCAACATACTCGATCAGCTTTTCAAGCTCCGCGCGGGGCTTCACTCCGTAATTGGCGTCAAGCTCTATGGTAAACGATACGGATTCCGAATCCGCGCCCATAAATTCCCATTTTGACTTTTTGCCGTTTCGCTTATGCTCTCCCCAGCTTCCCGACGCGGAGAGCTGGAAATTGTGAAAAGACAGGATTTTTTTGTCCGACGTCGTAAATACAACGCCGCCGAAATACCCCACAGCCATATTCTTATCCTCCTTCGCCCGAATCCTCGACAGTAAGCTTGTTTATTACTGCTGTGCCCGAAACGCTTAAGTCCTTAAACGAGGCGGATTCCGTCACGGTAACGCTTCCTGCCGTAACCGCTCCGGCTTCAATGTTTTCGGCTGATAACAAGCCGGATACCGTCACATTTTCAGCCGTCAAGGATTCAAGCCTGATTTCCCGCGCATCGACGGACAGTGTTTTATCCGCCGGATCATAGACGATTTTTGTACCGTCCTGAAAAACCTTGCAGAACATTTGCCATACCGATAATTCCGTTGATCACCTTGTAAGCCATTATCGCGCTTCCGATGCCGATAATGGCTATCTGTATAGCGTCGAAATGATCTATGATCCAGCCGCCCACGCTTGTAAAAATCTTCCATGCCCCGCTTGCCACTTTTCTTACGGTACTGAAAGCCTTAGAAATCTTAGGCGCAGCTTTCACGGCAAATTCGATGAATTTTTCCGTCAGTACGGGGATATACCCCGCCAAATCGTTGATTATACCCTTTAAATCGCCCGAAAATGCCTGCGCAAAGCTTATTTTCGCGTCGTCCGCCGCCGAATTAAGCCGCGAAAACGCGCCCTGCAAGGTGTCCGTAACGGTGTCCGCCATCTTCTGGAGCGCGCCGTCCGATTCTTCAAGGTCGCCCGACAACTTGCCCCACGCCGAGCCTGTACCGTCCGCCTTCTCTGCCACAGAATCAAGGAGATAGCCCATTTGAGTATAATAATTAGTTCCAGCGATCTGCGACATATAGTGCGTCTGCTCTTCTGTTGTGAGCTTTGAGAGCGCTTTTTGCGTATCTATAAGTACCGTTTCAAGCCCCCGGAAATTTCCAGCGCTGTCAAATACTGACACTCCAAGCTTGTTCATGGCATTTATAGCCGTATCCTTGGAAGTCATGCGGACAAGTATTGCGTTAAGCGCAGTTCCTGCCTCCGTACCCTTCTTTCCGTTATTGGCAAGTATTCCTAAAGCGGTTGCGGTTTCATTCAGATTCACTCCGGCAGTCCGCGCTGCGCCGCCGCACCCGATGAACGCCTCCATTAACGCCTCGGAGGTCGTATTCGCTTTGTTGTTGGCCTGCGTACATATATCCAGATAGCCGGACAGACCGTCAACCGAAAGTCCAAGCGCGGACATGGAATCCGTAACAAGGTCGGAACACGTCGCAAGGTCCATCTGCGTCGCCTCGGACAAACGCAGTACAGGCTCAAGCCCCGCTATTGCGTCGTTGACGTCCCACCCGGCAAGCATCATATAGCCGAGGGCATCGGCAGATTCCGCCGCCGTCTTGGTGGTTTCCCTCCCCATTTCGCGCGCGACGGCCTCCAACTGCTTATATTCAAAGGCTGACGCCTGCGCGACTGCGGCGGTGTTTGCCATCGACTGTTCAAATTCCGAATATGTATCTACGGCATCGCTGATAAACTGCCCGACCTTGACGGCGGCGAAAGCTCCTGTAACAAGCTTTGCCGCGGATTTCGCCATGTTTGTTATGGTATCAAATCCGCCGCCAACGTCGCGCACGCTGTTTCCGAACGACGCGGCGACCTTACCGCCGACCTGTATCGCGATTTCGTATTCTGTCTTTTTGCTCCCTGCCATACTCTATCACCTCGTTTGTTATGTCCATGAAATCCGCCAGTCCAAGACTTAAATAAAAATCTATTCCGGTGTTCGTGGACATAGAAAGACGTACAGCGACTTTTAACAAGTCCTGCCCGTCCGCCGCCCGGATTCCTAGTCGTAGAAAAAATTTACTACACGGTTTTTGACCGCCATCATCTCCCTCACGGGAAGCTGATCAAAGAACTCGATCGGCAGTCCTGTCGCCTTCTGCGCCGTGATCTTGGCGTAAGTGACCGTATTCTCCGGCGTTATGCTCGTGATCCCGTATCTGTAAAATTTCTTTTCGATGTCCGCCAAGTCCCTTGCGGTAAGCTTTTCAAGGCACGACATATCCAATCCGTCGTATGTATCATCCTCAAACGTATAAGGTTTTGCAAATTTTACATACGCATCAAGGGATTCCTCCGCATTTTCCGCCACGAAAGCCTCATCCCCGGTTACTGTGCTTATTTCATCCGAATACACTTCCATATTTTTGTCCTCCATTCGTTTTAAATCTGACTCCTGATCTTTTCAAGCAAATCGACGCCGCCCATAATAAAGATGCTGTTAAGCTTATCAAGCTCCACCTGCGTACTGTTGTTTATCGCAATCTTTATATAGGTGATCTCCTTCGTGATCGAGGCCTGCCCTTTTCCGCCCTGTTTAAAGGCTCCCGGATTGATAGTAAGCGTTCTACCCTTGATTGTAATCGTAACGTAATCCGTATCCTTATTCTGCGTCTGGGTGTTGAATATCTCCATTGAGCCGCGCAGAATAACGGGGTTGGAGCTTCTCGCAAACGCGAAGAAATCTTCGGAAATATTCTCGAACGGTATTTCTATCTTCATGCTTCCGAAACTTCCAATGACCTCGCTCTCGATTTCTCCTCCAAGTCCGGCAACATTGAGCGTATCGGTCAAAGGCTCGAATGAGGGAAGCGTGATTTCCGACGATACGCCGATCAGTTTCGTTTTTCCGTCATACACATTAAAACGGTTGATTTTGTCCGGCAGTTTGTACTTATCCATTGCTTGTTCCTCCTTCCAAAGCCGCCTGTAAGATAGTAGGATCGAACTCAAACACATTCGTTATATCCTCCATAGGCGGGTATGTAGCCAAGCGCTCCTTAAAAGTGATATGTCCGGCAAGAATCTGCTCGATAGGGTTTTCGTCCCTGCTAAAGGAAATTTCGCCTCCGGCAATGTCGCCGGAACCCTTTAAGCTGTTAAGTGCAAGGTTCTCGCCGAGAACAACGTCCTCAATCGTGCGGTAATTTATCTTATTGCCGACCGAGGAAAAGAAATGGCGCTTGAAATTGTTTTCGATGTAATCGAACATCATTACTGACGTTACCCATCTGTCCACAACGTCGGCTGACTGCGGATATACCGCCGTATTATTGCCCCACGCGAGGAAACCGTCGATATTGACGGCGGAAATCACGCCGTTGGCGTTGAGGTAATCGTTAGCCTCGTCGAGATCAAAATTTATCTCCGTTCCGTCCTCAAGCACAAGCCCGCTTATCTTAAGCAGCTTATTATCGGGCGATTCTGACGGTACGCCGCCGTTGTCGGCAGCTAAACGCTGTAAAAGCGCCGCAAGCTGCGCCGAAAAATAATAAACGTATCCGTCAACATTTACCTTCGGCCACACGGCAAAGGTGCGGCGGTCAGAATAGCCGTTGCTGTTTTTCCAGTCCCTGACAGCGTCTATGCTCTGCGCGCCCGCCTCCGACGAATCAATATCGGATATACACTTACATGAAAACAGACTGTAAATAAGCTGCGACTTTGCCGCAAGCGCGGTATTTACTGCCGGAACCTGCGAAAATCCCGGAGCAATGAGCGTACCCGGAATAATGCCGTATTTGGGAAAAATATCAGCTATGACCTCCAAGCCCTTTTTAACGCGCTTAGAAACGTCATAGCCGCCTATTATATCCTCATATGTCACTCCTTCGGGATTAAGCTTTGAGTAAGCTACGCTTACGCTGTTTCCGATCTTTGACACTCCCGCCTCTGTAAACCCGATTATTACGGTTCCGTCATCCGCAAACGAGGTCACATAATCCTCATTGACTGTAAGAGCCTCCTCCGAATCGGGATTTGTAACGGTTATCGTATCAAGCAGGACGCCCTCGGCGTCGATCAGCGCTTTTTTGTTGGCAACCGTACATTCCGCGCCCGTCACCGCCGTAATATGATTCTCATTGTTAGGATCAAGGACATTGATCATAACAAGAGGCGCAACAGCGAATACGTTAAACGACGCGTATACGCTCTGCATTATGGTGTACTTCTTAAAGTCCTCGCTCCAGCCCATCTTGGCGACCGCGTCAGCCCTCGAATATGCCGCAATCGGCACATTCGCCGCTTTGTACGGGTCCTCCGCCATGTTTACCGGAGCCGTGCCGATTACAACGGTCACATTTGCCGTACTCGTAACCGGCGTTGCTATCGCGGTTGCTTTTCTCGCAGTCGCAATACCGTGTTTGTAAATTGACATTATTTCTTTTCTCCTTCCAAATATTTTAAAATGCTGTTATAAGAAACATTTTCTACGCTCCCCCGCTCGGACAGCGATTTTGTTGTCTCCGTTATCCTGTCTACGGGAACCAAAAGCTTGTTGACCGCCGGAACTTTTTCGGCAACCATCGTCAAATCTTTAGGCAGACCGCCAATAAATACGGTCGTGCTTTTTACGATCCCCGGAATTGACGGTCCCATATACATAAGCTGTTTCAAATAAATCTGTCCTCCTCTCTGATAACAGGCATCTCCCACCGGCTTTCGATCCCGCCGATGAAATAAGGGTATGTGTCCTCCGGCTGTACAAAGTTCCTGAAAGGGTATTCCGGTCGGAACGCCCCCGCGACAATGCCCTTGCGGAAGATGTGCTGACTTATCAGCTCTTCGATCTGTATCACGTCGCGGAAACCCTGTTTGTCCTTTACTCTGTCGATGATCCCTATAATAAAATACACGCTGACCATTTTTGACGCCGTAATGTCTGCGATTTCGGATTCGTCAAAGCAGATGCACACATACGGATATTGCTTCTCGTCCTCTTTTCCCTCTTTCAAGGGCAGATTCTGCGTATAAATATTAACAGGTATCAGATTATCCTTTGCAGAACGGAGCCTGAAATCCTTCAAGGCTTCCGCCGTTTCTGCTTTCAGTCCGTCCAGTAAGTCGATTTCCGTCATTATGTACCTCCCTGCAATATTCTGTCGATTTCATAGGATATACGTTTCATAAGCGTATTTCCCGCCTCGGACTTCATGTGCAGAATTATTGCCTCGTTACCGACTAACCAAGGGATAGCCGGAGAAAACAACTCCTGTATTACCTCATTGTGGCGCGTTTTCTCCTTTTCGCCCCTTCGCTGTCGTACCGTTCTGTCTGACATTTTGCGGTTGAAATTCCTTGTCCTTGTCGGATGCTTTGAGGAATCCCATCTTCCTGTCCGCTGAAAAACCCCTATATGCCCGGTTTTCATTTTGGCGACAAAGGCTTTCGGTTCCTCGTTTATCGGCTTTAAGCCGCCCTTTTTTATCGCCGCCGAAAGCCGGTCCGGACGGTTCTTCGCCTTAAGGATAGGGCGCGGCGGGCTGACCTTGAACTTTGTCATGGAAAGAACAGGTCCCTTAACCATTACAACACCGCCAAACTTGCCTTTAGAGCTGTTCCTAATCCTAGTCGCTTTTTTTACCGCGCCCTTTGTAATGTTGTATCTGCCCGCCGTCTGCTCCGCTATATCCGCCTTGACCTTTGCCGTGACGTCCTTTAAGACGCTTTTCATTATGGAATCCGCATTACCCGCAAGCCTGTCAAGCCGCCGTTTGATGCTGTTGAGCATTTTGTTGTCAAAATCTACCTCAACCTCGATCAAGATTCATTCGCCCCCATTACGATGGTATACATTTCACCGTCCGTCTTTACGTCCGAAATAAGAAATACCCGGTCGTCATAGTTCAAATACTGACCGGGTACAGGCTCAAAGTCCAAATCCTTTTTCCGTACATAAAACATAACGGAATCCGTGAACAGCTGCTCCGTGTGCGTGCCTTTGGCAAGATAAAGCTCCGAAAGCTTATCGTTATCAATAACGATGTCCACGCTCACGCCGTTGATCGTATGGGATTCCGCAAATTCCTCGCAGTTAAAAAATACCGCGTCCAAGTCCTCGCTCAACTGTTCCTTAAAGTTCATACTTACTCCTGTTCCGCGGTTTTCTCCTCGATATAATTCAGCACCGAGTTGATCAGATCGCTTTTGAGCGCGTCGGAAGCCAGCTCAAGACCGATACTTGCGGCATACTCGACAATCTCATCTTTGTTAAGCTTTTTAAGCGCCGCCTCGTCCTTGTATCCGTCTCCGGCATCGGAAAGCATATCCTCCATTCCGGGAATACCCGAATCGTCATAACCGCCTGCCAACAAATCCGATTCATCGGCAGAAAATCCTTCTCCCGAATCGTCGGTCACAAAGTTATGTTTTCTCAAAAATTCCAAGTCCGCCGCAGAAAGCTTTTCGTTTATATCGTCTCCGGGCTTATAGCTCTTTCTTGCAGTTTCGATGTTTACCCTTGCTTTCATTCTAACTTACACCTCCTCTGCGCTCTGACCGTTAGGATACAGCACGCACCAGCTCTGTACGTCCAAGGGGCGGGGAAGAGGTCTTGACGTCAGGCGGAACATTTTTACCTCGGACTTTTCGTCACAGTAAACCTTCGGGACCTGCTTCGCCTCGTATGATTTAAACTCTCCCTGCTCAAGCTGCGTTATCAGTCCGTACTCGATACTTCCTTCTCCCGCTGAATGAGCCATAAGGCAAGCGCCGTTTGGAATAATACCCTCTTCCTTGCCGTCGTCGTTCAGGAAAAATTCGTCATAGGAATATATCTCAAGTCCCAAATCCGCGATTTTCCCATAATATGTAAGCGCGCTGTCAACGATACGGGGCTTGATCTCGACATTCTGCAAGTGCCTGATGTCCATTGACTCCTTGATAAAAGGATTGTTGATAAATACGTCGATCAGATCGGACGCAAAAATCAGCACGTCCGGCGCGGTTCCCGTGTCGCGGATAATTCTCCTGCGCTTCTCTTTGAGTATGGGAATCGGGTTTACCGTCGATAAGCTCCAGTACTTATCGGAGGTCAGCACGGTTATATTCGTAAAGCCGTAGTCTACCTGTACGTCAACGCCGTTTTCCTCGTCAACGACATCAAGCTTTCCCTCGAAAAGAATCTGGCGGCACATCCACTCAAGCCTGCGCTGTATGCTTTCGTCCAAATCCGTGTAGTCCTTGGCGAGAAGCTCATCCTCGCGCTCCGCGGGCGTGCGCTTGCTGTACACGTTTTCGCCGATAGTCCGTTTTGAAATATCATCCACCGTCAGCACTCTCTCCGGCGCAAGTCTGGGCGTACTGAATTCCTTAGTCTGAAAGCCCTGTCTCTTAATGATTTTGCCGCCGATTCTCGGAGAAACAAACGGCGCCATTATGCGCTTGCCCTTTTTAACGTCAAATTCCACTCTTTCCGTAGTGTGTGTCTCCTCTGCCGGAAAGAATGTTTTTGTAAGGAAATTTCTCACGGGAGGACAGATTTCTATCGCCGCGAGCATTTCTCTCGTATCGTAATTACTCATTGTTTAACCACTCCCTTCTTATTCCTGCACGGACTTGAGAAAAATCCCAAGTTTCCGTAATTCCGTTTCGTAACCGTCGATGTCTGCGCCTTCGGCTAATATAATAGCCGCACGGTTGAATGTCCCCGTAACATAAGTAGAGGCTATCACGTCCTCGTCAGTCGCATCGACGGAATCCGTAAGAATGCAGTCTGCGCCGACCGTCGCCGTGGTTTCGGTTTTGTCCTCATTGGTCACGGTGTAGCTTTTACCCGTGAGACTGTATGTGCCATCCGCTGTCCTTCCGAGCAGCGCCCCGCGCACAAGCTTGCCCTCGCCTTTAGCGATTTTGATTCCCTTTGCAGTTATGGGAATCGCATTGTCGGCGATCAGACTGTCCGGCGTGTACGTCCCCGTGGTCTTGTAAAGATTTGCGCCCATTACTTTCCTCTCCTCTCTCTTATTTTCTGTGCCAGATTGTTTATTTTTGTCTCTCTGTCCGGCGTGTCAGCATTTTCGGCAAATCCGGCATTGCCGGACGGCTTTACATTCCCGGCTCCCGAATCCGCGATGTCCGACTTTAAATCATTTAAAGTTTCTTTGGCTATCACATTGTTGCGCCGAAACGCCTCAAGCGCCAGAGCCTCCGCCGTCAGCCTGTTTGCGCCGTACTTGGCTTCGTTTACCATTTCCGCCGAAACCTGTCCGGCAATGCTGTCGATCGCCTTCAACCTTTCATTTTCCGCATTTGCCGCCGAATCCTTTATCTGCTGCACCAATGCCGGATATTCTGCGGTAAGCGCCTCCACTGTGGAAATGTTTTCCTGTGTTCCTTCCATTTCTTCCACCTCTTCCTTAATATTTTTATTATTTAAAACACTCTCCGGCGCGGGCGTCACGGCTCCGTCCGGGGTGATGTTTTCTTTGCTCAGTAACATTGCTTTGGTTTTCTCGATTGTGCCGCGGTCTAAGACAGTAGCCGCATTATACAGGGCAATCGGTTTTTTCCCATTAAAAAAACCAACCTCCCGGTTGGCCGTCTCTGATGCATATTCCTGATTTTCGATTATTCCGTCTATAAAGCCCCGTTCCAACGCCTCCTCCGCCGTCAGCCACGATTCATCATCCATAAGCTTAAGTAAATCCGCTTGGCTCATACGGGTCTTTTCCATATATGCCGCCGCAATGGATTTATTTACTGTCTGCAAAATCTCCGATTCCTTATCCATCGCGTGATAATCGCCGCTTGCTCCGCCCGATGCGTTGTGAATCATAAAGATTCCTACCGGCGTCATTTCACAATGTCTCGCCGTGGCAATATAAGAGGCGGCTGACGCCGCCATACCGGATATTACAATATTTACATTTCCTTTGTACCGCCGCAGCGCGGTATAGATTTCATTCCCGGCTATCACGTCGCCGCCGCCCGAATTGATCTCAACCTCCAGTTCTTCACCGTCCGCCTCGTTGATAATATTGTGTACGTCAAGCGGACAGGTGGCGGAAATCCCAAACCAATCGTATATCCATTTGTCAGAATCGGATACGATCGTACCTTTAATTGCTATTTTTGCCATTGTTATGCTCCTCCCTTTTTTTATCATCATTTGCAGATTGTATTTGCGCCCTTATAATCTCTATGTACATATCACGCTTATCATTATCTTCAAGCTTATCAGCAAGATTTATCGCGGACAAAAACTTCTCGTTTTCGTGCAATGCGTCATAATAATAATTTAACTGCAAAGCTGATTTATTATGTATTACCAAAACCGTTCCGGATATCAGTTCTGTAACAGCGCCACCGACAATACTGATAATAGCGAATTGAGTATCTTTAATTATAAAAACATAATATAAAGACATAATTATCATTGCTATCCCGACTGTGCAAGCAACAACTGAAAACCCAAAAGAGGTTTTTGCTTGGGTCTTACTGATTTTAAAATACTCTATTGTTTCGTCGTTATTTTTAAGCATAAGAGAAAGTATATCTTTCTTCTCAACTTTTTCAGTTTTTTCTACATTTTCTTCGATCACATCATAAATTTCATTAGGATTATTATTTGATTTTTTACTTTTTCTTCGCTTTTTATCTATTTGTAAAGAATCTAGCTCTTCTAATAAGTATTCTCTATATTTGGAATCAATTCTTTCAGTTGTATTCTCCAAATAAAAGTAAATTGTCATTCCTATAGTAACACCTATTGCAGCCGCTATTACTTGAGGTAACATTCGATGATTACCATTATAAATAATCACAACAATAACTATCCATATTACTTCTATCCCTACCATTATTGAATTCAATATCCATCTATTTTTTTTCATTCCCATCCCTCTTTTTGTATTTTCATTTCTATTTTTTCAGCCACTTGAAAAATTCCTAACAATATGCTATATTAAAGATACAAAAGGGAAAGCCATAGAGGCGGCTACCCTCAACAGTTGTTTACTTATGACGCTTTACAGCGTCAGCCGTCAACTATTCGCAGTAGTTGGCGGCTATTTCTTTTTCCCTTTAAAGATTGTGTAACACAACCCTACAAGGGCAACGACAAATATACAAAGCTGGATTAAATCTGAGTATGTAACATTCATCTTTTCGCCCTCCTTTCTCTTGCGGGATTTGGAGGGTCAGCCCTCCAAAAAATCAGAGGGTAAAGCCGCCTTTGGCTCTATGGTTTCCCATGTACCAAATAATACCATATTTTGACATTTTATGCAATGCTGAAATGCACTGCATTTAAACTTAGGTATTTTCTGCCTTATTAGTATTCAGCAGCCCGCTAATTTCTCCCATAAGCTCCGACTCATGCTTTAACTGCTCCGCATTATCATCGAAATCTCCGCCGCTCATTTCCATTGTCTCGGTTTCGCGCGTAGAGATTCCGAGCGTTACACGCTTTGTCGCCGCGTTTACTTCTTTAAGCGGATCAAGCATTCCCTGAGACGGTCCATTCCATTTACATTTGCACCAAGCCTCACGGACGGACGGATTGAGGAAAAAGCCCGGCGCGTTGACCCGCCCTTTGGCGATAGCCTCGACAAGCCACATCTCATATACAGGCTGACAGAAATCATTGACAAGCCATGTCCGCTTCATTTTAAAAGCTTTCCATGCCTCTTCAAGCGCGGCTTTTGAAGCCGAATAACTTGCCCCGAACTGCTTCAACAGCAATTCGTGCGGAATTTCAAGCGCGGCTCCTATATACTTTGCATATGATGTCGTAAACGAATCGAAATTAGAGTTTGGTCTTGACGGGTCCGCCATCTTTATATCCTCGCCCGGCTCAAGAATATTGATCATTCCCGGACCCAAGCCGTAACTGCTCTTGTCATTTTCCCCGCCGTCCTCATCTTCGATTCCGGTGAACGGCATCTCGGACGTGCCTTTTTCGCTCGT
>CAJTON010000033.1:14581-31646 GCA_910577605.1 uncultured Butyrivibrio sp.
AAATACCGTAAAAAATCCGTTTATGACCGCCGCCATAAGCTCGGCTTCGCTATACCGCGTCAACTGCTTAAGCGCCTCGATTACCGGAGCAAGATAAGGTACGCCCCTGTACTGCTCCGCCCTCTCGCTCTCGAAAATCATAAGGACATTGGGAAATCCCGTCTTTTCGCCGTAAGCCTTAACCCGCTGCCACTCTTTTTTTGTGTATGTCAGGGATTGCGGGTATTCATTGCATACATAATATGCCTCGACCGCACCCGAACCGTTTATCTCAACACCGTTTAAAATCCGGTTCCCGTTGTCAGGATTAGTAAGCTGTAAATCAACATAATTCCCCGAAGTCTGCGGATTGCATATCTTATCCGATTCGATCAAATGAATCCTAAGTCCATACGGCATAAATATGGATTCTTTATCGTTGTATTCAATAAGCGCCACTGCGTCGCCGTTCATCAGCCACGACATACAGGCGATCTGCTGCATTTCGTAAAAATTGTTGATCTTTGTGCTGTCGCAATGCTTCGACTTCGCCCATAATTCAAATTCCCGCTGCGTGCTGCGGTTCCATTCTTTGGCTTCAAGCTCCGAAAGCCCTAACAGCTCCCTGTCAATGCTCGGTCTTGCCTTTAATCCCATTCCGACTATATTTGTGCGGTTTGTCTTAATCGCGGATACCGCGATAGGTGATGACATCCAGAGGCTTCTTGATCGCTGGCGCAGAGTAAACATATTCCGGTCTATATCTTCCTGCGGAGATTTACTTGACGCATTCCAACCCTTCATTGAATTTTTGGAATGCGACGCTCCGCTCTCGTCGTAGCCGCTGTTTTTAAATTTCTGAATGATTTCAAGATTGCATCTGGCTTTTTCCCTACGAAGCGCCGCTTCCGGACTGATTGCCGCTATTGCCCTGTCCAAAATATTCATAATGCCGCTGCCCTCCTTGCTAAATATCAAGCGGTACGCCTCTTAAAGCCCTGTTTTTTCCGCCCGATTTTAAAGATTTGACCTGCGCCTCAAGCTTTAAAATCATCGCTTGCACGTCCTCAAGGTCTGCACGGCGCAGTCTTTTTGTGCCTAAAGTGTATTCCTGCCCCGTCAGTATAGCCTCCTCTGCCTTATAATACAGTTCAAGCCTTTTTTCTGCTCTTTCAAGCTGATCCATGATCTCGTCACCTCTATATCTGTATTCCCTTGTTTATCACGCCGGATTTTCTCAATTTACTCTGCTTAGGCTGTTTTCTCATGTAATTAATCCCCTGCCCGATCTTTTTCTCCAAAATATCCCAATTAGGGCGGAGAAATTCGGCGGCGGCGGTTGAATAATTGCGCAGATCAAGCGGTTCGTTCCTTGTGCCGGATTTCTTAACCCACTTAAGCACCGGTCTGCCGTCCTTAAAATGGATTACCCGTTGCTCACTCGAAAGCCCCTTGATATACGTCTCGTCGTATCCGCGGTCCGCATTTATCGGGAAATGACAGTATCCCGGACCTTCATCGGCAGTTTTTAGGCGCATAGTCAAAAGCTCTTTGCCTGAATCAACGCCCAAAAGTAATATTCTGACCTTCTCAATATTGTTCGTCGATACTTTATATATAAGCGGGATCCCTTCGCCGCCCATGCCCTTGATACCTAAAATCCGTTTTTGCTTGCGCTCCATTTTTTTAAGGAATTTATACGCCTCTGTGGTATGATGTCCGCCTGTGTCTATACAGGTACAGGCGATCAGGAGGGAATTTTTATTCTCAAAATACAGCTCCATATCAAGAAACTTTTCCAATTTATCCCATGATTCCTCTTTTTCAGGGTCGCACGGAATTTTGCGGTACAGAATCCCCCATGATTCATAGCCTTTTCCCCAACCTGTTACCTCGACCTCAAAACGGTCGTCCTGAACATCCACCCCCGCGGTTACAAGCAGAACGCCGTCCGGCAAGTCCGCCGTATAACGTTCACGGCGCTTGAGAAGTACGTCCTCGTCCGCAGCGTCGCCCTTCTCTTCCCATGTTTCGCCGAGCGTCGTATTTATCCATGTTTTCATGGTTTCAACATTGCCCTGTTCCTTTAGCTGCTTATTGGCTGCCCTGAAATCGTCTATAATCTCCTCCCAGTGCTTCCAAGGCGAAGCTAACTCATTCAGATGGAACCCTCGCTTTTTGGGATTCTCCGCTGCCGCAACCCATTTTCCGGTATTTTCTTTCCATTCTCTTTCCGAAAAATGCTCTCCGCAGAATTTGCACTCCATTGTTACGTCCGAAAAACGTATGCGTCCCCATTCGTAGGGTTGAAATCTTTTGCAGCACGGACACGGTACGCACCATTCCTCTTTTGAAGACGACAAATATTCGCGTTCTATCTGCGACCGCTCTTTTATGGTCGGCGTTGATACTTTGATCTTCTTGCGGTTCCAGAATGTCGTTGTACGTTTTTCGGCAAGCTTTATCGGATTTCCCTCTGTGCCCGCCGATGCCGGATACCTGTCTATCTCATCCATAAGGACTATTTTAATAGGTCTTGACGCAAGCCCCGCCGCAGAGTTCGCGCCAACCATTGTAATATGACCGCCCGGAAATGTCTTGTGCAATATAGTGTTTCCCGAATCCCTTGTTCTAGCGTCCTTAACCTTACCGCGTAATGCCGGAGTATCACGAATCATAGTGGCAAGCCTGTCTTTGGAAAATGTTTGTGCAAGCTCAAGACTCGGCTGCATACACAAAATAGGCGAGGGGTCATAATCAATATAAAACCCGATTATATTCAGCAATAACTCCGTCTTTCCGACCTGAGCGGAGGACATTATTACGATTTCCTCAATGTTTGCATCGTTTACGGCATCCATAATGTCGCGCATATACGGCGCGCGATCTGTCCTCCACCGCCCCGGCTCTGCCGATGCCTCCCGCGAAAGCACCCTGTAATTATCCGCCCACTGACTCACCGTCAGTTTCGGCGGAGGGGATAAGATTTTAGCAATCCGTTTAAACAAGTTCAGGGTTCTTGCTTCGACCTGTTTTTTACTCATATTCAATATTATCCTCCGTTTCTTCAGTTGCGCCTGTGTTATCAGCATAAAATTCTTTGGGATTGTATTCTTTAAGCTCGTTAAGCGTCTCCAGAACTTCCCGCATGATTGCTTCGCGGACATAATCTATATCATTTCTCGATACCAGTATCGGAGCCAGTTTTGCCGGAAGCGACAGCAGCTTTGTCTTTATTGATACAAGCATATCTGTCATTACCCGCTCAACGTCCTCTGACTTATGTACTTCTCCCGTCATTGTTTTTAGCTTCAATTCGGATATATGGCGCTTAACCCTTTCGTGTATCGCTTTTTCCGTATCAAGATCAAGCTCTCCGTCCGGCGTGTCTGATTCCGCGGCTTCGATCGAAACCTTTAATGTCAGTATGTAATTTGTAATCGATTCCATGAGCTTATAGCGGCCCTTCGCCGCCCGGACGATAATATTCTCCTCCGCAAGCTGCCTGATCCGGCGGTCTGATACGCCGATAATCTTTTCAAGCGCCGCGCTGTTGACGGTTATAGCGCTTATGTCGGTTGTCTTAATGCTGTCCGCCGCATTATCATAAATTTTAGCCATAATTATATCCCCCTTCGGAAATGGCAGTTTTCAATAAAATTTTTCTGTACCTAGGCAAGAATCGCGCCATCTGCACCCGCAATCTAATTTTTTGCGCTGAAAGAACCTATTTTTATTTGGGAAAATTCCCTTGAGAATACACTATAAGTAAATATTTTTTCTTCTGTACTCTTGACATATCTAATATTTTGTAAAACGCGCCATTAATGCAAATCTACTAATTAATGCGCTTAAAAATCATGCCCCGCAGTTGACAGTTTCTTGATATGTCAAGTGATATGGCAATAAAAAAAGAGCGTTCCGATTCGCTCTTGAATGTCAGCCTCCCAAAATCTACCGCTTAAACGACAGATTTTTATATGCTTTATCCTTGCAATCTTGGTTGACACCTATGTACCGCAGCGTGATATGAATGTCCGAGTGATTAAATATATCCATAAGCAAAGCCGCATCGTTTGTCTGCTTATACAAATGATAGCCGAATGTCTTTCGGAGCGTATGCGTTCCGATGCTATCAAGACCGAACTTCCTCCCCGCATTGGACAGAATATTATAAGCCTGCTGTCTTGTGATTGCTTTGTTTGGCTCATGCGGATTTTTAAAGAGATATTCGTAATCTTTTTTATCTCTTATGTAATCCGCGAGAATTTTTTTAAGCTCCCTGTTAATTGGGAACCGCTTTTCTTTTTTAGTTTTCTTTTCCCGGCGCGATATGAAATCCTTGTCCCTGACATCGCGCACACGAAATTGCAGAATGTCACATATCCTCAGCCCGGAATATATGCCGAACATAAACATTACATAATCGCGCGGATTCCTGATTTTGAGATAGTCCGCTATGTCAAGCACAGTATTAATATCGCGGATTGGCTCAACTGTATTCATGCTTTTTCACCCCGCATAAAAAAGAAACGGTCACGCTCTCACGCAACCGCTTCGCATACTTTTAACTAATACACATTATAGCACACTCAACACGACATTTCCACGACATATTTCACGACATAAAACACGACATCCCATTTTGACCGAAAGCCTTGATTTTACTTGATTTCTTGTTGAATTGTACTCAAAAAAGTACAACAAAAAGTGAATCAAAAAAATTGACTTTTTACAGTTCAAAAACTCTCGACGCTTCCTTCATTTGCTTCTCTATCCGCTGAAGCTGACGCTCAGATATTCCGATAGTTTCAGCCGCCTTATATTGCGTCATGGAAAAGATAACGCGATAAATAAATATAAGCTGCTCCAATCCCTCCAAGGCCTCAGCAGCCCTCAACAAGTTGCATCGGCGGCGGCGCAATGATTTTATAGTCGCCAATTCCAACTCAATGTATTCTTTGTCTTTGGCTATCGCATGTACTGCGTCCGGGAATTCCATGTGAGAAAAGCCGGACTTTGGCATATCCGAATATCTTATGCCTCCTACACCTGACGGTCCATACATACCGGACATTCTTTTAACTTTTTCAATACTCTTTTTGTGATTCCTTATTTTCTCTTTGCTCATGAGGATTTGAAAATCAATATCCTTTATAAGTTTTCCTTTCTGTAAGTTTGGTATTCTTGGCGCTGACATCTTACAGCCCCCTTGATTTATAGCCAGAAATTTGCTATAATTATTAAAGGTTATTAGTTTTAATTTTTATCAAAGGGAAGTAGGTTGCCGCCTACTTCTTTTTTATTTTTATAGAATATCAAAGCTCTTTTCGTTTTCGGTTTCTACACCATTTTAAAGAGTTTTTTTACACCATTTTTACACCATTTTGCCGTTAAAATGCGTGAATTTATGTTATATTACATAAATTTCGGAACTCTTTCAAAACCGCTTAAAACCTAGATTTTTTAGGCATTTCTTACAAAAGATACGGCGTTATCTGGTACACGAAATAATTGAGCCAGTTGCTGTAAAGACAGTTCGAGGTCGCCCTCCATGTAAGATACGGTCTCACGCCCGGATCGTCGTCGGGATAGTAATTGATCGGCAGCTTAGGGGACAGACCTTTTGCGAGGTCTCTTTTGTACTCCTTGTCAAGCGTGAGCCGGTCGTATTCAAGATGCCCTAGTACAAAAATCTGCCGTCCGTCCTCCTTCATCACAAGCAGGTCTCCGACCTCTTCGGACTCCGCGAGTACGATAAGCTGTCTGCGGCTCCTTATATCCTCCCTTGAGGACTCCGTGTGCCTTGAATGCGGCGCCATAAAAATATCGTCGAAGCCTCTCACGAGCGGATTCTTCCTGTTAAGCACTTTATGTCTGTATACGCCGGACACCTTCTCGTCGAGCCATATTTTGCGCACTCCGAAGTGGTAGTACAGTCCCGCCTGCGCGCCCCAGCATATATGCAGCGTCGAGGCGACGTTTGTTTTGCTCCACTCCATGATTCCGACAAGCTCCTGCCAGTAATCCACCTCCTCAAACTCCATATGCTCTATGGGCGCGCCCGTTATTATCATGCCGTCGTATCTTTTTTCTTTTATACCGTCAAAAGTCTGGTAGAACATATTAAGGTGCGAGGCCGCCGTGTGCGTTGACACATATGACGCTGTCTGCAAAAAGGTTATGTTTATCTGCAGGGGAGTGTTGGAAAGCGCGCGCAGAAGCTGCAGCTCCGTCTCCTCCTTGAGCGGCATAAGATTCAGGATGACTATCTCAAGAGGTCTTATATCCTGAGAAAGCGCCCTGTCCTCATCCATAACGAAAATATTTTCATTCTCCAGAACCGCCTTTGCAGGCAGGTCATTCTGCGTTCTGATAGGCATTTCTAATCCCTTCCCGTAAGAGCCAGAAAATCCTGCTCCGAGATTATCGGTATCCCAAGCTCCCTGGCTTTTTTATTTTTGGACGATAAGCTGTTTACATCGTTGTTTATCAAATAATCCGTCTTTGAGGAAACGCTGCCGGACGCTTTGCCGCCCAGACTTTCGATATATGCCTTCAGCTCGTCTCGGTTGGCAAAATTATTCACGCTGCCCGTTATGACAAAAACCTTTCCCGCGATAGGCGAATCGGTTTCCCTGACCTCACGCTCAAGCGTAAGCTCCGAAAGCAGCGAATAAAAAGACGACCTTTTCGCATCGTCCGCAAAATAATCCTCGAACGCGGAGGCAAGCACCTCCCCGATGCCGTCTATCTGCGCCAATTCCTGCGCCGACGCGGAAACGATCTTATCAGGGTCGCCGTCGTACTGTCTGCATATGAGCTTCGCGTTCGCAAGCCCTATGCCCGCGATACCCAGTCCGTAAATAACGCGGTCCAGCGTCGTTTTACGGGATTCCTCAACGGATTTAATAATATTTTCATAGGACCTTTCGCCGAAGCCCTCCATCTCAACGATCTCGTCACGGTGTCTGTCCAGATGATACAAATCAGTATAGTCCTTTATAAAACCGCGGTCAATAAATTTTTCAAGCGTCTGTCCGGAGATCCCGTCTATGTTGACCGCGTTCCTCGAAACGAAATGCTCGAAGCTTTTTATCTGCTTCGCCTGACAGAGCGGATTGACGCAGTAAAGCGAATCCGCGCCCGCGCTGCTTTTTATTTCCGCCCTGCCTCCGCATACGGGACAAACCTTCGGTATCTCAAGAGTCCCGCTGCCCGTAAGGTTTTCCGCTATCTGCGGTATTATCATATTCGCCTTGTAGACTGTAAGCTCGTCTCCGATTCCGAGCTTAAGCTCCCGCACGATGCTTACATTGTGGACGCTCGCCCTCGATACTGTCGTACCCTCAAGCTCGACCGGCTCAAATACCGCCACGGGATTGATAAGTCCCGTCCTTGAAGCGCTCCACTCAACGTATCTCAGCTTCGTGCTCGCAAGCTCGTCAGCCCATTTAAAAGCGATCGCATTGCGGGGAAATTTGGCGGTCGCGCCGAGAGACTCGCCGTACTCGATATCGTCGTACATAAGCACAAGCCCGTCGGACGGAAAATCGTTTTTCTCTACCGCATCGGCAAAAAGGCTCACTTTCTCCGCCATATCCGCTCCCGTGACGGTTTTTCTCTCCACAACGTCAAAGCCCTGCTCCTCAAGCCATTCAAACTGACACTCCCTTGAATTGTCAAAATCGACCCCGTCCGCGCGTATAAGCGCGAAGGCGATAAAGCGCACGTTTCTCGACGCGGTGATCTCATTGTTGAGCTGTCTGACCGAGCCGCTGCAAAGATTCCGCGGATTCTTGTATTTCTCGTCCGGGTCCTCTATCATGCCGTTTATTTTTTCAAAATCAGAATATGTGATTAGCGCCTCGCCGCGTATGACAAGCTCGCCCTTATACGGGATTCCGGCAGGAAGATTGACGAACACGCGGGCGTTTTGAGTTATTACCTCGCCGACATAGCCGTTTCCCCTTGTTACCGCCTTATAAAGCCGGCCGTCCCTGTATGTCACGACCACGGTAAGCCCGTCAAGCTTCCACGACAGGATCGACCTATGCCCGCCCGCAAAATCAGCCAAAGCTTCGACGGACTTGGTTTTGTCAAGACTTAACATCGGCGTTTCATGCTCTTCTTTGGGGAGAGAGCCGAGCGTTTCGTAGCCCACCCTGTTGGTGGGACTGCCCGCAAGCACGATCCCTGTTTCTTTTTCAAGCGCGGCAAGCTCGTCGTAAAGCTTATCGTACTCGTAGTTGCTCATTATCTCGTCCGTACCAGAATAATATACCTTGGCGGCTTCGTTGAGCCTTGCCGTCAGTTCTTTAATTCTCGCTGTTTTGTCCATGTCCGGTCATCCCCCTGAGCCTTTCAAGCTCCGCTCCAAGAAGCTCCCTCATCTGTCCCGGAGAAAGCCCCTCAAGCGTTATATTCATTATTCTTATTCTTCGCAGCTTTACGACCTTATATCCGAAACAGCCGCACATCCGCCGTATCTGTCTGTTAAGCCCCTGTGTGAGCGTTATCTTAAATTCGTATTCCCCCGTCTGCTCCGTCCTGCACGGCGCAGTCGTTATCTTCTGTCCCGTAGCGCCGTTGGTCACAGGCACGCCCCGCTCCATTGCCTTAAGAAAACGCGCAGTCACGCGCTTGTCCACGGAGACTAGGTATTCCTTCTCATGCCCTCCCGACGCTTTAAGTATCTCGTTCATAAGCGCGCCGTCGTTCGTCAAAAGCATAAGCCCCTCGGAATCCTTATCAAGCCTTCCGACGGGATAAAGTCTTGTTTTTTCATGTATAAAACAGGATATTCCCTCCCCCTGACTGTCGGAAAGCGAGCTTATATATCCTGCGGGCTTGTAAAGCGCAAAGACCCTGCGCTCTGCGGCGCACGCGACCTCACGCCCGTCGACAAGCACTTTATCTTTGTCCTTTACTTTTGTGCCGGGCACGGCAATCTCACCGCCCACCGTCACTCTTCCCTCCGCCACAAGGCGGTCCGCCTCACGGCGCGAACAGAAGCCCGCGCCGCTAAGAAATTTGTTGATTCTCTCGTCCATATACGATATTTTAGCAGAAACGGCGCGGGAAGTAAAACCCGAAATAAGAATATTTATTTTTTGATTGCTAAATAACGGATTATGGTATATTATATTTAAGGCGGTTTTAAAATATCGCTTTTCAGGCGCTTGTAGCTCAGTGGATAGAGCACCGGTTTCCGGAGCCGGGTTTGCGGAGGTTCGACTCCTCTCAGGCGCGTAAAAAGAGCAGGTCACTGATAAACGACCTGCTCTTTGCTTTTACGGAAAATCTATTTTTCTGCCGCTTTTTTTATCTTAAAAAGCATTATCACAAGGCTGACTCCCATTATAATATGCCCGATTCCGGCTATCCCCGAAATCGACGCGTCAAGACCTCTGCTCACCTCATTCTGAAGCACCTGCATAAGCCCGCGCATGAAAAATCCGATTCCGGTTATGTTGAGCCCTGTCTGATATGTAACCGACAGTAAGCCGACGCTTTTCTGAGAAGAAAACTCAAAATTCTTCTCAAGCAGCATAAGAACAAGGAAAAACAGCATTCCCAGCATAAAATAGTGGGCGTGCATCAGCGAGAGATTCGTGCTTCCCTCAAACGCCTTGTATTTTGTGAATTCCCTGAAAAAAACTCCGCAGACCATCGCAATGACCGCGTAAACGATCGCGGTTTTCGCATACCTTTTAGTCATGGTAAACCTCCTCCGTAATCAAAATAACCTAACGGTACAATGAAACCGTATCAGACCACCTCATCGCGCAGGTCGATTTGTTGTACCAGTCGCCTGTGTCCCATAGATAAGCCGCGTATCCGTACTTTTGGCTCAGGCTCCTCACACATGAAAGAAACTCAACGGCGCCTTCCTTTCGCTCATACGAGCCGTTATCGTAATTCGGAAGAGCGCTGTATTCCCCGACTATAACTCCGTATCCGGCGTCGGTGAATTTCTGCATCTTCTTAAAATACTGCTCCATCTCCGCCTTGTCAGCCGCGCTGCCCCATTCGTAAACGGGACTGCCCCAGCTTTCTTCCTTCCACATTCCGCAGTAGGGCCACGGCGTATAGTAGTGAACTGATATAAGAAGATGATTCCTGCAGGTGTCCGCGGGCATCCTGTATTCGGACGAGCAGGTTTTGTCTATATCCGTATTAAAGCCCGCGATCAGAAGATACCTCAGACCGTTATTTCCTCCGCTTGCGCGCACAAGATCGACAAAAGCCTGATTTATTCTGTTCACAAGCGCATAGCCCAGCTTATCTCCCAGCTCTTCGTTCGCTGACTCAAAAATAAGCTTTTCGTCATAGTCCTTGTAGTGTCCTGCGATCTGCGTCCACATGGCTTTGTACCTTTTCATGGTGCCCGCCTCGTCCCTCGCGAAATCGTCCCACCATCCGTCGTCGTAATGAATATTTATTATAACGTACATACCGTTGGCATATGCGTATCCGATTATCTCGTCCACCCTGTCAAAGAACACGTCAGGTATTTTGTATGTGCCGTCCTTAGACATCATATTGGACCACGCGACGGGTATTCTTATGGACTCAAATCCGGCTTTCTTCATGCCGTCTATCATTGCCCTTGTCGTTTTGGGCTGTCCCCACGCAGTCTCCCAGTTGGTCACGTTTGTTACGTCAAACCACGGATTTCCGCCCGCAACCGCCTCCATTGTATTGCCGAGATTTATTCCGTCGCCCATCTCCTTGGCGATCTCTATGGCAGTTTTGGAAAAATTCCCTCCGGATGGTACTGACGGCGGCTTAATGCCGGCGGTAGGCTCCTCCTTTGTGGGAGTCTCCGGCTTCTGCGGTGTTGTGGGCTTCTGATTTTCTGCAGGCTTCTGCGGTGTCGTGGGCTTCTGACTCTCGGTCGCGTCCGGTTTCTGCCCCGAAGATGCCGTAGTACCGTCTTCCTTATCATTACTATCATTTCCGGGTTCCTGAGGCTTCGTCATGCCTGAGCTTTCTTTTTCACCGGATGTCACATCCTCCGAAGTCTCTTTGCCTTCGCCCGTTCCGGCATCCGTAATCTTTTCGCCGTCGGTGCCGTCTTCATCAGTCACATCCTGGCCTTCATCAGATTTCGCCGTATCCTTCTCCGCAGATGTCGTTTTGTCCTTATCCGTAATATTTTCGGTTTCTATGGCACCGGTTCCGTCTGCGACTGCCGTCTGAGAGTTGCCTTTTCCGCATGCCGCCACGGACATAGCGGCAAATATGACAATAAGTATCAATGCAATAAAGCGCGTCGGTTTTCTCATTTCAATCCTCCTTTAACCTTCCCGTGAGGCGTCATGCGCCTGACGGTGCTTACTTTATCCTACCGATTGAGCTTTTAAAGCTGCATATATTATATATTGAACAGGCAAAATATGTCAATTACTCAAAAAAACCAACTCTTCTCTTTATTACCGCTCTGTTTTACAGCGACATCACATAAATCTGGCAGGGGTTGTTTTCATCCCATAGACCGGGCAAAACCTCGAACTCCTTAAAGCCGAGGTCAAGATAGAATCTGTTTGTCACGTCGTATTCCTCATACATTCCCATGCGGACAGTTTTTACCTGTATAAAAGAATACTCTTTTTGTTTTTTCAAAAAGCTCTTCGCCGACTCAAAAAGAGAGCGCCCTACGCCTTTTCTGTGATATTCCCTGAGAACGCCCATAA
The DNA here is from genome assembly GCA_910577605.1 of uncultured Butyrivibrio sp. Lineage (GTDB taxonomy): Bacteria > Bacillota > Clostridia > Lachnospirales > Lachnospiraceae > Eshraghiella. The sequence goes on from CAJTON010000033.1 coordinate 26,260, forward strand.
CGCTTAACTCCACGGTATCCTTTCCCGTCTCTTTAAGACAGAGAAAACCGACCGGCTTTTTATTGCCTTCCCGCGCGGCAAAACAGACCTCGTTCGCGCTGTTTTTTATATATTCCTCGCGCGCCTGCGCTATCCCGAACCATTCCGGAAGAGACTCAAGTATCTTCCTTACCACCGTCTGTTTCTCCCCGCTGTCCGTAATCTGTTCAATAATCATAAAATTCCACTCCGTTTGATGATTTTGTCGTTATTCCCGAAACTCTGAGTCTGTCCCCCGCCTCCTCAAACTCAATATGAACATCCGTTCCAAAGTGCGCGCTGATTACATTCTCCTTCCATTCGTACGGAGTCCCGTTCCACATCAGCAGACTTTCGATAAGGATACGGTGGTTTACCGGAAGCTGTCTTATACATTCAAGAACGCGCATAATAAAATCCTGCGCGCCAACGGGCGCGAATACCTGATCCGGCACGCCGCAGACCGCGGCAAAGACGGCTCCGTGGTCGTGAGGGCATCTGTAATAGCAGTAATTTTCCTTTGACAGCGCGCACGCCACCATCGAAAGATTATGCCCGTTAAGCTCCTCGTCGAGAGAAAAGCATTCTGTGGTAAAAACATCAAAATCCCATTCTCTGCCAGTTTGATTTATCTCATTTGCCAGCTTTAACAGATTATCGTCAAAGCCGTTTATATTGTGCCAGCCCCACATCCATGTATTGCTGCGCTCCGCCTCGCTGCCTATAAACTGCATCGGATAAACGTCTGCGCCGAATCTGATAGTACCTTCTCCGAAATCATAGAACCAGTCCATGTCCTTTACCACCTGTTCCGCAAACGCCTTCTGTATAACGACCATAGGTCCGACACACGCGGAATACACCTGTTCCCAGTCGTTACGGTCGATATGGTAGTCCGTATCGAATATAGAAACGCGGAGAGCGTCGGTCTTACCGCCGCTCTCCTTCTGTCCCTCCGTTTTTTTCTTAAATCTGTCAAACAGTCCCATTTTTTGTCTCCATATATTTAAAATAATTATCCTCGCGTTCTATATCGGCGGCAACAGCGATCGTCAGCTCTTCGTCAGTCATATCCGGTTTTAATCGAAGGCAGCTTTCCATTTTTTCTATTGTCTTTATCATATAGAATACCGGGTTATGGCCTCTCTCCCACAATCCAGACATGACATTATGAAGCAGCCCGTAGGAAATCTTTTCGGGCACTATGCCGTCTATAAGCACAGGATAAGCTATTCTTAAATTCTCCACGATAGCGCAGACCAGATCCCTGTTTAAAATATAACCGTAATTTTCCTCGACGATTTCCGCAAGCTTCTCGGCCATATACGCGCCAGGGTCTTCCGGCATTTCTTCTATCCGTTCGTCAAACAGAACTCTGTTGTAAGCCGTTATCATCCATTCTCTTCCGTCAAGCGCCGACTCGTCCCTGATGCGTACCAACGGCATCAAAATTCCTTTTGCGGAAAGCTCTTTTCTCCGGTTTTCGATATAAGCGACATACGGCGTCTTTACAACCGCCTCCACAAGCCCCGTACCGAACATCAGCTCAAGCGGGTTTTCTCTCGTCCTTAAATTCCGCATGATCTCGTCGCCCGTCAGTCTGTCGTCCTTTTCCGAAAAGCTGTTCTTCTCGATTCCAAGAAGCGCATCGGCACTCACCTGAAGGAGCCTGCAAATCTCCGGCAGCATGCTCACATCGGGATAGCTCTGCTTGCGTTCCCATTTCGACACTGCCTGCGAAGTAACTCCGATCCTCGCCGCAAGTTCCTCCTGAGTAAAATTACGGTTGCGTCTGTACAAGGATATTCTCTCTCCAAATTCCATTATTTCACATCTCCTTAATCCGCACAAGGCGTTTTTTTATTTTTATAATAATATCTTAGCGCAGAAAAAAGTCCCTGTAAACAAACCGTTATTTGAGAAAAAGCTCAACCGGATGCGTAACGAATCAATGCTCCAAAAACGGGAAAGACATCTAATGTCTTTCCCGCCTTTGTTTTCAGCAGTCCGCAGACTGCCTGAGTCCGTTTTGATTTATCTGATACGATTGCTCCTAAACGATTCCCTGGGCCTTCATAGCCTCGGCAACCTTTAAGAAGCCCGCGATATTCGCGCCGGCCACATAATTGCCCTCAAGTCCGTACTTCTTGGAAGCCTCGTCAAGATTATGGAAAATATTTACCATTATGTTTTTGAGCTTGGCGTCAACCTCCTCAAAGGTCCAGCTGAGTCTTTCTGAATTCTGGCTCATCTCAAGCGCCGACGTAGCTACGCCGCCCGCGTTTGAAGCCTTGCCGGGACAGAAAAGAACTCCGTTTTTCTGGAAATACTCGGTAGCTTCAAGAGTAGTAGGCATGTTCGCTCCCTCAGCAACAGCAAAGCATCCGTTTGCGACAAGAGCCTTTGCGTCGTCAAGGTCAAGCTCGTTCTGCGTTGCGCAGGGAAGGGCTATGTCGCACTTAACCGACCATACGCCGTGCTCTCCGTTTGCTTTCTCGTGATACTCGGCTGAGCTTCTTGCCGCCGCATACTCGGAAAGACGCGCTCTCTTGACCTCCTTGACCTCTTTAAGAAGCTCGACGTCAATTCCCTCCGGATCGTAGATCCAGCCGGTCGAATCCGAGCAGGTAACAGGCTTTGCGCCAAGCTGCTGCGCCTTCTGTATTGCGTAAATGGCAACGTTGCCCGCGCCGGAAACGGCGATCGTCTTTCCGGCAATGTCCTTACCGTTGCACTTGAGCATTTCCTCGGTAAGATAAAGAAGTCCGTAACCCGTAGCCTCGGTCCTCGCAAGCGAACCGCCGTAAGTAAGTCCCTTTCCTGTGAGAACGCCTTCGTTAAGGTTGCGTATCCTCTTGTACTGTCCGTACATAAAGCCGATCTCGCGTCCGCCTACGCCGATGTCTCCGGCGGGAACGTCCGTATCCGCTCCTATATGTCTGCAAAGCTCAGTCATAAAGCTCTGGCAGAACGCCATAACCTCTCTGTCAGACTTGCCCTTGGGATCGAAATCAGAGCCGCCCTTGCCGCCTCCGATGGGAAGTCCGGTAAGCGAATTCTTAAAGATCTGCTCAAAGCCAAGGAATTTGATTATGCCGAGATTTACCGAAGGATGGAAGCGAAGTCCCCCCTTGTAAGGTCCGATCGCACTGTTGAACTGTATTCTGAAACCGTTGTTCACCTGAACCTGTCCCTTATCGTCCACCCACGGAACGCGAAACATAACTACTCTCTCAGGCGTTATAAGTCTTTCAAGCAGGGCATCCCTGCGATACTCCTCCTCATTGGCTTCGATAACGACACGAAGAGACTCCAAAACTTCTTTGGCTGCCTGATGAAATTCAGGCTGCGCCGGATTCTTGGCAACCACAAGCTCCAAGACCTCGTCTACATATGACATTATTATTTCCTCCTTTTAACACATTAAAGTATCAAATACTCACTGGAGTTAATTATAATAAAATTTTGATATGACCGCAAGAAATTTTTTGATTTTGCACTTATTCCTAATTTTATTAAATATTCGTAGCTATTTATTTAATAATATTAATTTTTACTATGGAGCCATTGTCAGGCTCGTACCGATACAGACTGTCAGACAGAAATTCCTCAAAGTCAAGCTGCGTTTCGTTCACGTCACGGACTATCTCAATAAGCTTTTCTTTGCCGATCCCGACAGATTCAGGAACAAAAAGTATTTCATGCACGCTGCTGGGAATAATATAAAAAGCTCCGTTCTTTTGCGCAAAATCACGCATCGCCTCAAGATCAAGCATACCTGCCGCTCCGAAAACCCTTTTTGCGTTGGAGACCACATACATATGGCTGTCCATATTGTCTTTATCATCAAGACCTGCCACGAAACCTTCAGCCCCGTTTGCTGCCCCGTAAAACAACCCGTCCAAAAAATCCGACATTTTTATTATGACCGTAGGGAATATCCTTTTTATATTATCAGAGGCAAGGCGGTAAAGCTCCTCCTCGTCAATTCCCCAATGCTTCATATGAGCGTTCTGTACCGGCACCGCCGCCACTTCACCGCCGTTTCCAGCGCTGACGCAGCAATAATACACAACTGACAAGTCAATAAAATCCCTGTGCGGAATTTTACCGAGTATCAGGCTGTTGCGCTGTGTGTTTATTAGCCTGTACAGAATTTTATCCCTGACATAATCAAGATCGTAATATTTTGAGGCTTCAAAATCCGCGTCAAACAATCTTTCGCGGCAGATAAGCTCTATCTCCTTTGCAAGACCGATCAGGTCAAAACCCTCAAGATATTTTTCATAATAATCGTTAAGATACACCGTAGGAGCTATGCTGTCGTTTTTCCTTACCACGGCAAGACCGTCAAGCTCGACGGAATTATTTTTCAGGACCTTTTTCACGACGATTTTATCACAATCGGGACAAAGCTCCAAAACCGCCTCCTTGATCCGGTCTATAAACTCTTCATATTCCATATATAAAATCCTTTTCTATTTCAACCCCGGCAGGCTGAGGATCATACTGCATAAATATAAAAAAATCACTGGAAAATCCATGAAAGACAGAATTAAAGAAAATTCTTATAGAAAATAGCGAAGACATTTCTCAGACACCACGTCTAAAAGAAAAATCAAATCAGCGCCGGACGGACCGCGTAAGTCCGATCCGGCGCGTAAATGCATGAAGTTATACTCTTGAAAGATATTCGCCCGTTCTGGTGTCGATCTTGATCTTATCTCCAAGATTGACAAAAAGAGGAACATAGACCGTAGCGCCTGTCTCGACGGTAGCGGGCTTTGTAGCGCCCGTAGCGGTATCGCCCTTAACGCCCGGCTCGGTAGCTGTAATTTCAAGCTCGGCGAACATAGGAGGCTCAATGGCAAAAACCTCGCCCTGATATGAACAGAGCTTGCACATATCGTTCTCCTTTACGAACTTGAGCGCGTCGCCCACGTTGTCTTCGGGAAGCTGTATCTGCTCGAAATTCTCCGTGTTCATAAAGAAATAAAATTCTCCGTCCGTATAGAGATACTGATATTCCGATTTATCAATATGCGCGAGCTGGAATTTCTCGGTGGGTCTGAACGACTTCTCGATAACGCCGCCGCTCTTTATGTTCTTTAACTTAGTCCTTACAAATGCCGCTCCCTTTCCGGGCTTAACATGCTGAAATTCAATAATCTGCCAGATATTGCTGTCCATCTCGATCGTAATGCCGTTTTTAAAATCGCCTGCTGTTACCATGTATAGGTATACCTCCTTAGAATCTGTCTCGTATCATTGTATAATATTTACCAAAGAATAGCAACTATTTTTTTGACTGAGCCGTTTTTGTCTCGACATCAGTGAAAACCGCTAACGACCTTGCCCCAAGCGTTATC
>CAJTON010000034.1:0-13598 GCA_910577605.1 uncultured Butyrivibrio sp.
ACATAAATTCCCTGATGTCCTCGTCGGATATGGCGATCTGCATTCCCTGTCCTCCGAGCACATACGAGGGTCTTACAAGCACCGGATAACCAAGCTCGTTCGCCGCCGCGATCGCTTCGTCGGCAGTGAAGACCGTTTTGCCCGCGGCTCTGGGAATACCGCACTCCTCAAGTATCTTGTCGAAAAGCTCCCTGTCCTCCGCCGCGTCTACGTCCTTTGCGCTTGTGCCGAGGATCGGCACGCCCATTTCCATAAGGCTCTTGGTAAGCTTGATGGCGGTCTGCCCTCCGAACTGCACCACAGCGCCGTCAGGCTTCTCAAGCTCGACAATGCTCTCAACGTCTTCGGGAGTGAGCGGCTCAAAATAGAGCTTGTCCGCAATATCAAAATCCGTACTTACCGTTTCGGGATTGTTGTTGATGATTATGGTTTCATAGCCCTCTGCGCTAAACGCCCATGTGCTGTGGACCGAGCAGTAGTCAAACTCTATTCCCTGTCCTATCCTTATAGGGCCGGAACCAAGCACAAGCACTTTTTTCTCAGGCTTGGTAAGCGCGACCTCGTTTTCCGAATTATAGCAGGAATAATAATACGGTGTGCTTGCCTCAAACTCCGCCGCGCAGGTATCCACCATTTTAAACGCCGCGCGTATCCCGTATTCGTTGCGCAGAGCCTTCACTTCTTTTTCTGTGCGGTCCGTGAGCTTCGCGATGACTGTATCGGGAAATTCAATTCTCTTTGCCTCAAGCATAAGCTCCTTTGTCATCGGCTCTTTGGCGAGGCGCTTTTCCATCTTAACTATATTGCTGAATTTATCTATGAACCATTCGTCTATCATCGTGACGGAATGTATCTTTTCATATGAAATTCCGCGCCTTATGGCTTCGGCTATGACGTACATTCTCTTGTCGTCCACATTCTGTAAAAGTCCGATTATATCCTCGTCGCTGCATGAGGAATAATCGTCGTTTATAAGCGAATCCACATGCTGCTCCAAAGAACGTATGGCTTTCATAAGCGCGCCCTCAAAATTGGTGCATATGCTCATTACCTCCCCAGTCGCCTTCATCTGCGTGGTAAGCTTGCGCGACGCGGTGATGAATTTGTCAAAAGGAAGTCTGGGAATCTTAACAACGCAGTAATCAAGCGCAGGCTCAAAGCTTGCGAAGGTCTTGTGCGTAATGGCGTTAGGTATCTCGTCAAGATTATATCCGAGCGCTATCTTAGCCGCGACCTTGGCGATAGGATAACCCGTCGCTTTGGAGGCAAGCGCCGAAGAGCGGCTGACCCTGGGATTTACCTCGATAACACAATATTCAAAGCTTGTCGGATGAAGCGCAAACTGGACGTTGCAGCCTCCGGTAATCTGTAATTCGTCGATTATATTGAGCGCCGAGGAACGGAGCATCTGATATTCCTTGTCTGAAAGCGTCTGCGAGGGCGCGACGACAATGCTGTCGCCCGTATGCACGCCGACGGGGTCTATATTTTCCATGTTGCAGACGGTTATGCAGGTGCCGTTCGCGTCGCGCATAACCTCATACTCGATTTCCTTCCAGCCCGCGATACAGCGTTCTACAAGAACCTGTCCGACGCGGCTGAGCCTGAGTCCGTTGGAAAGTATATCGACAAGCTCCTCCTCGTTGTGCGCTATACCGCCGCCGCTTCCGCCGAGCGTATAAGCAGGTCTTAAAACAACGGGATAGCCGATCGTGTTGGTGAAAGCGATTCCGTCCTCGATATTTTCCACGACAAGGGACGGAGCGCAAGGCTCGCCTATCTTTTCCATGGTGGTCTTAAACTCAAGCCTGTCCTCTGCTTTCTTGATGGTGAGCGCGGTCGTTCCGATAAGCTTTACGCCATGCTCCTCAAGAAATCCCGTCTCCGCTATCTCCATTGCAAGATTAAGCCCAGCCTGTCCTCCGAGCGTCGGAAGAATGCTGTCCGGCTTTTCCTTGAGTATTATCTGTTCAAGCGATCTGACAGTGAGCGGCTCAATATAAACCTCGTCCGCTATGTCCTTGTCCGTCATTATCGTAGCGGGATTGGAATTGACAAGCACTACCTCGACACCTTCCTCCTTTAAGGAGCGGCACGCCTGAGTCCCGGCATAGTCAAATTCAGCGGCCTGACCGATAACTATCGGTCCCGACCCTATTACAAGCACCTTTTTGATATTATTATTTTTCGGCATTCCGGTTCCCGCCTTTCTTCATCATATCCATAAACCTGTCAAAAAGAAAATCCGAATCCTTCGGTCCCGCGCACGCCTCAGGGTGGAACTGGACCGTAAAAATATTTTTGCCTATATATTCAAGACCCTCGTTGGTCTTATCGTTGACATTTATAAACGCGGGGCGGGCGATCTCCGGTCTTATCGTATCCATATCCACCACATAGCCGTGATTCTGCGAGGATATATAAACCCTTCCTGTCCTCAGGTCCTTGACGGGGTGGTTCGCTCCCCTGTGCCCGTATTTCATTTTATGCGTGTCCGCGCCGGTGGCGAGCGCCATAAGCTGATGTCCGAGGCAGATCGCAAAAATCGGCACGTCAGAATCGTAAAGCTTCTTTAGCTCGGCTATCACTGACTGGCATTCCTTTGGGTCTCCCGGTCCGTTGGAAAGCATGATTCCGTCGGGCTTATCCGCAAGAATCTCCTCCGCCGAAGTAAGCGCCGGATATACTGTGACACGGCAGCCTCTGTTATTAAGAGAACGCGCAATATTTCTTTTCGCGCCGAAATCCATGAGCGCGACCCTAAAGCCGTCTCCTTCAAGCACCTCGCGACCCTCGCAGGTAACTTTTTCAACGACCTTGCCCGTCGTATATTTTTTAAGTTCGGGAATAACCGTCTCAAGATCGTAATTCTGGTTCCTGGTTATCATTCCGTTCATCGTACCCTTTTCCCGAAGGATCTTGGTAAGGGCGCGAGTGTCTATCCCCTCGATTCCCGGAATCCCGTTTTTTTCAAGAAAATTCTGGATCGTATCCTCGCTTCTGAAATTGCTCGGAATGGGAGAAAGCTCCCTGACAATAAACCCGTCCGGCCACGGTCTGTCCGATTCTTTGTCCGCGCCGCATATGCCGTAATTGCCGATAAGCGGATATGTCATAACGACCGCCTGTCCGGCATAGGATGGATCGGTCAGTACCTCCAGATAACCCGTCATCGAGGTATTGAAGACTATCTCGCTTATAACTTCCTTATCCGCTCCGATGCCCGTTCCCTCAAAAACATTGCCGTCCTCAAGAATCAGAAATGCTTTCATCCTTATAACCCGTTCCTTTCATTTGTCCCGCGCTGCTTTTCAGCGCATCATAATATCCTCGCAGAGGGTTTCAATAATATGCAGATGCACCGTATAAAACCGCCGCTGTACCGCGGCATTCCGGTAAAAAATTTCAAAAAAAAAACACAATAAGACATAAAACAGCCGGTGCTTTTTTCTTAATCCATAAAATAGTAACATAAAACACAGGCGATTTCAAGCCTCTGCGTAAATATTTTCCAAATGCGAATTGTATTGTTACGATCAATATGTTATAATCACAATAAAGTGATTTTTATGTTCACGTTATAACTAAAAGACGGTGATATTTATGGGTGATAAACTGGATAAAAGCCGTTATTACGAAATAACGGATAATATTATCAAAAATTCAGGACATAAGTTAAATTTTTTATGGGACTGTGAAAACGACGTTACGGTCGCCATGTACTATGACAATGTTATTCCGGAGGGCGTAAAACGCCCTTTTGATTACCTTATGTCAGCGAATATGGTGGAGCCTGAGTCTGTGCCGGTGTACCAGATATTTCGCGACCAGATAGAGGCGGGGATAAAGGACGGCACTGACAAAGCCGAGACTGAATTAGCCCTGAAGATGAACATATTCGGCGGAGTGCCTGAGCTTGTGAATCTTTCCGCTGTATTTGGCAAAGACCCTGCAGGACATATTAAATATGTCCTTGTCAATATCCGTCCGTTCAAGGACAGCGAGATACGCAACCATGAAATTTTAGCCTCCTTCACCTCCGACAGGAATCCCGCCATTATCCAGAAACGGATAGCAAGACTTATCAGCGAAAGAAATAATAAAAAGGTCGCCTTCATTCAGTTTGACGTTGAACATTTCAAGCTTATAAACGACAACTACAGTCCGGAGGTCGGCGACAGACTCCTCGCCCTTATCAGCGAGGTCCTCAACCTTATGTGCGGCGATAATATGCCGCACTCAAGACTTTCTGCGGATCTGTATATGTTTGTTATGACTTTTAATGAAAAGGACGAGATAATTTCTTTTATCAGACAGCTTGAAAGTCAGATTTTGGGAGTTATGGACATTGATTTCAAGCTTTGCTTCGGTATATACATAATGAACGATCCCGATATGCCCTCACGCCGCTGCGGAGACAACGCCGGCATAGCAAGACAGAGCGTCAAGGGGAACGCGCTTGAGAACATTGCTTTCTTTGACGAGAGCGCGCTTGAGGATATGCACAAGGTTCAGCATATTGAAGAGGATATGAACAGCGCGCTGAAAAACGGAGAATTCCTGATGTTTCTGCAGCCCAAGGTAAGCATATCCACAGGCAGGATAATCGGAGCTGAAGCGCTGACAAGGTGGCGGCATCATGCCAGAGGACTTATATCTCCGGGCGACTTCATCCCTGTATTCGAGAAAAACGGCTTTATACTCAAACTTGACCGCTTCATCTGGGAGTCTGCCGCGAGACAGATAAGAAGCTGGATAGACGCGGGGATACCTCCCGTTCCCATCTCAGTCAACGTTTCGCGCGCGTACTTAAAAGGCAAAGATACGGTAAAAGAGCTTTACGACCTTGTAAAGAAGTATGATATACCCATAGGACTTCTCCAGATAGAAATCACCGAATCGGCAGAATCCGCGGATGTCGAGCGCTCAGTGGAGTTGTTCAAGGAAAGCGGTTTTACAATGCTGATGGACGATTTCGGTTCCGGTTATTCGTCGCTGAATATGCTTCAGAAAACCAAATTTGACGTACTCAAGATTGACCGCTACTTCCTCAATGAATTTATGGTGTCGGAAAGGGGCAGAAAGATTCTCGGTCACACCATTTCAATGTCCAAGGACATAGGACTTGACATAATTGCCGAAGGTGTGGAGACCAAGGTGCAGGCGGACTTTCTCAGCGAATGCGGCTGCGACGCGGCTCAGGGTTTCCTTTATTCAAGACCTATCGACACCGATAGCTTCAATTCAATGCTCAAAGATATTAATATCAATAACGGAAGCATTATCGTATGACATAGAATATTCTTACAAAACCTTTGACCTGTTTTTGTCTTTTCCAGCGCAGCGCGTTTTGGGGAGAGATAAAAAGCAGGTCTCCTTTTTCTTTTTCATACTTTTTTACTCAACTTTTCCCGCTCTCTCGCATATTATATTAGTGATTAGTTTCAGGAGCCTTGTATGTCTTTATATAAAATCATGCAAACAATGCCGGATTCCGGGAGCCTCAGGGTAGACGTCACGGGAGAGGACGGACGTCCCATTGAAAACGCGGTTGCCGACATTTCCTTTACCGGAGAACCGGAGGAGGTCATCGACGAAATAACGACGGACTCAAACGGACAGACTTCTTCCGTCACGCTTCCCGCGCCTCCCTTGGAATTCAGCCAGGAGCCGGGAGTCGAGCAGCCGTATTCCGAATACAATCTCATTGTGAGGGCGCCCGGCTACGCGCCTATATCGGTAAACGGCATCAATATTTTTCCGGGCGAGCAGTCTATTCAGAACATTCAGCTGCAAAGCCTTGACGCAGGTCAGCAGTCCAACGTATTTGTAATTGGCCCCAACACGCTTTTCGGAAATTATCCTCCAAAAATACCCGAGGCTGAGATTAAACCGATCAGCAATACCGGCGAAATCGTACTTGACCGCGTGGTCGTGCCTGAGATAGTCGTCGTTCACGACGGCGCCCCCTCCGACTCCTCGGCAAACAATTATTATGTAAGATTTACCGACTACATCAAAAACGTGGCGTGCAGCGAAATATATCCGACATGGCCGGAGGCTACCATTACCGCCAACGTAATAGCCATAGTTTCCTTTACCCTCAACCGCGTGTATACGGAATGGTACAGAAATAAGGGCTATTATTTCACGATAACCTCATCCACCGCTTACGACCACAAATGGATAAACGAGCGCAATATTTTTGACAATGTAGGAAGAATAGTGGACGAAGTTTTTGCCGATTACGTTTCGCGTCCCAACATAAAACAGCCTCTGCTCACGCAATACTGCGACGGCAAACGCACCACCTGCGCGGGAATGAGCCAGTGGGGTTCAAAAAGCCTCGGCGACGACGGCTATACCGCGATTCAGATTCTGCGCACATATTACGGAAGCAATATTTACATCAACACAGCCGAGGAGGTGTCCGGAGTACCTATCTCATGGCCGGGCTACACTCTCGACATAGGCGACAGCGGCACCGAGGTCCGCACCATTCAGGAACAGCTCGCGTCAATACGCCAGACATACAGCAATATACCCTCACTTGCGGTTGACGGAATCTACGGAGAAGAGACCGCCGCGGCAGTCAGCAAATTCCAGTCTATTTTCGACCTGCCCGTGACCGGAGACGTAGGGTACAGCACATGGTACAAAATATCTCAGCTTTACGTCGCGCTTGAAAAGCTCGCCGAGCTCAGATAATGATATGATACGGCAGCGGACAGCCGCTTCTGCGCGCATAAAAGAGCCGGAACGTCTTGAGAATAGCAAGTCGTTCCGGCTCTGTATAACTTTGTTAAATTAAATACTCCAATATAATTATTTTTACTAATTCATGTTTGCGTCATAATACACTTTCCCGGCTTCAACGCGCCCCGGCAATCTCCTCCATCGTTTCATTCCGGTCTGTCCCTGTTTCCTCCGGTCCGGTCTGCGCTCCGGTTTCCTTATCTGCCGGAAATCCGGGTTGAATCGGATAGTCGTAATAATCGCGCATTCCGGCGCTTATTTCATACATGAAATTCATCAGGTTTTCTTCATTCATTATATCAAGAAACATATCCCGCTCGCTCAAATACCCGGTGCACGCATAATCTCCGTCGGTCCTGCCGTCGTCCCAAAGATTTACCCAGCTGCTGCATTCCTGCTCTCCTGTGGCGAAGCATACCAAATCGCTGACCTGAACCGGAAGAAATACCTTTACAGGCTCTCTGTCCTCATCTCCCAAAGTTACTTCAGCGGTATAAATCATAAACACATAGTTCTCATAATAAGTGCTGCTTTCATTTGGATAAAGCAGATACATTCCCATATACTGTATGTCAGAGATCTCCGTTTCCCATTTCCATTCATATGTATTTTCTATTTCCTCCAGCGCATATCCGTCCATGATATCAAAAAGTCCGTCGGATATGTCGGAAATCGATTCGATATACCTGTCCACATCGTTTTTGTCGATCTTATAAGTCTTTAAGGTGCTTTCCAGCTCGATTCCGTAGTTGTCCCTGAGCATATTCACATGATAATCGTCGACCCTGACAGTAAATTCATCACCGACGGAAAGGTTGTAATTATTCTCCACGGTAAAGCGTACGTCCTTCAGCCCTTTTTCCTTTGCGTTGTTTTCGCAGATAACCCATACCGAGCCGCTTCTCCCGTTAAAGGTCATTTCAAGGTACTGAAAAATATCAACCTTTTTCGCGTCTTTCAGCCCGCTTACATTCTTCTCAAGACTTTTGAACTCCAGGACTATTCCGGTATCCTTCAACACGTCTTCATCATAAAGCATTTCAACCTTAACCTTATCCCCGTTTGAAAGCCCGCTATCCGGCGTGACTACAAAGCTTACCGTACGGCATATATTAGAAGCCGTTGTTTTGTACTCATACTTCCTACTGCCGTTTGCCTTGCTTCCGCCGACAGCGTTAAAAACAGCGTCGTAAAACTCAGCATAATTAAGGTTTATTTCTGCCCTTCCCTGACCGTTATAGCCGTTTACATCAATCTCAATATATCTGTTTACATCTATGGTTTTGCTCTTGTTTACCTGTTTGTGCCTTATGCCGTTCATAACAAGTATTCCCGCAACGGTCACCCCGATAAGAATAAGTACCGCCGCAGCTATTATTAGGGCTATTTTTTTGTCAAATCCATTTTTGCCGTCCGCACCGGACTCAGGCGCATCGTCATTTGATATGTAAAGCTCCTGTTCTTCAACCGTCTCCTGCCGCGCCGAGTCAAATTCCGTCTGCGGAATATTCTCCGTCCTGTCCACCGGCGTTCCGCATTTCGTACAGAATTTGTCGCCGTCAGCTATATCCGCCCCGCAGCTTTTACAAAATGCCATTTTTTCCCCTCCTGTAAAATTTATATTTGTATTATTTTAACACAAATCCATCTGCAATTCCATTAAAATTTACCGCCGTAATCTTATTGCGACGTTAAAAAATATCCCGGCGCGCCTGAATCAAGCGCCCGGGATCCATTCTGTGAAGCATATTATGATGTTCCTGTCATTATGTCGTAATGAAGGTATTGTATCTGAATCTTCTCAGTCTGCGTTCCATTCTTACGGCATTATCAAGATTCTGATATGCCCCTACCTGAACTTTATACAGACCGTCAGAATATATTATAAACGCCGGAAAACCGTCGGCAAGCAGGGAATTGAGAAGTCTGTCTGCATTCTCGCGGCTTCGGAAAGCTCCTACCTGAACGCGGTAAAGCTTACTGCACACGCAGGTTTCATCGTCCGATTCCGGCGGCGCCGCGCCTTCTCTGCTTTGGCCTGGCACTGTTTCCGTATCCGTTCCCATGCCTGGATCCGGCATAACATCGCGCTCGCCCCTCGGTCTGGTATCCTTGATGACTCCGTCGCCCTGATCGTTCGTAAACCCGCCGTACGGATCGTTGCAGTCGTCATCATCGTTTCCCCATCGGTTTACCGCCTGCTGCTCAACTCTGGCGTTCGTCTGCACGGTCTCCCCGTAGCCGATGGTAGAAAGGATTCCGTCCGCTATTCCCTGCGCGATCGCGTCAAAATCCCTGTCAAATTTAGCATTGTCCTTTTCATTGTTTATGAAGCCGGTTTCGATCAGAACCGCCGGCATACGGGTCCTCTTAAGAACTACAAGGTTCGGCCGCTCGACAACTCCCATGTCCTTAAAGCCCAATTCCGTCAGATTATCCTGAATATTCCTCGCAAGCCGCTCTTTCTCACCGCCGCTGCTGTATATAAGAGTCTGGGCTCCCGACGCGGTATTGGGATTTTCCACGGAGTTACGGTGAAACGACACAAAATAATCCGCTCCCGCTTCGTTCGCGTCCGTCGCCTTTTTGAACGGAGTTTCATAAATATCGTTCGTCCTTGTATAAACCACGTTTACTCCGCGTCTCTCAAGGATATCGCCCACGGCTTTGGCAAGCCTGAGGTTATCGTCCTTTTCCTGTCTGCCATTGTACACGGCGCCCGGATCGCTGCCGCCGTGTCCTGCATCTAAAGCAACTAACATATCCTTACCAATCCTTTCAAAATAATAAGGCCGCCCCGTTTGTATGCGGCGCGTGCCCTCTATGGTTTAAGATATGCCGTTTTCTGATAATCGTGATTATTTATTCCAGTACACTGTAAGAAAAATAGCCAGAGCGAGCAGCACGACTGCAAGCGTCATTTTGATCGCAAAGGTCTTCCAAAGCTTCTTTTTACTCTCCGGCGAAATATAATCCTTGCCCGTTTTTTCTTTCATATTCCTACTTCCTCTCGTATTTCACATATTCAAATATAATATCAAAATAAGTCCTCTCATCGCTTATCTCAGTTATATGCCAGTCATCCATGCCATCAAGATCCGGAAAATGCGCGTCCGCCTGATATGCGTAATCTATCTTGGTGATATACGCCGTATCGCATAAAGGAAGCATCTGCCTGTATACCGATTCCCCTCCGATAACATATATGTCTTCGTCAGCGTAATCTGACGCGGCGGCGACAGCCTCCTCTATCCCGTGTACGACGACCGCGCCGTCAACAGAGTAAGCCTTATCCCTTGTTATAACTATATTAAGCCTGTTTTTGAGAGGTTTTTTGCCCGGAAAGCTCTCAAGCGTCTTTCTCCCCATAATGACGGCTTTGCCTGTCGTCGTTTCGCGGAACCGCTTCTGGTCCTCGGGAATCCTCACCAAAAGCCCGTTTTTATAGCCTATACCCCAGTTTCTGTCAACGGCAACAATCAGATTCATAGCATTTTCCTCCTGAATTATATCGCAACGGGAATGTCCTTTATCTGAGGACCTGTTACATAGTTTTCAAGCTTAACGTCGTCCCTTGTAAATTTATAAAAATCGTGTATATCCGGATTAAGCCAGAATGTCGGGGCGTCATATACGGGTCTTGATATCAGCTCTTTGACAAGCGGAATATGCCTGTCATAAATATGAGCGTCAGCAATGACGTGCACCAACTCGCCTACATTCATATCGCAGACCTGCGCAAGCATATGCAGCAGTACGGCGTACTGGACCACATTCCAGTTATTGGCGGTAAGAACATCCTGCGAGCGCTGATTGAGTATCGCGTTAAGCGTAAGGCGGTCTTCTCCTTTTTGCTGGGTAACATTGAAGGTCATGCTGTAAGCGCACGGATAAAGATTCATCTCATGCAGATCCTGATGCACATATATATTGGTCATGATCCTTCTGCTGAAAGGATTGTTTTTCAGATCGTAAATCACCCTGTCTACCTGATCCATCATGCCCTCTTTGTACTGATGCTTAACCCCCAGCTGATAGCCGTACGCTTTACCTATCGAGCCGTCCTCGTCCGCCCACTCGTCCCAGATATGGCTGTGAAGGTCCTTTATGTTGTTGGATTTTTGCTGCCATATCCAGAGGATTTCGTCGGTAGCGCTTTTGACAGCCGTCTTCCTTAGCGTTATCGCCGGAAACTCCCTGCGCAGATCGTATCTGTTCACTACGCCGAATTTTTTTACCGTGTAGGCAAGAGTCCCGTCCTCCCAGTGGGGACGCACCTTCTCTCCTTCGGTGCTGACGCCGTTTTCGAGAATGTCACTGCACATATCTATAAAAACCTTATCCGCGTAGCTCATCGCAAATTTTCCTCGCTTTACTTAATGCTGTCATATATTTCTACGGGGACATACGCCGTGACGGAAATTCCCTCCGGCTTGTATTCCTCGCTTAAAAGCTGTCCGTATTTTCTGATAACGGAGAGCTTTCCCGCCTCGTCATATCCGAAAATCCTGTCAAGATATACTCTGCTTTCTCTCAGGACTTTTCCGATTACGGCTGTCAGTTCTTCAATTCCTTCGCCTGTCTTGGCGCTTATATTTACGGTATGATCGGCTTTGAGATCCCTCATCACCTCGCCGCCGTCAGCCTTGTCTATCTTATTGAACGCCGTTATCACCGGCTTATCTCCGACGCCGAGACGGGTAAGCGTCTCATACACGGTATGCATCTGCAGGTCCATCGCCGGATTCGACGCGTCGACGACATGCAGGATAATGTCCGCGTATACCGCTTCTTCAAGCGTGCTCTTAAACGCCTCCACAAGATGATGCGGAAGCTTGCTTATAAAACCTACCGTATCGCTCATAAGCACCTGCTGTCCGCCTTCTAATTCAAGACTGCGCACCGTAGGGTCAAGAGTGGCGAAAAGCTTATCCTCCTCAAGCACTCCGGCTCCGGTAAGCGTATTTAAAAGCGTGGATTTGCCCGCGTTCGTGTAGCCGACTATCGCTACCACCGGTATTCCTGTCTTTTTTCTCTGTCCGCGCGTAAGCTCTCTGTGCATGACGACTTTTTCAAGCTCGGCTTTAAGCTGTCCTATGCGTTCATGTATCACTCGCCTGTCCATCTCAAGCTTTGTCTCGCCCGGACCTCTCGTGCCTATTCCTCCGCCGAGCCTTGAAAGCGAGTTTCTCAGTCCGACAAGTCTTGTCGCCCTGTACTTAAGCTGCGCAAGCTCGACCTGTATCTTACCCTCGCTGGTCGCGGCGCGCGCCGCAAAAATATCAAGGATAACCAACGTGCGGTCAAGAACTTTCGGTTCAAGCGCTTCCTCAAGATTGGAAAGCTGCGCCGGAGAAAGCTCGTCGTCGCATATGATACCGGTAGCGCCGTACTCGTATGCCGCCGCTTTTATCTCTTCTATCTTACCCTTTCCGACATATGTTCCCGGATGTACAGCCTCGCGGTTCTGTATAATTCTTGCGACGGGAACCGCACCCGCCGTAGCCGCCAAATCCGCAAGCTCGTCAAGCGACTGCTCCGTACTGTCATTATCCGAGCAGCTTACCGCTACCAGAATAACCTTTTCCTGTACTTCTCCTGTTTCGATCATTCAAATCCCCTTATTATTGTCACTGTCTTGTTTTAAGGAACTCATACTCTCTCTGCGCGGCTTTGTCGTTAGGATATTTCTTTACATATTCACTAAAATATTCAAAAGCCTTGGCATAATCATGCTTATATTCGTAACAGACAGCCCTGTTAAAATACAGTTCCTGCATTACCTGAGGATTATCGTACTCAATTCCCGTCTCAATGTAAGCAAGCGCGCCGTCATAATTTCCCCTGTTTATCAGATACGCGCCGTACTGATTATAAATGTGCGCGTCGTTCGGATGTTTTCCGAGATATTCCTGATAAAGCCTGTCCGCCTCCGCATAATTCTGGAGCTTCTCATAAGTCATTGCAAGATAATAAGCCGCATCCCCTTCTCCGTCGGAATATGCGGTTTCAAGATATTCCTTTGCTTTTTCGTAATCTCCGAGAATAAAGTATGTCCTGCCGAAAAGCAGCTTGTCCTTATCCTCGCTTTCCCCGTTCAGAAGTCTTTTAAGATACGACTCCGCCCTGTCCGCATATCCGGCCTCCATAAAATTGGAGTACATATTGCAATATGTGACATAGTTATCGTCGCATATCTTGATCGACTCCTCGTAATCAAGAACCGCCTTGTTCTCCTCCCTGAGGAAAACATACGCCGTCCCCCTGCAGTAATACAGCTCCGCCTTTTCCTTCTGATTTGCCTTGTCCAAAAGCAGGGTGTACGCCTCTGCGGCGTTGGCATAGTCGCAGGTGATCAAAAGGCTTGACGCATAATATCTAAGCGAATCCACATGAATATCGTCATATTTGTTCTGAGACATATCTATCGCTTTCTTCAGCTGCGTGAGCGCTTCCGCGTAATTGCCCTCCTTATAAAAAACGATGCCTTTTCCCCTGTACGCGTCCCTACATTCCGCGTCGATAGCGATCGCTGCATCAAAGGTTTCCATCGCCGCATCATAATCCTCAAGCTCTATCTGCGTCATTCCAAGATATATTCTGTAATCGGTATTTTCCGAACTCTTATTGACCGCCTCCTGAAAGCAGGACGCAGCCTCCGTATAATTATGGGAATTATAGTACTCCATTCCCTTATTGCACGACTGCACGGCTCCCGCGCCGCACCCCGTCATAGCGAGAACCGTAACCGCTGCCACCAGCGGAAATATAATAAAACGCTTTTTCATCTATTATCAACCAACCCTTAAAAACAAATGTGGAATTTTCCGAAAAAAAGTTAC
>CAJTON010000034.1:13608-16297 GCA_910577605.1 uncultured Butyrivibrio sp.
ATGCACAGTATAGCATACCAAACACGCGTTATTCAAGAGTCAACACAGGATTTTTTGATGAGACGGAAACAAAAGAGAAACCGTATGAGCAGCTTTTTGTACCCCCGTTATTACTTTCCGGTCGTCCGGAACGGTACGCCGCACTGTAAGCCTTTTTCATTCACCCTTTTTTCATTGATTTTTTGAAAGCATTTCAATATGTTTACCAATTCCCAATATTTTGTGTTATAATGTTTTACATGATTTTGTTGTCTTTGCTCTGCTACGGCAGGCACAGAACAGATATTCACCAAGCTGCAGCTCGTAAACCCGCCGCAGAAAGGAACCAAAAATGATAAACACAAAATGGATTTTCTTTGACATCGGCTCAACACTTATTGATGAAAGCGAATGCTATAAACTAAGATACCGTGAAGCTGTCGCGGGTACGACGATCAGTCCCGATGATTTTGAGAAAAAGGTCATTGAATTTTCCAGACAAAATCTAAAAGGCGATCACGAAGCTGTCAGGTACTACGGCATAGAATTACCGCCTTGGCATAAAGAAGCAGAAAAGCCATATGTCAACGCAGAATCTGTTTTGAATCAGTTAGTCGTCAAAGGATACCGTCTCGGCGTTATCGCAAATCAAAGTCCGGGAACAAGGGAGCGGCTTTCAAACTGGGGGCTTTTAAAGTATTTTGACACCGTTTTAGCCTCCGCAGAAGAGGGCGTGTCAAAACCGGATAAAGAGATATTCCGCCGTGCGTTGACTGCGGCAAAATGTCTGCCTGCTGATGCTGTTATGATTGGGGACAGATTGGACAACGACATCGCACCCGCTAAAAAAATCGGTATGAAAACGGTATGGATAAAACAAGGTCTTGGAGGATTGGCAACACCTGCTCACAAATATGAACAGGCAGATTATGAAGTAGACAATCTGTCAGAATTATCAGCATTATTTTGAAACCTTCTTATATGAAACGGTTCAGCATTCACGAATATTAATTAAATGAAAATTTTACAGGGAGACATAAATGGATATCGCTTTATATTATCAGGAAAAAGGAAATAAAGAGCCCTTTATCCTTTTGCACGGCAACGGACAAAACGGTTCCTATTTCAAGAATCAAATCGATTATTTCAGCAATAGATACAGAGTGATTGCTTTAGACACGCGCGGACATGGCAGATCGCCAAGAGGTACAAAACCTTTTACGATCGAGCAGTTTTCCTGCGACCTATACGATTTTATGGAAGAGCTTGAAATCTCAGAGGCGATTATTTTGGGATTTTCAGACGGAGCAAATACAGCAAAACTATTTGCTTCATAATCGCCCTAAGCAAAAAAGAATGCTGAAATGCTTGGATTAATGGTCAATGATCCGAATATTGAACGGAATGAACTCTCAAAAATAACAGCCCCCACGCTCGTGATCTGCGGCAGAAACGACATGATTCGTGAATCCCATACAAAAGAGACCGCTCAGAATATACCGAATGCGAAATTATCGATTATTAAAGGAAATCACTTTATTGCAAATAAAAGATACATTACATTCAACAAAGAAGTCGAAGATTTTTTACAAACCGTTCAGTAGGTTCCTGTTTATCAATCAGAGATAAAAGCGCGCCCGCTATTTTCTCATTCCCCCTCCGCGTATTTTTTCACCACCCTCTCCAGCTTTCCGCCCAACGGCTTTGAGAGCGCAAGCAGAAAAAGCACGTTTGATACGGCGTAGATCACCGTATACGGAGCCGCCGAAGCCACCGCAGTAAAATAAAACGCCCATGACCAGCCGCCGTCCGCCCACACGGTAGTATATATATCCATTATCAGGGAAAACAGGATTCCGGCGGCGATCCCGTATATCATCAGCACGAGCTTATCACGCTTGAGCGGAGCCGAAAGCGCCCCCGCAATAATGCCGATGATTCCCCACACAAGCATCTGAAAAGGCGTCCACGGTCCCTGTCCGAAATAAAAATTAGACACTAGCGCGGTCAGAGCGCCGCAGAAAAAACCCGCCTCGCAGCCAAGATGCATTCCCGCAAGCACTATTATCGCCGTAACGGGCTTAAATCCGGGAAACGGCGCGAATATGATACGCCCCGCCACGGACATAGCCGCCATAACAGCCATCAGCACAAGTCTGTGTACGGAGGTTTTCTTTTTTTCATATATGACAAAAAACATACAGCACAAAGCTGTCGCCGCAGTCACCAGAATCAATGCAATGGTCTTCATCACTTTCCCCTGTAAATCCTCGCCTTTGCCGTGGTATAAAAAATATTTCCGCCGCAGAACTCTTTTGGCGTGCCCGTAAACGCAAGCTCTCCCGCAAACAAAAGCGCCATTTTATCAGCGCTGTCCGCCGCAAACTCAATATCGTGCGTGACAAGAAGGATCGCCATGCCGCTCTCCTTGAGCTCCGACAGACGAAGCGCGAACCGCTCCTTCTCAGAGGCGTCAAGCCCCTTCGTAGGCTCGTCGAGAATAAGAAGCTTAGGCTTCTTTGCAAGAACGATCTCCAATGCAAGAAGCTGCTGCTCGCCGCCGCTGAGATCATAAGGGTGCCGTCCGGCGAAGCGCCCGACGCCCTCGTCCGACGTAAAATGGCAGGTCACGTCCTGAAAAAGCATCGCCGAGTCCTGCCCCGACGTTTTCACTCTGTGTCCGTCGATCTTCACGCTGCCCGAATACGGC
>CAJTON010000034.1:16307-29965 GCA_910577605.1 uncultured Butyrivibrio sp.
TTGAGAGCGCCCGCCGCAAGCAGGGCAAGCGTCGTCTTGCCCGAACCGTTCTCTCCGCAAAGAGCAAATATTTCGCCGCTTTTTACGGTAAGATCTACTCCCGACAGCACAGGAGGCAGATTCCTGACATATCCGAACGTAAGATTTTTTATTTTCAATATGTCGCAAGCGTCCGCGGCATCTGCCGCAGGCTCCCCGTCTGAGACGCATACATCTGCCGCGCCCGCTCCCTTTTCCGTTCCGCCATAAAGCCCTTTTGCCTCCCTGACAGTAAGCGGCAGCGGGACCTTGTCCGCGAAAAGCTTTGCGGCGGCGGGAAGAAAAGCCCTTTTTTCCGTGTCCGCGGCAAGAAAAGCCGCCATATCAGCCGGGCCTTCGCAGTAAATCTCTTCTCCGTCGACCCATATTATCCGGTCCGCATCGGAAAAAAGCCGCTCCGGTCTGTGCTCAGCTATCAATACGGTTATCCCGTACTCCCTGTTCATGCGTCTCACAAGGTCAATGACCCTGTCCGACGTGACCGGATCGAGCATCGCTGTCGGCTCGTCGAGAAGCAGCACGTCGGGAGCCATAGCCATGACCGACGCGATCGCAAGAAGCTGTTTTTCACCGCCCGAAAGCGACGCGGTGTCCCTGTTTATCCATCTGCTTATACCGAAGTATCCGGCTGTCTCCGCAACTCTGCGTCTCACCTCATCGCTGTTTTTTCCCTGATTGGCAAGCCCGAAGGCAAGCTCGTCATATACCCGGTCGTTGACGATCTGACTGTCCGGATTCTGCATGACAAGTCCGGCGCGGCTTCCCAGAAGCCCCCGCATACGTTTAAGCAGCGTTGTTTTGCCGCCCCCGGTGGGACCGCATACATATACAAGCTCGCCCGCGCCGATCTTTATTTTCTCAAGCTGAACAATATCCATTTAAGCCGCTCCTTTCCCTCGTATATAAGAGGCAGCGCGCAGTTGACCGCCGCCATGACCGTTTTCCATGCTGGAGGCAGAAAATACATGACTTGCAAAAAAATTATCACTGCCAGCAAAATCATATCAGGCGGCGCGAAACGGTACGGCGAATATCTTTTTTTGCCGGACGCATACCCCCTTAGCCGCATAGAATCCGCCGTCTGCATACTGTTTTCAAGCGCCCATGTAAAAACAGCCGACATTAACCTCATATACTCCGCGGACGTGCCTGCCGTCCCCTCCGAAGAATTTATATCCGCCGCCTTTTTTACTTTTTTAAAGCGGGAAACATACTCGGGAACAAGGCGGAGCACCATCGACACCATGAGTCCGAGCTTCGGCAGTTTCCCCATAAGCGCAATAATTTTTTCGCTCGTCATTATATCGGTAAAGCTCGCGAACCACACTAACGCCGCCGACAGCATAAATCCCGTCAGCGCTCCGTAGCGGACCGCCTCAAGCGTTACAGGTCTGCCGTTCACAAAAAAAAGCTCCGTCGCACCGTTATGCGATACGATACCGTTGACCAATGCCATCGCCGCTGCCACCGCCAGAGTAAAAAGCAGCTGCCCCAAAGGAAAGCGCCGCTTAACAGCCCAAAGCCACAGCATTCCAGCCAGCCATGAAACCGAAACAGTCCAAAAATCCTCCGTAAACATCGCGGGTAGTATCGCCGACAGATAAAAAACAAAAACAGGAAGCGGATGAAAACCGCCGAAACGTCTCATTCCGGGTCACCCTCCTTTCCCCCGTCCTTCGTGTATATCCACTCCACATAATCATCCGCTGATAAAACAAAGGAAGCGCAGGATCTGTTCGGATAATCTCCGTTCACTCTGTATGTCCAGCCCGAAAGACTTCCGTGATCGAACTCGGAAAGCCCTCCTATACCCCTTACATAGATATTGCCGAACACGGCGCTGCCGCCGTAATCAAAATTCATATTTTCCTTTGCAAGCGCGCGTTTAAGCTGTTCAAACGCCGTTTCTCCCTCTTCGGTCATCACGGTACGCCGCGAAAGCATCTCTCCGTCTGCTCCGGTAACCGAAATATAAGTCCTTACCGTACCGTCCTCAACATACGAAGCATAATGCTCGTCCTTTGTTTCTATGCGGGAAAAAGACGCCGCCGCTATTAAGACCACCGCCAAAGCGCCTATCCAAAGCGCCCTGAATTTATTGAGCCTTCTTCTTGCCGCGGACACGGCAAGGACCGCAAACGCGCACAGCGCAATAACGGAAATCAGAATTATTTTTATCGTTCTGCCCGTAATTTTGCCGCCGAAGCCCTTACCGGACAGATCCGTTTCCGGCTCCGCAGCGCTTTCCGTCACAGGCTCTTTTGCCGTTTCTTTTTCGGTTTCGTCCTCCTGCCCCGCGTTTGCAGTCGGACCTTCCGGCTTATCCGCGCCGCCGTTTTTCCTGAAATCATACAAAAAAACGCCGTCCGTAAGATATCTGTCAAGGCAGACCGAGGCGGCAAGGACCTGCGCCGTCGCCATTTTATTGCTAATGCCGCCTTTAATATGCGAATATCCTCCGTCCGCGCATTCGTATTTTCCTATCGCGTCCCAGACCGTATTATTATTTTTGATGAAACGCGTATCATCCCTGTAATCTATATTAAGGGCGCATAACGCCATAAGGACCTGCGCGCAGCTTTCAGCGTTCTCCGTTCCGTAGCTCGCAAAGCCGCCATCATCTTTTTGCAGCGCAGACAGCCTTGACAGCGCCCTCTCTATTTCATTACCGTACTCGTTTTTATAAGGCGCAAGAGCCTGCAGCGCCATAGCGGTTACGTCCGTGTCGGAATATTTACCGTTAAGGGCGAAACCGCCGTCGTCATACTGCATTCTCACAATCTCCACAGCAAGCTCAAGGCATTCCTCACGCGGAAGATAATCGCCGCTGTTTGCAAGGATCAGACCGTATATATTACTCATTATCCCGCCCCGTCCGGTCTGCTCCCTGATCGTTTTTGTTATCCATTCGCCGTCGGCGCCGATCGCGGATTTAGCCAAGGCGATTCTTTGATAATCGACCGCCTTGAGTTCCTTATTTTCATCAAGATATGACTCCAAAGCGGCGTTATACTCCGCGCAGTCAAGCTCAGGTCTCCACTGCTTCAGGCAGATAAAAAGCCACTCCGCTCCCGTTCCGGCATACGGAACAAGACCAACTCTCACATACTCTTCGTAATCCGATGCGCCGGTCTGTTCCATTTCATATTCCCATATTCTACAAGCCGTTTCTTCCGCCTCATTCAAAGAGGCGGCTTCCGTCTCCCGCGCCGCCGCAAAAACAAGTGAGGGAACGGCTCCGGCAGCCGCCGACAGCCATAAAAAAACCGCCGTTGCAAAGACAAACGCTTTACTTCGCATAGTTCTTCCCCAATTACATTAATGTGCTTTCTCCGCGCAAACGGCGTTTTTCTTTTTGCTAAGAACCGTGAACGCTGCCGCAAGCGCCGCGGCGCAGATCATCGCAAGAGCCGCCGACATATCCGTGTATCCGGTCGGGACGTCGTTTTTGACCGTAACGGTACAGTCCGCCGCGCCCCTTAACACAAGCGGCATACCGTTTTCGGCGTATTTAGAGTACTCAAATCTGTGCTCCCCTTTAGTGAGAAGCTCCTTATCAACCGTGACCGCTCCGTTTTCGTCCGTAACATATTCCTTAAATTCAGCTTCGCCTGTGTACCATTTAACGGTCATTCCAGAAACGGGATTGATCTCGGTAGAGGAGTTGTAATTTTCGTCGTACACCGTATCCTTGCTTGTAAAGCTTATCACTCCGTCCTCAAGCTTTGCGAGATCCGCCTCCGGAAACTGGAAGCCCGCTCCGAACGGATCCGCGTAATAAAGCACGACGCTGTCTCCTTCCTTTATCTCGACGGAGCTCATGCCTACTCCGGGATCCGCCCCGTTCACCGTAAAGAGCCAGCCCTCATAGCCCCCGAAAGCGCCCGCCGCTTCGTCATTTACTGCCGATACATACGCGCCGTAATCTGATTCTACAATTGTAAGTTCAAAATCATCCGAGGCTTCGTCCGCGTCCTTAAAAAATCCGTCAAGCGTTTCCGCGGACGTTTTGAACTCGCGTTCGCACACATTCCCCTTGATTCCCTCGATCCTGAGGCTCACAGTTTTTTCCTGCTCCTCGGCAAATGCCGATGTCAGGAAGCACCCTGCCACCAATACTGCCGCCGCCAAAACCGAGGCGGCTCTTGCGATACTTCTTTTCATGTTTTTCTCCTTTGCGATAATAAAAATATAAGCATCCGCGCAGCGCGCAGATGCCCTCATCAAACGAACAGGAAAGCGTAAAACTCCCCCGTCGTGTCAATAAGGCTTTGCTTTTCACTGCCCAAAAGTAAGTCCCTGCACAAATACGGCGAGCGATCTGACTTACGGCATAAGCCGCTCACAGTTATGGCTGTAGCTTTGGATTCGCACCAAATTCTCTCCTCAACCTCCGGCTTGCCGCCGGAAATTTTCTCCGTACCGTGTTTAGTTTTCTTAAACAATGCAGCTTAAAACAAGCCGCTCTTTCCGATTATTCCGGCGATCTTAGCCAATTCCTCCGCAGGCTTTACAAGCGCGAAGCGCAAATATCCCTCTCCCATAGGTCCGAACGCGGTTCCCGGCGTTCCGATAACGCCCGCCCTGTCCATCAGCGCCTCGCAGAAGGTCCGCGAGGTATAGCCCTCAGGAACGGGAAGCCACACAAACATCGTTCCCTGAGAATCAGGAACGTCCCAGCCGATCTCACGGAGCGCACCCAAAAAAACGTCTCTCCTGCGCTGATATTCCGCGCACTGGGCCTTAACGCTGTCCCTCGGACCTTTAAGCGCCGCGACCGCAGCCTTCTGAACCGGATATGAAATTCCGAAATCATACTGGCTTCTCAAAAGCTTTAGCGCGGACACTATGGATTTATTCCCGATGCAGAAGGATATGCGAAAGCCTGTGACATTGTAGGATTTGGAGAGCGAGAAAAATTCCACGCCGACCTCCTTCGCTCCGGGCAAAGAAAGGAACGAAAAGCCCTCCCTGCCGTCAAAGATTATATCCGAATACGCGTTGTCGTTTATTATAAAAAATCCGTATTTCTGCGCGTAGGAAATCATTTTCTCATACATCGACTTAGGTGCCGCGGCTCCAACCGGATTGGAGGGATACGAAAGCACTATGTACTTCGTTTTCTCTAATATTTCCTCCGGTATATCCTCAATAACCGGAAGAAATCCGTTTTCCCGAAGCAAGGGATAGTATCTTACGTCCGCTTCACCGAGATACGAGCCTGCCTCGAAAATCGGGTAGCCGGGGTCCGGCAGCAGCACGATGTCTCCCGGATCGCACATAGCCATTCCCAGATGTCCCATACCCTCCTGCGTCCCGTGAACGCCCGTAACCTCGTCGGCGCTTATAACGGTATCATAGCGGTCCCTGTAATAATCAACGACCGCCTCAAGCATCTCGTCCGTATCGACGAGCGAGTATTTATAATTGTCCGTATCTCTTACCGCGTCCGCTACAGCGTCCATAATGTGCTTGGGCGGTTTAAAATCCGGCGTTCCCACAGAAAGATTATATATGCGCCGTCCCTCGCTTATAAGCTGTGCCTTTTTCTCGTCAAGGGCGGCAAAAATACCTGTTGTAAAATGATTGAGCCTTTCGGCGCATTTGTATTCCATAGTCTTATTCCTCCTGATACATCAGTGATTTTACATCAGGAAGCCTTTAATTGTCAACCTTGCTTTGCCTCTCCTTATGACGGCGGCATATTCCTCGGTAAATAAGGATCCCTGCTCCGCTGACCGCAAGAGTGACGGCAAAAACGGCAATCGCGAAGGTATAATTTTTCATGCCGAGCGCGTCTCCTCCTATCGTCGAGGTGACTATCGAGGGAATCCTCGCCACAAAGCTTATCAAAAGCCATTTTGACATTTTCATATCGGTAAGACCGACAAAATAATTCAGCAGATCCTTCGGCGTCCCGGGTATAAGAAAGAGTATGAATATCAAAAAATCGCGTTTCGGGGAGCTTTTAAGAAATTTAAGCGATTCGATCTTTTCCTTTGAAAAAAACACTTCTACAGCCTTCATTCCGAACTTACGCACAAGAATAAAAACCGGAATCCCTCCAAGCGTCGCGCCTATCATGCAAAGAAGCGTCCCCTCGACGCTCCCGAAGGCATAGCCCGCCACAAGCTCCATAGGCTCTCCGGGAATCACCGCCACGATCACCTGAAGCATGGTCATTCCGAGAAACGCAAGGCGCCCCCATATTCCGTGACCGTCCACCCACGCGCGGAAACGCTCAGGCTCCGACACGAATTTTATCATCGGTTTTCCTACGTAATACGCGACAGCCGCCATAAGCAGGACGACCGCCGCGATACATACGGATACGATTATTTTCTTTTTTTTGTCCGCCATTTGCCCCTGTCTTTCATTTACGGCTTAATTCCCGAATTTCTGTACGCCTGTTTCCACGAGCTGTAGCTCTCGTCTTCCCTGTGATCTGGCAGAGAATATTTTTCGGCAAGAAGCGCCCCCATATATCCGGATACTTTTTTGGCTCCGGAATAATTGAGATGATTCCCGCCGTCCCTCGTATCCGTCCTCCAATCGATACCGATCTCCGCTGAAACAAAGTTAAGGTCAATATAATCCGTCTCCATCTCCTGCGCAAGCGCCGCAACCGCGTTGTGCCGCTCGTAAGTCTGACAGGCGGGTGCCGGAGTCGTGGCAAAAACCAGCCTCGCGCCGTTTTCTTTGGTAATATCATATATTTTTTTAAGATAATCAAGATTACACTGATGAATCTCGGCGGATTTCTTTGACGCCTTCATCCATTCGCCGCCCTTATACGGCTTTATTGAAGTTCTGTACTTAAAGCCCTTTAACAGAGCGTCTTTTTTATTTCCGCTGCCAGTCATATATGTTTTAAGCCTTGAATGGTATTTGACAGCGGGTATGTACTCTGATATAAAATTAAGCACCTTATCCCCGCCTTCTTCCGTCATACCTCCGTATCTGAATATGCTGTTTGTTTCAAGCACTACCACCTTCGGCTTCTGCGTCTTGAATACCTCCTCCAAAAGCGCGTAGGAATCGCACAGTCTCTGCGCCGACGTTCCGAATACATAGGAGGTAAAGCCATACTCCTCGTACATCTGAAGCGGTATATACGCGCTGTATGTCTCGCTGTCCCCGATAAATACAAGATCTATGCTGTCGTTTCTTTCTCCGGCGAAATCCCTGAGCTTGCGCTCGACTGCCATTACGTCGTAAATATCTTTTTTCGGTCTGAGTATGACCGATGTAACGGCAATGATAGCCGCCAGTCCGATTATAAAAAAAGCGCTGTGTATTATTTTTTTATACAAATCAATCCCCTCCTCATCAGTATCCCGCGTAAATCAAGTCAACAATCGTATATCCGCTTCCGTATGCCCCGAAAAACAGCACGAGCATTATCGCCGCGTACCAGAACCCCCATCTCGCCGGTATCCTCCAGCCGGAGATCCGTTCTCTTATGCAGATTCCCTTCTCATGCAGTATTCCTACGGCAAGCACTATCAGAAGACCCACAGCCGCAATAATCAGCTCGTACGCGTCAAGTTTAAGACTGAAAATATTTCTGAAATATTCGCTTATGTGAAAATCCGTAAAAATCCGTCCAAACATTGCGAAACCGTCCGCAAGCGTCTCCGAGCGGAAAAACATTTCGCCGATAATAACGATGACAAAAAGCTTTACAGACTGAAGCGCCTTGTAAACGCGGCTCTGCCTGTTGATACGGAGTCTCTTTGTAAGCTTCTCCATCGGCTCCTCAGTAATATTTTCTATAAAAATGATAACAAGATAATATACGCCGTAAAAAATAAACGTCCAGTTAGCCCCATGCCACAGACCATTGCATATCCATACGCAGAAGAGCGCGGCGGTCGGAGCTACAAACTTGCTGACGCCGCGTCCGCATTTCTCCTTGACCTTCTTGGCAAATTTTTTCACGGGCTTTGCTAACGACACGCTGTAAAATATGTAGTCCTTAAAAAAAGTTCCCAAAGTTATATGCCATCTGCGCCAGAATTCCGACGCGGATCTCGCCGCGAACGGCTGTCTGAAATTCTCCGGCAGATTTATTCCGAAGATCTCTCCGCTTCCGATGATAATGTCCATGCAGCCGGAAAACTCCATGTAAAGCTGTCCGGTGTAAGCTATCGCCCCGAATAAGGCGATAGAGCCGTCAAGCTCCGCATACGACTCAAATATGTAGCTTACGGAATAATAAAGCCTGTCGGCAATTACTATTTTCTTAAAAAGTCCCCAAAGTATCCGCTGATACCCGAATTTAAGATTTTTAAACTGTATGCCCCTGCCCGCATAAAGATCATCGGCAGTCTCGTGATAACGCGCTATCGGTCCCTCCATGATCTGAGGGAAAAAACTCAGATACAGAGCTATTTTGGCAGGATTCGTCTCCGCCTTCTGCGTACCTCTGTACACGTCGGTGATATACGAAATTATCTGTAACGTGTAAAAGGAGATCCCTATTGGAACCATGAAGCGTATCGGCTTGAAATCCACGTTCCAGCCGAACATCCTGAAAAGCTCCGTCACATTCCCGCAGATGAAATTCGTATATTTAAGCACGATGAGCAGGGCAAGATTTATTACGATCCCTAACGCCAGTATGCGTCTTTTGCGTTTCGTTACGGTTTTGGGAGCCGCTCCCTGAGCAATCTTCGGACTGTCTAACCACCTTCCGATACCGTATGTAAGAAACGTCGCCCCGATAAGGTAAACTATGAGTTTTCCGCTTATAAGCCAGAAAAACACATAGTCGGCGGCAAGAAGAACAATAAATCTGAACCTTTGCGGCACTATCTGATACAAAAGGATCGTCGCGGGCAGAAAGACGGCAAAATAAGCGATCAAATGATACGACATCATACTCCTGTTTATTCCCCTTTTACTCCTCTTTAAGCCTGCATATCATTGCCCAAAGCCTTTCAGCCGAATTGAAATTCTCGGCGACAAGCTCGGCGGGTCCCACCTCAACGTCAAATTCGTCCTCTATTTCGGATACAAGTGATAATATGCCGAACGAATCAAGAATATGATCGTCGATCAGCGTAGTGCATTCGCCATAATCCACCCCCGGATGAATCTCCTCCAAAATACTGATCAGTTTTTCCATTTCATTTGTCCTCCTCATATGAATTAATAACGTAAGTAGGCGTAAAGCCCCTCACAAGTCTGAATCCGTTTTCTTTTGAATAAAAAACTATCTGCGGAAGGTCGCGGCTTAAAAACAGCGACATTCCCTCGGTTACCGAATACGCCCCGCAGTTTTCAAATATAAAATAATCTCCTTGGGAAAGCTTTGGAAACTTTGCATCTTTAAGTATAACGTCGTTGACCGTACAAAGCGAGCCGAAAACGCACCAGCTCATTTCCTCCGCCTCATCACCGGTTTTGCGTACAAGCCGCATATGCGGTTTCTTCATGCCCATAAGCTGTCCGTAATAATTAAGCTGATGTATTCCGCCGTCAACGATACAGTAATTATTACCTTCCGTAACCTTGACGTCTACCACCGAGGTCACATAATATCCGCATTCCGCCGCGATAAAGCGTCCCAGTTCAATATTTATTTTATCACATCCCGCCGTTTCCTTCAACATAAGGCAGAGATTTCCAAGCTCGGTATCAGCGTCCGGGGGCGCGTCTCCCTCAAAATACGGAAAGGAAAGTCCCGGTCCGTACTCAAGTTCCTCTATATGGACTCCGAAGGTCCCGGACAGATATTTCATATATTCTCCAAGCTCTTTAAGCTCTTTCTCCGCCTTTTTCGGCTTCTTCTGCGTTCCCGAATAAAAGTGTATCCCCCTTAATTCCACCCGTTCGTCGCTCGTCATCCTCCGTAGAATATCTTCAAGCGTTTTCTTGTCTACCCCGAACTGATTACCCGACGAAAGCCTTATAAGCGCCTTTATGTTCCTTCGCTTTTCGCGGCACAGCCTGGAAAGGATCTCATAATGATTCGGTGATTCTATGGTAAAGATACCTCCGCACCCGCCAAGCTCCATTATTCTTTCCATGGAGCTATATGTCTTGTTTACTCCCGACACCACTATCTTATCAGGTGAAATTCCCGCCTCGTGGCATATCTCATACTCTCCCGGAGAGCATACCTCAAATCTGTCGACATACGGATCAAGCTCCCTTACGAGAAACGGGTTCGCCTTCATCGCGTAGCAAAGTCCCGCCGTATTTCCCAATTTCTTCCTTATCAGCCCTATTCGCGCCTTCAGCATATCCGTGTCAAAAAAGTAAGTCGGCGAACCGTATTTTGCCGCGCCCTCTTTAATACTCTCAAGCTCCATTTTTTCCTCCCCTGTACAGTTCCTTCAGCAAGCTCCTGTCAAGCTTTCCGTTTTTGGTAAGAGGCATTTCCTCTACCTGTACGAAAACGTTGGGCACCATAAATTCCGGCACCTTTGTTTTCATATCGTCTATAATTTCCCCGCGCTGTGCGTCTCCGGCATAAAACGCCACTATCTTGTTCTTGTCCTCGTCAAAAAAAGCGCACGCTCGTTCTATACCGCACGTCGAATTTAGAGCGGCGTCGATTTCCTCCAGTTCTATCCTGTGTCCCATATGCTTTATCTGAAAATCCTTGCGCCCCGCAAAAACAAGCCTTCCGTCCCCGTCATAGTACGCGAGGTCTCCCGTGCGGTAAACAAGCTCAGGATAGCTGTCGTTCAACGGATTCTGCACAAATACTCTGGCGGTCTGTTCGGGGTTGTTAAGATATCCCAAAGCAAGCGCCGTACCGCCGACGCAAAGCTCCCCGCTTTGTCCGGCTACTGTTATTTCTTCGTTGTTTTCGTCAAGCAGGAAAACCTTCTCGTTGGGAAAAGCGTTGCCTATCGGAAGCTTCTCCGTGTCGGAATATTCTCTGTCAATTATATAATAAGTGCAGTTGCAGGTTATCTCAGTCGGTCCGTACAGATTGACGAACATAGCGTCGGGGTAATAGCCGCGCCACTGGTTAAGCTGCTTTACCGGCATCATTTCGCCGCTGAACATTATTCTCCTTATTCTATCAGGCGCTTTGTACTTTAACCCGTGGAGCCTGTTAAGCATACAAAGCGCGGAAACCGCCCATATAAGCGTCGTGACTTTGCCCTCCTCGAGCATATCCATCACCTTCATCGGGAACATAAAAAATTCCCTCGGAACGATCACTAATGTAGCGCCTTTTTTCAATGCTGAATAAATATCCTTGACCGAAACGTCGAAATCAAACGGCGCCTGATTGCCTATAGCGTCCGTATCATCTATGCCGAACAGCTCAGTAAAATTATCAATAAAATCGATCACGGAGCGGTGGCACACTAAAACGCCCTTAGGCACTCCGGTTGAACCCGACGTAAATATCCCGTAAAGCGGGTCGGTATCAAGCCTTTGACGGCGCAGACTGCCAAGCGCTTTCTCGTTTACTTCTGTGCCTATTTCCCCAAATATCAGTGCGGGCGCTTCACAACCCGCTTCTTCAAGCTTCGCGAGATACTCCTGTCCGGTTATTACCGCCTTCGGCTTAAGCACCTCGTATATCCGCCGTATTCTCTGCGCCGGAAACGACGGATCTACCGGAACATAGAAGCCTCCCGCGTAAACCGTCCCCATAAAAGCCTGCAAGGTCTGCACGCTTTTAGGCGCAAATATCATCACCGGCTCCGTTCTTTTTATATACCGCGTAAGCGCCGTACCTATCTGCCTCGCCCTGATCTCAAGCTCCGCGTAAGTGCATTCCCCTGCATCGTCCTTAACCGCGGTCTTGTCGGGAAAACGGGCAGCCGAATTTTCCAGATATTCCAATACGTTTATCATAAAACTCCGCCTCTGTAAGTTTTTAAATCAAGTTCCATTGTGTACTATATGCACTAATACACTTGATAATGCTATTATAGCATTAATTTCTCATTAGTCAATATTATCTTACAAAAATTACAGTTTTGTTATATTTTTCTTATGTCCCGGCAAAATACCCGGCGCAGTTGCCGATTCTCTTTTCTATATCCGTAAAATGTCCGCCGCAGTTTATCTCATAGCGAAGCCTTCTTGCAGCTTCCAGCCACTCCGCTATCGCGTCGGTATTCCGGCGCACCGTCCGGCGTTCGGGATCTTTTACGCGCTCTTCCCTCTCGCCCAAAGACATATATACGTTCCGCACCCTTTCAAACATAGGATTTTTTTCAAAATATTCAACCGCCCCCGGATACCAGAACGAACCGGAAACCGAGCCCGCAAAGTCAAAGATTCCCTCCACGCAAGCCATATAGAACGCCTCAAGCCCTCCGAGTGAATAGCCCGCTATCCCTCGCTTTGCAACTTTATCTTCTAAGCCATTTTCAACATACGTCAGCAGGTTCGGCACAAACTCTTGGGAAAACTCTGCACCGCCCCCAGTCTTTCCCATTCCCTTTCCCGAATGCTGCCACGGCGTCATCATCTCCGTCCATTCATAAGGATATATCATGACCACGCAGCACCCGTCCGGAACAGGCGGTTCCACACGCTCCGCCGCAAGAAAATAAAGAGTTTTACTGCATGCCCCCTTATTATATATTTCAATACCGCTGTTTTTCAGATAAATCATTGTCCTTACTGTGCCTTTCCAGTTAATACCGTGTTTTCGAGTGACAGAAATCTCCGCCGTGATTCCGCTGCCGCTTAGATTTTATCACGTCGAGGACCAGTAACGCAACCGCCTTACGCGCATATATTAGATTATCGAGCTTATGGAGGACCGTATGAAGAAGAAAATCCTTGCACTTACAATGATTGCCTGTATCTTTATGCTCTGCTTGTGCGGATGCGGCAAAAAGGACAGCGAACTGACAAAAGTTACTCTCAACGAGGTGGCGCACTCTATTTTCTACGCCCCTCAGTATGTGGCAATCGAGCTTGGGTATTTTAAAGACGAAGGTATAGACCTTGTCGTTGAAACCGGCTTCGGCGCCGACAAAACCATGACTGCTCTCCTTTCCGGCAACGCGGATATCGGATTTATGGGCTCCGAATCCGTTATTTACGCGTACGCGCAAGGCGCTGACGATTACGCTGTAAGTTTTGCGCAGCTTACGCAGCGCGCCGGAAACTTTCTCGTATCAAGAGAGCCTGTAGATAATTTCAGCTGGGATATGTTAAAAGGAACGTCCGTACTCGGCGGAAGAGCGGGCGGAATGCCTGAGATGGTTTTTGAATATATCCTGAAAAAGAACGGAATAGACCCGAAAAAGGACCTCGAAATAATTCAGAACATTGACTTCGGTCTCACCGGAGGCGCTTTCGCGGGAGGCAAGGGCGACTATACGGTGGAATTTGAACCTGGCGCCACTACGCTTGAACTTGAGGGCAACGGTCATGTAGTGGCTTCTCTCGGCGTTGACAGCGGATACGTCCCCTACACTGCGTACAGCGCAAAACAGAGCTATATCGAAAAGAATCCGCAGATAATAGACGGATTTATCAAAGCCTTGGAGCGAGGCATGGAATATGTCGATACTCATTCCGCCGAAGAGATCGCCAAAGTCATCAAGCCCCAGTTTGACGATACGGACGAAAAAACCATAGCGATAATCGTCGACCGCTACAAAGAGCAGGATACATGGAAAACC
>CAJTON010000035.1 GCA_910577605.1 uncultured Butyrivibrio sp.
GGGATTCGAACCCTCGCGCCGGTCACCCGACCTATACCCTTAGCAGGGGCACCTCTTCGGCCTCTTGAGTATTTCTCCGAACTGAAAATCATTATTCAGTTGTCACAGATAATTTCCGTGACGCAAAGTTTATTATACTAAATCACTTTTTCATTGTCAACTGGTTTTTCGTATTTTTTATGTTCTTTTTACATACAATTAAATAGTGTAGCTGATGTAATAAAGTACATAAATTTAAAAACCCGTGAGATATTTCCCACGGGTCAAAAAACTCAAATATGTATAAATCATTCGATTCTGTATTTTTGTACGGAGGTTTCGTATAAATCGTTTCCCTCTGAATCAATTACGACGATAACCGGAAAATCCCTGACCTCCAAACGTCTTATCGCCTCCGTCCCTAGATCGTCGTAAGCGACGACTTCCGAGCTGACGATGCGCTGCGACAGAAGCGCCCCCGCGCCGCCTACTGCGGCAAAATAAACCGCGTGGTTCCTTATTATCGCCTCCTTCACCGCCGGCTGTCTTTTCCCCTTTCCGATCATTCCCGAAAGTCCCAAGTCGAGCAGTCTGGGAGCATATTTGTCCATACGCGTCGCGGTCGTAGGTCCTGCCGAGCCTATCGGTCTGCCCTCCCTCGCGGGCGAGGGTCCCATATAGTATATCACCGCCCCGTTTAGAGCTATGGGAAGAGGCTTCGCACTGTCAAGCGCCTCGTCCATTCTTTTATGCGCCGCGTCGCGCGCGGTGTATATCGTTCCGGTCAGAAATACATAATCCCCCGCTTTGAGAGAATCCGCCGTTTCCCTGTCATAGGGTAAATTTATGTGTTTTTCCATTTCAAAATCTCCTTCTCTAAATAACCCTGTGCGAATGCCGGTTCACATGACAGCAGATATTTACCGCGACCGGAAGTCCCGCTATATGTGTCGGGTAGGTCTCTATATTGACCGCGTATGCCGTTACCCTTCCGCCTAGTCCGCCCGGTCCGATTCCCAGCTTGTTTATTTTTGAAAGCATCTCCGCCTCAAGTTCCCTGACATATTGCAAAGACGCCTGTTCGTCTATACTGCGCGTCAACGCTTTTTTTGCGAGAAGCGCGCATTTTTCAAAGGTACCGCCTATCCCGACTCCCACCACCATCGGCGGGCAAGCGTTAGGACCCGCGTCCCTTACCGCCGTAAGTATCGCCTCCTTCACACCTTCAATTCCGTCCGCGGGTTTAAGCATGAATACGCGGCTCATGTTCTCGCTTCCGAAACCTTTAGGCGCAACCGTTATATCGACCGCATCGCCCTCTACTATCTCATAATGTATCACGGCGGGCGTATTGTCCCCCGTATTTTCACGGTAAATGGGATCCTTTACAACCGATTTTCTCAAAAAACCTTCGGTATAGCCCTGACGGACACCCTCGTTTATCGCATCGGAAAGCAGACCTCCCTCAATATGCACGTCCTGTCCTATCTTTACAAAAACGACCGCCATTCCCGTATCCTGACAGATCGGAATCATGTCTTTTCCGGCAATTTCAAGATTTTCCCGAAGCTGCTCAAGTATTTGTACGCCTAAAGGCGATTCCTCCGCCGTGACAGATTTATCGAGCGCCTCCCTCATGTCATCGGACAAAAAATGATTCGCCTCTATACACATTTCTTTGATATTTTCCGTTATTGTCCGTACATTTACAGTTCTCATAATAACTTTTCACCTTTCCGACTTACCGCAATTAAGCTTATTTTTAATTTCCGTTAGAGCAGTTTGCGGCGTCTATCGCAATAACCAGAAGCAGACCCATGATCTCGTCGCCGGGATTTTCAAAATCGATCACATATGTATCTCCCCATCTGAAAAGCTGCTTTGAAATATGCAATACCGTTCTGTCTCCGTCATACACGTCATAATCCCAGCCGAGAAAATCTCCCTCCACATGCCATCCGTTGTAATCTATATTATATCTCGGTTTAAAAAAACTGAATTCCTTTTTTATAATGCCGATACTTCTTCCTGAGATTTCCACCTCAAATTCAGGCAAAAACCTGAAAGGCTTCTGATAAACTCCGCCCACCTCGTTATTATTGCAATCATAGACATGAATCTGATGCCCTAAAGTAAAAAATTCCGCCTTGACAAAATATTTCGCCTCTCCACGCTCGTCATATATATCATAAGTGTCCGTCCATGAAAAAACCCTCTGTTTTATTAAAAACTGCATACCCTGACCTCACAGATAAGGCTGCGGCAACCCGGACTGCCGCAGCCTTTTTTACAAAAATTATTCTTCTATATTTTCCTCCGGCTCCCCGGTTTCAGAAATAGCCTCTTCCCTTACCTTGGCAACTTTGGCAACCTTAACTCCCTTGTCAAGATTGATCAGTTTGACTCCTGACGTTATCCTTCCGAGAGTGGAGATTCCGCTTACCTCCATACGGATGATAATACCCTCAGTGGTGATAAGCATTATCTCGCGTGTGCTGTTCACGGCCTTAACGCCGATAACATTGCCGGATTTCTCATTTATCCTGTAACATTTGATTCCCTTGCCGCCTCTGTGCTGTACCGTAAATTCGGCTGTCGGGGTTCTTTTGCCCAGACCGTATTCAGAAACGATAAGCAGCTCTTCTCCCTGCGCGTCAAGCTGCATACCTACGACCTCGTCGCCGTCGGTAAGATTCATTCCGATAACGCCCATCGCGCTTCTTCCCGTAGGTCTTACGTCCGTACTCCTGAATCTTATACACTGTCCGTACCTGGTAACAAGGAAAATTTCCTTGTCGTCATCCACCGCCTTGACCTCTATAAGCTCATCCGTATCCCTCAAAGTAATAGCCTGTATTCCCGTTTTGCGGATGTTCGCATACTCTCTGCTCATCGTTTTCTTGACGATTCCGCTCTTGGTGGCCATAAAAATATATTCCTCGTCGCGGATTCCGTTTACGGGAACGATGGCGGATATCTTTTCTTCCGGCATAAGCTGAAGAAGATTAACGATAGCCGTGCCTCGCGCGGTCCTTCCCGCCTCGGGAATCTCATACGCTTTGAGTTTGTATACTCTTCCTTTGTTTGTAAAAAGAAGTATGACATGATGCGTCGTAGTCATCAGAATATCTTCGATATAGTCGTCCTCGATAGTCTGCATTCCCTTTATTCCCTTTCCGCCTCGGTTCTGGCTACGGAAATTATCGGGAGTCATGCGCTTGATGTATCCGAGATTAGTCATCGTGATGACCGTACTTTCATCGGGAATAAGATCCTCCATGGATATGTCAAATTCGTCAAAGCCTATCGCGGTCCTTCTGTCGTCGCCGTACTTATCGGAAATCGCGGTGATCTCCTCTCTTATAACCATGAGGAGTTTTTTCTCGTCCGCAAGGATTGCCTTGAGTTCTTCTATTTTGAGCATAAGCTCCTTGTACTCTTCCTCAAGCTTCTCCCTCTCCAATCCGGTAAGCGCTTTAAGACGCATATCGACGATTGCCTGCGACTGAGCGTCCGAAAGACCGAATCTCTCCATAAGTCTTTCTTTGGCAAGAGCTACGTTTGCCGAACCCCTTATAATCGAAATAACCTCGTCAATATTGTCAAGAGCAATAAGCAGTCCCTGAACTATGTGCGCTCTTTCCTCCGCTTTGCCGAGTTCGTAACGGGTCCTTCTGGTCACGACCTCCTTCTGGTGCAGAAGATAATAATTAAGCATCTCATAAAGATTGAGAACTTTAGGCTGCTTATCGACAAGAGCAAGCATGTTCACGCCGAAAGTGTCCTGAAGCTGAGTATGCTTATAAAGCTGATTAAGTATAACGTTTGCGTTCGCGTCGCGCCTTATCTCAATGCTTACTCTGATACCCTGCATATTGGACTGGTCGATAATTCCCGTTATCCCGTCGATTTTTTTATCCTTTACAAGCTCCGCTATTTTCTGAATAAGCAAAGCCTTATTCACCATATACGGAAGCTCGGTAATTATTATCTCGGATTTGCCGTTCGGAAGCGTGTGTATCTCTGAAACCGCGCGGACGCGGATCTTGCCTCTTCCGGTACGGTACGCTTCTTCTATTCCTCTTTTTCCGAGAATCGTCGCTCCAGTAGGAAAATCCGGACCTTTTACGATTTCCAAAAGCTCTTCTATATCGGTATCCCTGTCCTCAAGAACAGTATTGTCAATTATTTTTACGACAGCGCTTATAACCTCACGCAGATTATGAGGCGGAATATTAGTCGCCATGCCCACGGCTATTCCCGAAGTACCGTTGACCATGAGATTCGGATATCTTGAGGGAAGTACGGTAGGCTCCTTCTCCGTCTCGTCAAAGTTCGGATCAAAATCAACCGTATCTTTGTTTATGTCGGCTAACATCTCCATTGAGATTTTACTGAGTCTTGCCTCCGTATAACGCATTGCGGCGGCTCCGTCCCCGTCTATCGAGCCGAAATTGCCGTGTCCGTCAACCAAAGGATACCTTGTGTTGAAATCCTGCGCAAGCTTTACCAAAGCTTCATAAATTGACGAATCTCCATGAGGGTGATATTTACCCATCGTATCACCGACGATACGCGCGCATTTTCTGTGCGGCTTGTCAGGACCGTTGTTAAGCTCTATCATAGAAAAAAGAATACGCCGCTGTACGGGTTTAAGTCCGTCTCTCACATCTGGAAGCGCCCTTGCCGCAATAACGCTCATGGCATAATCTATATAAGAATCCTCCATGGTTTTTTTAAGGTCCACATCCTGAATTCTGTCAAATATGTTTTCATCCATTACCATATATGTTATCTCCTTTAACATTTCCGCAAAACGGCGTTCCGCGGAACCTTCATCAACAATGCCGCAATAACGTTAAATATCAAGATTCTTAACATATTTCGCATTGGCTTCAATAAATTCTCTTCTGGGTTCGACCTTATCTCCCATGAGAGTGGAAAATGTCACGTCAACCTCCGAGGCGGCTTCCTCGTCATAAATGACTTTTTTGAGAATTCTGTTTTCAGGGTCCATTGTGGTTTCCCAAAGCTGCGACGCGTCCATCTCTCCAAGTCCCTTATAGCGCTGTATTTTGTTGTTCTGATCGCGACCTACTTCTTTGATTATATCTCCAAGCTGCTCTTCGCTGTATGCGTACCAGACCTTTTTATTCTTCTCCAGCTTAAAAAGAGGGGGCGTGGCAAGGTATACATGTCCCGTCTTTATAAGGTCGGGCATGAATCTGTAAAAGAACGTCAAAAGGAGCGTGCTGATATGCGCGCCGTCCACATCGGCATCGGTCATAATTATAATTTTGTCGTAACGGAGCTTCGTTATGTCAAAATCCTCATGTATTCCGGTTCCGAACGCCGTTATCATCGTCCGTATCTCCGCATTGCCTAAAATCCTGTCAAGTCTTGCTTTCTCAACATTAAGTATTTTTCCGCGGAGAGGGAGTATAGCCTGAGTTTCGCGACGCCTGGCGCTTTTTGCCGAGCCGCCGGCCGAATCTCCCTCAACTATAAATATCTCGCAGTGTGAAGGGTCTTTATCGGAGCAGTCTGCAAGCTTTCCGGGCAGATTAAAGCCCTCAAGAGCTGATTTTCTCCTTGTGAGATCGCGCGCGTGCCTTGCCGCTTCTCTCGCTCTCTGCGCAAGCACCGATTTCTCACATATGGTTTTGGCTACAGCGGGATTCTGTTCAAGAAAATATGTCAGCTGTTCGGACACTATTCCCTCGACCGCTCCTCTCGCCTCGCTGTTGCCGAGCTTTTGCTTGGTCTGTCCCTCAAACTGAGGATTCTCAAGCTTTATGCTGATTATGGCGGTCAGACCTTCCCTTATGTCCTCTCCGGAAAGATTCTGATCCTTTTCTTTAAGTATCTTATTCGCTCTGGCATAATCGTTAAATGTCTTAGTCACCGCGTTTCTGAATCCCGTAACATGCGTGCCGCCCTCCGGAGTTGTGATATTATTCACGAAACCGTAAACATTGTCTGAATATCCGTCGTTATGCTGAAAAGCAACCTCAACATAAACTTTATCCCTCATTCCCTCACAGTAGATTATATTGTCGTAAAGCGCGGTATTTCCTTTGTTGAGATAAGTCACATATTCCTTGATTCCGCCTTCATAATGGAAGGTTTTTTCTTTTTTGTCGTCGCGGTCGTCAACAAGAGTTATCCTTATGTTTTTGGTAAGGAAAGCCATCTCTCTTAAACGCTGCTTCAGAATATTGTAATCGAATACCGTTTCTTCAAAGATTTCTTTATCCGGCAGAAAATGAACCTCCGTACCGCTTTGTTCTTCGGGACATTCTCCTACGATTTTCAAAGGATAAACCACCTTGCCCCTTTCGTATCTCTGCTCATATATTTTGCCTTCCCGACACACTTTAACCTCAAGCCATTCGGAAAGCGCGTTTACAACCGACGCTCCAACTCCGTGAAGGCCTCCTGATACTTTGTATCCTCCGCCTCCGAATTTACCTCCGGCGTGAAGTATGGTAAACACGACCTCCACTCCGGTAAGACCTGATTTGGCGTTTATTCCGGTTGGAATTCCACGCCCGTTATCGGTAACGGTTATTGAATTATCGGCATTTATTTTTACGTTAATGTCAGTACAGTATCCGGCAAGGGCCTCGTCAACGGAATTGTCAACTATCTCGTATACTAGATGATGAAGACCTTTCGAGGATGTAGAGCCTATATACATACCCGGTCTTTTTCTTACCGCCTCCAAGCCTTCAAGAATCTGTATCTGATCCGCCGTATAGTTATTTGTTTCACTCATTTTACTGCCTCCTGACATCAATTTTCCCTGAACACATATCCGTCTTTTACTTTAAAAATCCTGTTTATATCAAATCTGTTGCTTATAAATTCATCAAGACCTGTGCATGTTATTATAGTCTGAACATTGCTTATGCTGTTCAGAAGATAATTCTGCCTGCTGCCGTCAAGCTCCGACAAAACATCGTCGAGCAGAAGTATCGGCGTATCTCCGACAGATTTTTTTACTAATTCTATCTCCGCAAGCTTAAGAGAAAGCGCCGTCGTCCTTTGCTGTCCCTGCGAACCGTACCTGCGTATATCTATTCCCTCCGCCAGAAAACAAATATCGTCCCTGTGGGGACCGGTGCAGGTCATCCTCATTTTAATGTCC
Organism: uncultured Butyrivibrio sp.; assembly: GCA_910577605.1. Taxonomy (GTDB): domain Bacteria; phylum Bacillota; class Clostridia; order Lachnospirales; family Lachnospiraceae; genus Eshraghiella. Next base: position 7,130 of record CAJTON010000035.1, read on the forward strand.
TTTTCTCTTGAATCTTTTAGGACATTTTCAAACTCCTCGGGACTTACAGACGGTTCATATGAAATAACAAGCTTTTCTTTACCGCCTGTCAATCTCGAATGTATATCTTCAACAATTAAATTAAGCTTTTTGACAAAATCAAATCTCTTGTCTATTATCTCGCTGCCGTATTTTACAAGCTGAGAATCCCATATATCGAGAGTATCTTTCAATTCCGGATGAAAACCTATATCTTTGAGAAGTTTATTCCGCTGCTCGACTGTCCTGTTATAATTCATCAGATTGCTGACATAGATCTTGTCAAGCTGGCACAACTCCATATCCATGTATTTTCTTCTTGAGGAGGGACCGCTTTTTATGATATTCAAATCCTCCGGTGAAAAAAAGATTATGTTGACGATTCCGTAAAGTTCTACTGCTTTTTTGATAGGAACTCCGTTTACCGCAATTCCCTTGTTTTTATTTTTTTTAATGTGCATATCAATTCTATAATCTATATTGTTTCTGCACATGATCGCTTTAATATGAGCTTCATCCTTATCAAAAGAAATCATTTCATAATCTTTGCAGCCCTTATGACTTTTGGTAGTTCCAGCCACAAAAATAGATTCAAGCACATTTGTTTTTCCCTGAGCGTTATCTCCGTACAAAATATTGGTCTTACCGTCAAACTCTATGCTCTGTAACCCGTAATTCCTGAAATTCTGCAAATCTATGGATTTAATTATCATTCCGTTATCTTTATCTCTTCGCCGTTATAGAGCACAGTGTCTCCTGCGTAAAGTTTTTTTCCCCGCTGAATCTCTACATTCCCGTTTACCTTCACAAGTCCTTCCGATATGACCTGCTTCGCCTCGACGCCGGATTCGACAAAATTTACCGCTTTAAGCGCCTGTCCGAGCTTTATATATTCTTCTCTTAATTTTATTGTTTCCATGAAAAATCTCCGTTTAATAATTGACAGGAAGAATCAGATAGATATAACTGCCTTCTTCGTCTTTGATAGTACACGGCGCTTTTGAATTCATAAAATAAAGGGATACATTCTCGTCATCTATTACTCTGAGCGCGTCTATAAGGAATTTAGGATCAAATCCTATTTTTATATCCTGACCTTCTTTTTCAATCTCTATATCCTGATTGAAATCTTCCATGCAGACTATGCTTATATTCATTCTACCGTCTTTAATATCTAGTATAACAGGTTTTTTATTACCGTCCCTTATAAGAAGCATAGCTCTGTCAAGACAGTTTACTAATTCTCTTGTATTTACAGATATTTTAGTATTATGTTCTTTTGAAAGCATCTGATTGATTTTGAAATATTCTCCATCAATAAGACGCGACACAACTACTGTATTCTCAAATTCAAATACAATATGATTAGTCGAGAAAAACACCTCGACTTCCTTATCTGTTTCTCCGGAAAGTATTTTACTGATCTCTCCCAGTGTTTTTCCGGGAACAATAACACTTATAGGATCATAATTACTTGAAAGTTCAACATTGCGGATAGACACTCTATATCTGTCAAGAGATACGACTTTAAGAATATTATCCTTTACTTCAAATAATTCTCCGGTCATAATTTTATTGCTTTCGTTATCACCGATGGAAAAAATCGTCTGTCTTATTATTTCCTTTAATGTAAACTGTGAAACAGTTATGCTCGATTCTTTCTCGATATACGGAAGATAAGAGAAATCCTCTCCGCTTCTTCCGGGCTTTTTCAAAACGGTTGATTCGCAGGTTATTGTAACGTTATAGTTACTGTCCGTTTCAATCGTAACTTCATTGTCAGGAAGCTTTCTCACATACTCGGCAAAAAATTTAGCGTTGATAGCTATTCTTCCGGGCTCTGTTATTTCACCTTCGATTTTTGTCTCGATTCCAAGCTCCATATCGTTGGCTATAAGTTTTATTTCCCCTTCGGAAGCGTCTATAAGTATACATTCAAGTATGGACATTGTCGTTCTTACGGGTACTGCTTTAAGAGAGATATTCACTCCTTTAAGCAAATCGTTTTTATTGCAGATGATTTTCATTATGTTGAAAACTCCTTTCGCGTGAAATAATAAAAATATATATTAAATATATCAGTAGTAATAGCAGTAGGGGCTGTTAATAAGTTGATAAGCGTCAAAAGACAGTATAAATAAAGGATTTAACCTATTAATAACCGTGTTGATAACGTTTAAAATTGTTATTAATAAGTTATGATTTATCAACATAACAGGCAAGCGACAAAATTTAAGAAAAATAATCCACACATAACCCGAAGGTTTTAACAGGCTAATCCACATTAGTCGGTGGAAAATCAGTTTCTTCCTATTATAATAGTTAATTAATCAGGAAGGATTTATTTTCTTCATAATAACGTCGATAGTATTGGCAAGACTTGTGTCGGATTTAAGTTCTTTTGAAATCTTGTCCACGCCGTATTTGACGGTAGAATGATCTCTTTTTCCCATGTAGCTGCCTATGGTCTCGTAAGGAACATCAGTCATAAAGCGGCAGAGATACATTGCTATCTGTCTCGGATAAGCGATTTCATTGCTGCGTCTCTGAGAAGAAATATCGGCGGTAGTAATGCCGAAATGATCCGCTACGACCTGAATAATAAGGTCGGGAGTAACTTCTCTGTGAGCGTTCGGAGATATAATGTCCTTTAAAACCTCTTCCGCGAATTTAAGATTGATCTCACGGTGAGTAAGTTTTGAGTAGGCTACAAGCTTATTGAGAGATCCTTCAAGCTCCCGGATATTGGATTTTACATTGGTTGCGATATAGTCAAGTATCTCGTTATCCACATTGTAGGATTCAAGTTCTTCTTTTTTGTGGAGAATCGCCATTCTTGTCTCATAATTAGGAGGAGAAATATCTGCAAGGACTCCCCATTCAAAACGGGAGCGAAGTCTTTCCTCAAGTGTTTCAAAGTTCTTCGGAGGTCTGTCCGAAGATATGATTATCTGTTTTTTGGCTTCCCTTAAAGTGTTGAAAGTGTGGAAAAACTCGTCCTGCGTACTTTCTTTTCCTATAATAAACTGAATATCGTCTATAAGAAGCACGTCCACGCTTCTGTATTTTTCACGGAAACTTTTATTGCTAGTGTTTTTTTCGGTTCTTATAGATTCTATAAGCTCGTTTGTAAAAACCTCGGAGGTAACGTACTGTACCTTGAGGGAAGGATTATTCTGCATTATAAAATTGGCAATCGCCTGCATAAGATGAGTCTTGCCAAGACCTACGCCTCCGTAAATAAAAAGAGGATTATAAACCTCTCCCGGAGATTCCGCGACTGCAAGAGAAGCAGCGTGAGCGAAGTTGTTGTTTTCTCCCACGACAAAGGTATCAAAAGTAAGCTTGGGATTTATTCCCAAGGAAGAATAATCGGTTTCAGCCTTGTCCATCTGATTCTGATGCTGTCTGGAAATTTTTTTGATATCGTTGGTAGAGATGAATTTAATGTCAAATTCATGATTCATAACTTCGGATATCGTAACCTTGAAAGGAGTCGTGTATTTTTTTTCGATATATTTAAGCCCTGTCTGTTCCTCGGGTACGATTATGTTTACAACGTCATTTTCTACTGAATAAGCTTTCAAGGGAAGGATCCATGTTTTGAACGATACGTCCGCTATGTCAAAATCTTCCTTCATCAATTTAAGAATTTCGTCCCATTTAGTTAATATTTCATCCAACATCAAAAATCACCTCAGATAAGCATTGCGCAATCTCCACTTTATTTTACCATTTTTCAAATGATTTTTCAATGATTTATGAAATTAATCCAAAATATATTTTTAAGGCGTTGTTGATAAGCCTGACGCGCTTATATAGGGCAAAAAACACTACTATTAACAGCTTTTAAACAAGTTATCCACAGGTTATCCACAAATTGTTGATAAATTACGATATAATAATTATTGTTTTTTATAAAAAAGTCCGTAAAATAAATGTTTTGCTTGACTTTGCGTATGTTTTTGAATAGAATAAAAATGATGTTCTGTAAGGACACAGTAATAACAGGTCAGGAGGTGAAAGAATATGAAGATGACGTTTCAGCCCAAGAAGAGATCAAGAGCGAAGGTTCACGGTTTCAGAAAGAGAATGAGCACTGCCGGCGGAAGAAAGGTTCTTGCAGCGAGAAGAGCTAAAGGCAGAAAGGTTTTATCAGCATAGGCCGCAAATTATGTGGCCTTTTATTATCTCTTATTGACGGAGAGGCAGAGAGTACATGAGCGGATATGAATCATTGAAGAAATACGCCGATTTTCAGAGGGTGTACGGATGCGGAAAATCTTACGCCGATAAATATCTGGTTATGTATGTTTATGAGAACCGAACGGATATTAACCGAGTGGGAATATCTGTGAGTAAAAAGGTCGGGAACAGTATCGTCCGACACCGACTTACGCGGATCATCCGCGAGAGTGTCCGGTTAAACAGCGAAGCTCTTAAAAGAGGATATGATATCGCGATCATCGCAAGGGCTGCTTTAAAGGATAAGAAATATGCCGAAGCCGCAAGTGCGTTTATGCATTTGTGCAGGCTCCACGGTATTCTGAGGTAATTGCCTATGAAAAAAGTGATGATAGCCATGATCAGATTTTACCAAAGAGTTTTATCGCCGTTGAAAAAACACTCTACCTGTATATATACGCCCACCTGTTCGCAGTATGCTGTTGAAGCTATTCAGAAATACGGCGCGTTTAAGGGCGGATTTATGGCACTATGGAGAATTTTGAGGTGTAACCCTTTTGCAAAAGGAGGGTACGATCCGGTTCCGTAGTAATTACAGAGAAGTAAAGGAAACTCCTCCCCGCGCAGTCGGGGCGGAAAGTTAGGAGTAATATAATGATTTTTTTGACACAGGAAACAGGTTTTCTTAAACCTATTGCTTGGGTGCTTGGCAAGATCATGGAAGGTCTCTTCCACCTTCTCGAGATGATTATGGGTTGGTTCAGTCTTGAAAATTTACCCTATATTATAGGTTTTTGTGTTATTCTTTTTACCATTGTTGTCAAACTGATACTTCTTCCGCTTACAATAAAGCAGCAGAGGTTTTCAAAGCTGTCCAATATGATGAATCCCGAGATTCAGGCGATTCAGGCAAAATATAAGGACAAAAAGGACAACGAATCGGTAATGAAGATGAACGCCGAGACGAAGGCTGTATACGAGAAGTACGGCACGTCGCCTACCGGCGGATGTCTTACGATGCTTATCCAGCTGCCGATAATGTTTGCGCTGTACCGTGTTATATACAAGATTCCCGGATATATAAAATATATCGGAAATATGTACAGAGGTATAGCGGATAAGCTTATGGGCGTTGACGGATATGCTCAGAAGCTGGTGGACTTAAAGCTTGCGTCTAAGGTTGAAAGCGTCGATACGGCGAATGAGCTTATAGACAGAATGTATACGTTTTCAAACGCTCAGTGGGACACGCTTAAGGAAAATTTCAGCGTTATAGCCAATAATTTTTCAGCCGACATAGACAAGCTTTCCGATATGACGGGATTCTTTGGCATAAGTCTCACGCAGGCTCCCGGCTGGAGATGGAGCTGGGCGCTTCTGATACCATTGCTTGCCGGAGTTACCCAGTGGCTCAGCGCGAAGCTGATGGAAAACAAAAATAAGAACCAGATGAACGCGCAGCAGCAGGGAATGGGAAATTCCATGAAGGTCATGAATACGGTAATGCCCATAATGTCGGCGTTTTTCTGCATTACCTTTCCCGCTTGTATCGGTCTTTACTGGATAACCAGCTCGGTCGTTCAGATCGTGCAGCAGCTTATAATCAACGCTAAGATGGATAAGATCGACGTTGAGCAGATGGTTTCGCAGAATATAGAAAAAATAAACGCAAAGCGCGCCAAAAAAGGACTTCCTCCCAAAAAGATAACCAATACCGCTTCTGCATATGCTGAGCAGGTCAAGAAGCAGGAGGAGAGGGATGCCAGAAAAGGCGAGCGTGAGGAGCAGATAAAGAAATCTACCGATTATTATAATTCTTCGGCAAAGCCGGGAAGCCTTGCGTCAAAGGCAAACATGGTAAGAATGTTTAACGAGAAGAATAATAAAAAGAATGATTAGAGGGATATCTTATGGAAAAAATCGAAGCTACGGGCAAAACCGTGGAAGAAGCGCTGACTAACGCGTTAGTCAGGCTTGAAACAACCAGCGATAAAGTTGAGTACGAAGTTGTTGAAAAGGGTTCTTCCGGAATACTCGGTATTTTTAACAGCAAGCCTGCTAAAATACTCGTATGGAAAAAAGCCACAATGGAAGATAATGTCAGAGATTTCCTCAACGATGTATTCAACGCAATGGAGCTGAAAGTTGAGATAGAAATGTCTGTCAACGAAGAGGATGACACTATCGAGATAAACCTTATCGGAGACGATATGGGAGTTCTTATCGGAAAAAGAGGACAAACTCTTGATTCCCTTCAGTATCTTGTAAGCCTTGTCGCAAACAAGGAGAGAGAAAAATACTACAGGGTCAAGCTTGATACCGAGAATTACAGGGAGAGAAGAAAAGCAACTCTCGAATCTCTTGCCAAGAACATCGCGTACAAGGTCAAAAGAACCAGAAAACCGGTTTATCTTGAACCTATGAATCCTTATGAAAGGCGGATAATCCATTCGGTGCTTCAGGGAGATAAATACGTCTCTACGAGAAGCGAGGGAGAAGAACCTTTCAGACATGTAGTAGTTTTTATGAAGAAATAATTTTAAGGGGCGTGAAGGGAATTTTTTCGCGCTCCTTTTTGATAAAGCGGAAAGCCTGTGAGAGCGCAGTAATGCGCCGCGTGAATAGGGACTAGGGAGGCAATTTTGAAGGAAACGATAGCAGCCATATCAACGGGAATGTCAAATTCGGGAATAGGAATCGTAAGAATGAGCGGAGCAGAGGCTATTGCCGTTGCCGACAAAGTGTTTGTGCCGCGCGGTAACGGCGGGACGCTTGCCGCTGCTAAAAGCCATACCGTTCATTACGGAAACATGGTTTTTGAAGGAAAAACGATCGACGAGGTTCTTGTCATTGTTATGAAGGCGCCTCATTCGTATACACGCGAGGATGTCGTGGAGGTGAACTGTCACGGCGGCGTTTATGTTATGAGAAAAATTCTTAACGCCCTCATAAAAAGCGGCGCGCGTCCCGCGGAACCGGGTGAATTTACCAAAAGAGCGTTTCTGAACGGAAGGATAGACCTTGCTCAGGCGGAGGCAGTCATAGACGTTATCAATTCCAAAAACCAACACGCCCTTAACAGCTCTCTTAAGAAGCTTAACGGAAAACTGTCGGAGAAAATAGCAAGAATCCGTTCTGAACTTCTTGAGAATATTGCTTATATTGAGGCTGCTCTTGATGATCCTGAACATATTTCTCTGGATAATTATGGGGATAAATTGAAAAACATTGTGGATAACTCTGTTAATAACGTGGAAAAGTTGTTGAAAACGGTAGAAAACGGAAAGTTATTCACACAAGGCGTCAAAACGGTGATAATCGGAAAGCCCAATGCGGGAAAATCAAGTATCCTTAATATTCTTGCGGGCTATAGTTACCGACATCGCCGGAACGACAAGGGACACGATAGAGGAGCAGATAAATCTTGAGGGGATAACGCTCAATCTGACTGATACGGCAGGAATCAGGGATACGGATGACGTGATTGAGGGAATAGGGGTCGAGCGGGCGAGAAGTCTTGCGGGCGAGGCTGATCTGATTTTGTACGTTGTCGATTCCTCAACTTCCCTTGACAGCAATGATTATGATATACTTGATATAATAAAAGAACGCAGAACAGTCGTACTGCTTAATAAATCCGACCTTGAGCCGGTTACGACCGCGCAGACGCTTAATGAGATAACGGACGCGAAAGTAATATCAGTATCGGCAAAGGACAACACAGGTCTGGAGGAACTCTCCGATTATATTGTGAAATTATTCACAAATGGAGATCTTGATTATAACGATGAAATATATATAACGGGAGAGCGCAATAAAGAGGCGCTTGAAAATGCTTTGAACAGTCTTTTGCAGGTGAAAAAGAGCATTGAAGAAAACATGCCCGAAGATTTTTATACCATTGATTTGATGAGTGCTTATGAAGAGCTTGGCAGAATAATAGGAGAGTCCGTGGAGGATGATCTGGTAAATGAGATTTTTTCCAAATTCTGTATGGGAAAATAACTGGAGGAAAAAATGAATTTGATTGAAGAATATGATGTCGCAGTGGTGGGAGCCGGTCATGCGGGATGCGAGGCCGCGCTTGCCTGCGCCAGGCTGGGGCTTGATACTATAATTTTTACGGTCAGCGTTGAAAGCATCGCGCTGATGCCTTGCAATCCCAATATAGGCGGAACCTCCAAAGGTCACCTTGTCCGAGAGATAGACGCGCTGGGCGGAGAGATGGGCAAAAATATAGACAAAACGTTCATACAGTCCAAGATGCTCAACAGATCAAAGGGTCCGGCGGTCCATTCTCTGCGCGCGCAGGCTGACAAGCAGGAGTATACCCGCGAGATGCGCAGAACGCTTGAGAATACCGACAATCTTACGATAAGACAGGCGGAGGTTTCAGAGCTGATAGCGGACGACGGTGTGACAAAGGGCGTCAGAACCGTTTCGGGAGCGGAATATCGCACAAAAGCGGTGATCCTTTGTACCGGAACTTATCTCAAGGCGCGCTGCATATATGGCGACGTCAGTTATTACACCGGACCGAACGGACTTACCGCGGCCAATCATCTTTCGGATTCACTTGAAAAGCTTGGGATCAGGCTTGTGCGCTTTAAAACGGGAACGCCCGCCCGTGTGGACGGCAGAACGATCGACTTTGAGAAAATGGAGGAACAGTTTGGAGATACACCTATCGTTCCGTTTTCTTTTTCAACGGATCCCGATGAGATCCAGAAGGAGCAGGTTTCCTGCTGGCTTACATACACTAATGAGGATACTCACAGGATAATCAGGGAAAATATTGACCGCTCGCCGCTTTATTCAGGCGTTATCCACGGTACGGGACCGAGATACTGTCCATCGATTGAAGATAAGGTCATGCGGTTTGCTGACAAGGAAAGACATCAGGTATTTATCGAGCCGGAGGGAAATTATACGTATGAATGGTATCTCGGAGGAATGTCCAGCTCGCTCCCGGAGGATGTGCAGTACGCCATGTACAGAACTGTTCCGGGGCTTGAGAATGCCAAAATAGTGAGAAATGCCTACGCGATCGAATATGATTGTATTGATCCGGTTCAGCTAAAGGCTTCTCTTGAATTTAAGTCAGTTAAAGGTCTTTTCGCGGGAGGCCAGTTTAACGGAAGCTCAGGATATGAGGAGGCGGCGGCACAGGGATTGATTGCTGGCATTAATGCGTCTATGTATATTTTGAACAAAGAGCCTATCATTCTTGATAGGTCAGAAGCATATATAGGCGTTTTGATTGACGACCTTGTGACAAAAGAAAATCGCGAGCCGTACAGAATGATGACGAGCCGCGCGGAATACCGTCTTTTGCTCAGGCAGGATAACGCCGATATAAGATTGAGCGGATACGGTTATAAGGTCGGACTTGTTTCAAAAGAACGCTATGAATATGTAGAGCGTAAGAAAGAAATGATAGAAGAAGAGGTAAAGCGTCTTAAAAGCGTAGTTGTTGGAGGTACGGATAAAGTTAATTCGGTTATGGGAAAGTTTGGCAGCACGCCTCTCAATAACGGAATAAGTCTTGCCGATCTGATAAAAAGACCGGAGCTTTCGTATAGCGCGGTTGAGGAGCTTGATTCTGACAGACCGGAGCTTCCGCCCGATGTCGTCGAACAGGTTAATATAAATATTAAATATGAGGGTTATATTTCAAGAGAGCTTACGCAAGTTGCACATTTTAAAAAGATGGAGTCAAAAAAAATTCCGGAAGATATTGATTATGATAAAATAAGCGGACTGCGTATTGAAGCAAGGCAGAAGCTTAAAAGCTATGCGCCCGCTTCAATAGGTCAGGCATCGCGTATCTCGGGAGTTTCTCCTGCGGACATTACGGTTTTATTAGTTTATATGGAGCAGCAGAGGAGGTCATAAATGTTCGATTTGTATACGGTGATGAAATCGGTTGATATTGACTTGTCCGATGTTCAGATTAAACAGTTTAATATTTTTTATGAGATGCTTATCGAAACTAATAAAGTTATGAATTTGACGGCGATAACGGATTATGACGGGGTGGCGGTCAAGCATTTCGCGGACAGCGCGGCGATACATAATGTCTATGATATGACAAAGGTCAGAACCGTTATTGACGTAGGAACAGGAGCCGGTTTTCCGGGAATAGTCCTTAAAATAATTTATCCTTGGATAGAAATCCTTTTGTTGGATTCTCTTAATAAAAGAGTAAATTTTTTGAACAGCGTAATTGACGCGCTTGGATTAAAAAATATTCATGCGGTACACGGAAGAGCAGAAGATATAGCTCATAATAATTTATACAGAGAGAAATATGATTTATGTGTGTCGCGAGCCGTTGCCGGATTGCCTGTGCTTTCAGAATATTGTCTTCCGTTTGTCAGAACGGGAGGCGCGTTTGTTTCTTATAAAGCGTCAGGCTGTCACCAGGAAATTTGTGATGCGGAAAACGCGATAAGACTTCTCGGAGGCAGTCTTACAAACGCGACAGAATATACTTTGGAATCAGAGCTTGTGAGAATATTTGTTATTATTGATAAGATTAAACCTACGCCATCTAAATATCCACGCAAGGCAGGGATTCCATCAAAGGAGCCGCTCAGGTAGGAGAATAATATGGATAGAATAAGTGATTTTTTGAGTAAGGTACAAGAAAATTGTAAGTATGAACTATTGGCAGTTGAACAGAATATAGAAAGACTTAATTTACAGATTGTTGATTTTAATAAGTCTATTTCTGATATTGAGGCTTCTATTGATAATTCATATGCGGTACTTTCTGCGTCGGGGAGTGCTGACGAAGTAAAGACGGCAGAGCTTGTAACACTTCGTGATCTTTTAAAAGAACATGAGAGTGAGCTGGCAAAGCAGATCGAAGAGAAAGTGCGTCTTGAAAAAGATATTGCTGAGATTCGTGAGCTAATTGATTTATATAAGAATCAGATAAAGGCGTACGGGGGGATGACAAGTGATGATATAATTGTCAAGCTTGATTTTATTTCCAGGCTTGTTAAGGTGGATTCGGTTCGCGCAATAGAAGAAATAGAATTGCTCAAGACTGTGCTGGAGGGAAAACAAGTTTAACAATGTTTCACATGAAACATTGTTTGAATAGCACAGAGTGAGATGTTTCATGTGAAACATTTCATAAAATATAGTAGCATTTATTGATAAAAAGTGCTATAATTAATAAATACAGATATAAGGGTGCGGAGGATAAAATGGGCAGAATCATAGCAGTCGCCAATCAAAAAGGGGGAGTCGGTAAAACTACCACAGCAATTAATCTGTCGGCGTGTCTTGCAGAGAAAGAGCAAAAGGTGCTGGTTGTTGATATTGATCCTCAGGGAAACACAACAAGCGGTTTTGGAATCAATAAGGATGATTTAGAAAATACAATATATGAATTGATTTTGGGTGAATGCGAAATAGACGACTGCATTATTAATGACGTTATAGATAAGTTGGACATTCTTCCTTCTAATGTCAATCTTGCCGGAGCAGAGATAGACCTTATAGGTGTAGAGAACAGGGAGTACATATTAAGAGATAAGCTTGTTGGAGTTTCAGAAAAGTATGATTTTGTTATAATAGATTGTCCTCCTTCCTTGACGATGCTTACCGTAAACGCAATGACGACCGCTGATACGGTCCTTGTACCGATTCAGTGCGAGTTTTATGCGCTTGAGGGGTTGTCACAGCTTTTACATACGATTGATTTGGTGCATGAGCGTTTGAATCCTGATTTGGAAATGGAGGGCGTTGTATTTACCATGTATGACAGCCGTACCAATTTATCACTTCAGGTCGTGGAAAATGTTAAGGATAATCTTAATCAGACCATATATAAAACAATAATTCCCAGAAATGTCAGACTTGCGGAAGCACCCAGCCATGGAATGCCCATTAATTTATATGACTCCAAATCAGCGGGAGCAGAAAGTTACAGATTGTTAGCGGACGAAGTGATGCATAGAGGAGAAGATGAATGGCAGTAAAAAAGGGACTAGGTAAGGGACTTGGAAATCTTATTCCTGAGGGAGAGAAAAACACAGCTTCCACAAAGGTAGTGGAAAAAATTGTAGAAAAAGAAGTTATAGTTAAAGAACCGGCAGAGATAGTACTGAAGATCAACGAGGTTGAGCCTAACAGAGAACAGCCCCGGCGTAATTTCGATGAAGATTCTTTGCTTGAGTTGTCAGAATCCATAAGACAGTATGGAATAATTCAGCCTATAATAGTAAAAAGGCGTGAGGACTATTATGAAATCGTTGCGGGAGAAAGACGCTGGCGTGCCGCAAAAATGGCAGGAATAAAAGAAGTTCCGGTTGTTATAAAGGATTTCAGTGACAGAGAGATAATGGAAGTTGCGCTTATTGAGAACATTCAGCGTGAAGATTTGAATCCGATAGAAGAGGCGCTTGCGTATCAGCGTTTAATAAAGGAATATGATCTCAGGCAGGACGAGGTTGCGGAGCGCGTATCGAAAAGCAGGGTAACGATTACCAACTCAATGAGGCTTCTTAAACTTGACGAGCGTGTGCAGAAAATGGTGATTGACGGTATGCTTTCCAGCGGTCACGCAAGGGCGCTTTTATCAGTGGAAGACGGGGAGAAGCAGTTTACCCTTGCCATGAAAATATTTGATGAAAAGCTAAGCGTAAGAGAAACCGAAAGACTTGTAAAGATTTTTGACAAACCGCAGACGGTTAAAAAGGTCAAAGTACCTGAACATGACTTTATATACAGGGACGCGGAGGAAAAACTCAAAGCATCGGTTGGCACCAAGGTGGTAATTAAGAACAAGGATAATAACAAGGGCAAAATAGAAATAGAATATTATTCAAAAGAGGATTTCGAGCGCATAGTAGAAATGCTGTCCGCAAGATAAAGGGAGGGAAGAACAGTGTTGGATTTTTTCGGATTATTTCAATTTGATGCCCTGTATGCAATTCTTGGTCTTGTCGCGGTTGCGGTAATTCTGTTGATAGTAATTATTGTTTTGCATATAAAAATAAATAAACTGAGCGAACGCATGGATAAGTTCATGGTCGGCGAGGATACTAAATCCCTTGAGGAAGTTATAACCAAGCGGTTTGCGGATATTGACGAACTTAAGCTGACGACCAAAAGACATAATAAAAGAATTTCCGGCATAGAAGAAGAGATGGTTTCGGTTTACAAAAAGGTTGGAATTGTCAAGTACGACGCCTTTAACGAAATGGGCGGCAAATTGAGTTTTGCGCTTGCTATGCTTGACAAGAGCAATAACGGATATGTAATAAACGCGATACACAGCAGAGAAGGCTGTTATACATATGCGAAAGAAATTATAAAAGGTGAATCATACATAACTTTGGGAGAGGAAGAGAAAAAGGCTTTGGATAAAGCCATTAACAGTGATAATGCAATGACCGACTGATTATAATTGAGCGAGGTGATACTTTGAAAAGAATAAAAGTAAAGGATGCCGTAGGAGGAGAAACACTTGCCAGTGTAATAATGGGGGAAAGCGGCTGTGTTCTTTTGTACGAAGGAGCAATTCTCAGTTCTGAGCATATATCAAAGCTTATTGACAATAATATAGAAGAGATATGTATCAGGGACGAAGTTGTCAAGGAAAGTATCTTATATACTATCGAAACGATAGAAAGGGACAGCATAGATAAAATCAGGGACGCAGTATGCAGACGTCTGCATATCGGTGAGGAGTCCGATCTAAAAGTTATAGAGGAAACTGCGGTCAATATAATTAAAAATGTTGTAAATAATGTCGATGTCGCAAGCTGCATGGTTGACATAAAAAGAGACAGCGGAGAGCTTTATTCTCATATGCTCAATGTTGCGTCTTTGTCGGCTATAATGGGCATAAAGGAGGGATTTTCGGAGCATCAGTTAAGATGCGTTACCGAGGGCGCTCTGCTGCATGATATAGGGCTGACAAAAGTAACGATTCCGTATGAGAATGTGGAAATGGATACGATGCCTGCGGCAGATAAGCTTAATTACAGAAAGCATGTTATAACAGGCTATCAGATGCTTCAGAATTTTAAATGGATGGAAGAAATGACAAAGCTTATAGTTTTGTCGCATCACGAAAGAATCAACGGCAGCGGTTATCCTTTTCATAAAACAGAAGACAGGCTTTCGGATGAAATAAGACTTGTGTCTATATGCGATCATTTTGATGAGCTTGTAAACGGAATAGGTTATGAGAGACATAAAGTCTATGAGGTGGTGGAATATTTCAGAACCACCGGAGCGAAGCTTTTTGATTACAGAATGACCACTGCAATAATGAATGACATTGCGTGGTTTCCTAACGGAAGCAAGGTCCTGACGAATGAGGGAGAACTTGCCCTTATCATCGGGCAGAATCACAGTCTTCCGGACCGCCCTATAATCAGGATTCTGAGGACTGCTGACGGCGAGGAGTGCGGCGGCGAGGTGATAAAGGACCTTACTGAACACCTTACGGTGTTTATTATAGATACGATAGATTGATTCAGGAGGATAAAATAAATGCTCGATATGAAATTTGTCAGGGAAAATCCGGACATAGTTAAAGAAAACATCAAGAAAAAGTTTCAGGATTCCAAACTGCCTTTGGTTGACGAGGTCATTGCTTTAGACGAGGAATCAAGAGCGACAAAGCAGGAGGCGGACAGGCTCAGGGCTGAGAGAAACAAGCTTTCCAAGCAGATCGGCGCGTTGATGGGACAGGGCAAAAAGGAGGAGGCCGAGGAGGTCAAAAAGCTTGTCGCCGCCAATTCCCAAAGGCTTGCCGAGCTTGAGGAGAAGGAGCCGGTGCTTGAAGAGAAGGTCAGAAAAATTATGATGACCATACCTAATATAATTGATCCAAGCGTTCCCATTGGTAAGGACGACAGTGAGAATGTAGAAATAACAAGATACGGAGAGCCTTTTGTTCCCGATTATGAGATACCATATCATTCCGATATTATGGAATCTTTTGACGGAATCGACCTTGACAGCGCAAGAAGGGTTGCGGGCAACGGTTTCTATTATCTTATGGGCGACATTGCCAGACTTCATTCGGCAGTCATCGCGTATGCAAGAGATTTTATGATCGACAGGGGATTTACTTACTGCGTGCCTCCGTTCATGATAAGAAGCGACGTGGTTACGGGCGTTATGAGCTTTGCCGAGATGGACGCCATGATGTATAAGATCGAGGGCGAAGATCTGTACCTTATCGGGACCAGCGAGCATTCCATGATCGGCAAATTTATTGATTCGGTACTTGACGAAAATAAGCTGCCCTACACTCTTACGAGCTATTCTCCCTGTTTCCGCAAGGAGAAGGGGGCGCATGGCATTGAGGAGAGGGGCGTATACCGCATCCATCAGTTTGAGAAGCAGGAAATGATCGTTGTGTGCAGGCCGGAGGAGAGCAAAATATGGTTTGATAAACTCTGGCAAAACACCGTTGATTTATTCAGAAGTCTGGACATTCCGGTGCGTACTCTTGAATGCTGCTCCGGCGATCTGGCTGACCTCAAGGTCAAATCCATTGACGTTGAGGCATGGTCCCCCAGACAAAAGAAATATTTTGAGGTCGGAAGCTGCTCAAACCTCGGAGACGCGCAGGCCAGAAGACTCAAGATCCGAGTAAACGGCGAGTCCGGCAAATATTTTGCGCACACGCTTAACAACACGGTCGTTGCTCCGCCCCGTATGCTTATCGCTTTCCTTGAGAATAACCTCAATGCGGACGGCTCGGTAAACATTCCGACGGCTTTGCAGCCTTACATGGGCGGAATGACAAAGATAGCCAAAAAATAACCGTCAGCTGTATTTGCCGGATTGACTTATTGTCTTACGCGTGATAAAATAACAAAAGTGTGAAACATTTTGAATCCTTCAAGTTATTTGTTTCAATAAAAATGTCGCTATAGCTCAGCAGGATAGAGCGACCGCCTCCTAAGCGGTAGGTCGGAGGTTCAAATCCTCTTAGCGACGCCAAAAATTCCGCCGAAGACTTTGGGTGAACAAGGTTTTCGGCGTTTTTGTTTTTTGAGAGGTTTAAAAACAGTGAAAAACTTAAATTATGTCTTTTTTGAAGAGTTTAAGCATTTAGACAAATTATGCGGTGAGATTTATAATACAAAGAATGGCGTTACCAGTTTGTAAAAAGGCGCAGCATATGAAAGCTGCGCCTTTTTTTAAGCTTGGTATAATCAAAGATTTATTGGATCTTTTTAACTAAGCAGGAGGGCCGTCGTTACCATGTACGCGAGCCTATTTCACGGAACTGCGCCACGGTGGTGGTGTGGGAGTTCAGACCGCCGTCAACGTTGATTATCTGTCCGCTCACATATTCGCTTTCGTCCGAGCCGAAATAAACGCAGGCATGAGCTATGTCTTCGGGACATCCGTAACGGTTGACCATGATGTTGCTTAAGAAAATATCCTTTAAAACTTGGGGAACATGTGCCTCATTCTGAGGAGTTACGATAAGTCCCGGACGGACACAGTTGCAGCGGATATTTTTTTTGCCGTACTGAAGCGCTACCGACTGTGTCAGCATATCCACGCCGGCTTTAGCGCAGGCGTAAGCGGTAGAGCCGAGATCCCCGCTGCATGAAGCCATGGAGCCGATATTGACTATGGAGCCTCCTTTGGCATTTTTCATCATGTGGGGGAGTGCGCATTTTATTATATAGAATGTACCGCGCAGGTCGCTTTGAAAAATATTGTCCCACATTTCGATGGTAAGCTCGTCCACTCTGCCGTCAGGCAGCCCTACGTTGGCGGCGTTATTTACAAGAATGTCGATTCCGCCGTAAGTTTCTGCCGTATCTGCAATAAGCTTTTCAATACTGCCGGGGTCGGTAATGTCCATCTGATGAAAAGAAGCGTCGCCGCCCTCCTTGCGTATGTCGTCCGCAACGGCCTCTCCTTTTTCCGCCCTGCGTCCGCAGACGATAACTTTGGCGCCCTCCGCGGCATATACATGCGCGATTCCGATGCCGATTCCGCTGGTAGAGCCGGTGACGATCGCCACCTTGTCTTTTAACCTGTCCATGTTAAAACCTCCTTGATTTGTATATATTTTAAAAATTATAAAATTCTTTTGTACAGTATTATTTTATTCTGTTTACGCGGGACTTGTCAAGTGAGGAAGCCGGAAAACACGGTCTTGAGCCGGACGGATATATATGTTAGAATCAATATAACGGATATTAAAGAATCTCTGCCGCGGTATCTGCATAGCGCCAGCCCTGTCAGATACTTTTAATCGGTGCAAGGAGGTTAAAATGGGAAAAAAAGAACGCCTGTATTATGCATTGGGCGGTTTTGGAATAGGCGTCGCGCTGATGGCAATAGTATGGCTGTGCGTGAGCCTGTCGCATAATAGGAGAGCCGAAACGGGGGCGGATAATGTCATTACCCGCGAAAATGTCGCGGAGGGCGTAAGCGCAGATGAAAGTACGGGACAAAATCCGGAGTCCACACAGATTTATGGCGAAAGTACGGATATGTCGCAGAAGCAGACAGATGATACAGACGCGTCTGCGGAGGAGACTGAGCCGGCTGAGAAAAACACCGAAGAGGCGAAGCCGACAGAAAAGGATAGCGAGGACGAACCGGTTAAGCCGACAGAAAAAGAAACCGCCGCGCTGCCCCCGTCCTCATCTGAAAGCCAGAGCCAGGGCAAACCGGAAGCTCCGGCTGAAACCGAGCCTCCTGCGCCGTCCGGCACATGGGATAAAAACGCCGTATATGTCGGCGGGGATATTGTCAGCTATAACGGACAGCAGTATAAGGCGAAATGGTGGACACAGGGAGAAACACCGGGCAGCAGCGACGTATGGGAGAGACTGGGAACAGTGAGCGGCGAGCCGAAGCCGCCGGAAGGAGTTGAAAACGTGCCGATAGACAGCTCTAAGCCTCAGAACACTGAGCTTACGGACTTTAAGGTAGTCGGATATTATCCGAGCTGGAAGCCTGACAAACTGAATTATGTGGATTTCGGGGTGCTGACTCATGTATGTTATGCTTTCGCGATTCCTACGGCGGACGGAGGTCTGCGGGACCTTGAGAATCCGGAGACTGCAAAGGCGCTCATAAAATCCGCTCACGCAAATAAAGCAAAAGTCCTCATTTCGATCGGAGGCTGGAGCTATAATGATACGCCTTTGGAGGGCGTGTTTATGGAAGCGACCTCCACTAAGGAGAAGACGGAGCGTTTTGCCGAAAACATTATTGCCATGTGCGACAAATACGGCTTTGACGGTGTGGATATGGATTGGGAGCATCCGAGGATGGACGGAACGAGCGCGAAGCAGTACGAGACTTTGATGCTCTATCTGTCCGAGAAGCTGCACGCGAAGGGCAAGCTCCTGACCTCGGCGGTTTTAAGCGGCGCTACGGCGGACGGGAATATTTATTACGACGCCGCAGCTCATACCAACGCGGTGCTCAACGCCGTTGATTTTATAAATATTATGGCGTATGACGGGGGCGACGGGGAACGCCATTCGCAGTATGATTTTGCCGTGAACTGCGGAAAATACTGGAAGGAGAAGAGAGGGCTTCCCGCTTATAAGGTCGTACTTGGCGTGCCGTTTTACGCGCGTCCGAGCTGGGCGGGCTATGGCGATATTCTCGCAAGCGTTCCGGATGCGGACGGTAAAGATCACGTCAATTATAACGGTATGGAGGCATACTATAACGGTACGGAAACGATTGCGAAAAAGACCAGATACGCAAAGGAGAATCTCGGAGGAATTATGATCTGGGAGCTGACGCAGGACAGTACGGATAAGAGTAAAAGTCTTTTGCAGACAATTGGTAAGAATTCCAAGTAAAAGACAGCCGGACGGAAAATTTCCGCTCCGGCTGTCTTTCTGTCGGGAAATAAAACATATGCGGCTGTTTTTGCTTTACTGCGTCTGCTCATCGCCCTCTGAGGTTGAGACTTTAAGGAACTTGTTGGGGAAATACTTATCGACCCACATCTGCGCAAGCTGTGATTTGGTTATCGGCTTGAGGTAGTAGTTGACAGGCATTCCGAGCTGACCGTTCAGAGCTTTGTCGATGTAATCTTCAAACGCGTTCATCATCGAGTTAATGTCAAGGACCTTGTTTGCCTTATTGTCGATTTCGCTGAGACCGGAAAGCACTCCCTGGATCTGCGCGTTTTTCAGTGATATCATCTGCTGTCCCGTTCTCGCGCTTTCGGCGGATTTGTCCACGGAATCCATCTCGGAGGAGGTGGCGTTCTGAAGGGACGCAAGCTGCTGCATAGAGGCTTCTCCGTCAAACTTTGAGAACTGCTTTACCGCCAGCTGAACATTGTTGGCCTTGATAGAGGGAATCGAGCCTTTGGTCGTCAGTGTGCAGTGCGACGAAATGTTCTGGGTGCTGAGCAGGTTTTTAATATCGTTGGAGAACTGGCTGTTAAGACCGAAGCCGCCGGAGACGTCCGCAAACCACGAAGCCGCTTTGCACTGAGTCTGTATCTTATCTATGACAGAGTTCATCTGTTCCGACGACATGGTTATGCTGCTGTTGAGGATATGCACCATTCCGACAAAGCAGGAGCCGTAGGTCGCGCCAGAGACGATGGTCATAGATTTTTCATCTGGAGTCGCGGCGCTTGCGGCGGTCTGCATGATGTTTGCAGGGTCGTCGGTCTTCAACATATCGTCATTGTACATGGAGTTCCATACGCGTATCGCCTTGTCAACGTCTATGACGCAGGGGGCAAGAAGCGCCGCGTCCTTGTGTGTGCAGCTTACCGCGATCACAAGCGTACCGCTTATGTCGTGCTTTGAATACTGGCTGTTCAGCTGGCTTGCCGCCGTTTTGCTTGCCTGTTCTGAAAAGTCGTTGCCGAGGAATTTAAATTCCGAGCTTATGAACGCCTGTATGTTTGCGCATTGTGTTTTTGCGCTCTGCGAATTTTGGTCAAGCGAAAAATACTGCACGTTCATGTTCATGGAATCGGCGGAGAGCGGCATCTTTTTTATCTGAGTGCGGTTGTAGTCGAGAGGGCTTTCCCAGCTTGAGTTTACTGCGGGCGAGCACTTTATCTCAAGTATTCCGGTCTTTGCCTCGAGCTTTTTTCTGGCGTAATCTACAGCCGCCTCCTGTATCTGCTTACCGATTTCCGCGCTCTGGTCGTAAAGCTCGTCCGTGTCGACGTGCATACTGCCAAGCTCCTGTATGGTGTTGTCTATACTTCTCTTAAAAGCGATAAGCTCATTCATTCTGTTTTCGGCGGCGTCCACGGGAGCGTTAAGTTCGCTTATTTTTTCAAGGACCTCCAGCTTTTTCGGGTCAACGATGTTGCCCAAGGCTATCGAGGGGTCATAGGGAATTACTGATGGCATAAATAAAACCTCCTTTCAAATATTATTCTGCAACGAGCGGTATACCCATACGCTCACAGAGAACCGCGGCGACCGCGCTTATGTCTCCTATGTAAGAATCGATCAGCTCACGGTGATTCTCTAATTTTTCCGAATCTACGTGCGGAAATCCCGTTATGTCGGCGGCGATAAGCTTGCCTGTCGGAATTTCCGCGAGATGAGCTCTGAGCTGAAGCGGCGCGAGATATCCGGATTTCCAATTCGTGCGTTTAAGATCCTCGGCGCAGGTGAGCACGTCCATATCCACAGTCGCATAAAGCTTGTCGTAGCGGCCATAGATGTCGCTCAGTGCTTCCGGCGCGCAGCTTATCATAGCGCCGTCGCGGGTATAAAGCTTTGCCGAGTAGGCGGGCTTGGACTGTCCGGCGCTTTGTCTTTTATACTCCATGTATTCCGCGAGGCTGTCAAACTTTGTCGTGTCAATGTATTTAGGACCGACCACGAGGTAATCGCAGCCCGCGGCTTTGCAGATATTCGCTCCTCCCCACGAACCGCAGTAAAAGTAAGAATTTTCGGAGCCGGAATCCTCGTGCTGGTCAAAATTTACCACAAGAAGCTTTTCTTCGGGAGCGATGTGCTTTGCCGCCTCCTTCACATAGAAATAAGTCATGTGATGGGCGCTGTTGCTCTCGGTGAAAAAAAGAGCCTTGTCCGGCAGCATACCGCAGAGAATAGCTTCAATGCGGGCCTTTTGTCTGCTGGACATATTATCTTCTTTGTTGGGGAGCGGTATGAAATCGTAGGTATCCGATTCGTCAATCGGACCTTTTTTGAAGAAATGCCCCGCCAGACACAGAGTGTCCCGAAATTCAAGCGCTCCTTTGTAGTAAGGGTAACTGTCGCTGCTTTCATGCAGTGAAACGTAAGTTCCGTTGATTTTTGCCATATCAAATGTCTCCTTTCATTATTAATGTGTTGTTTTTCAACACATCATGGTATCCTCAAAGAGGGTTTTCCATAAATTTGGAGGGCGGCGCCTTGCCCTTCCACATATAGCTCACGGCAGAAGCAAAACTTAACGGTCCGCCGTAAAAAAATATGGATCAAGCGTTTTTTTCAGAGCGGCGTAGATACGCTTCATTCTGCGAGCGACCGCAGCTTCGCTTATGTGCTGCTCCTTAGCTATATCCGACTGCTTCGTGCCCTCCCAGAATACGCGTTCAAGAAGCTCTCTCTGCTGAGGTTCAAGCCTTTCGATCGCCAGATAAAGCTCGTCATACTCCTCCTTTTGAATAAATTCTTCCTGTAAATCACTTCCGTCGGAAAAATAACGGTCCTCAGGGTCAAGCGCCGAAAGAAGGACGTGTCTGCGGGTTTCAGTCTGGTTCCTGTTAAACGAGGGTCTGTTGAAATCCTCGTCCATTATCTGCTGCGCGGTTCTTTTTTGAACCGTGGCTTTATCGCGGGCAGCGGCAAGTCTCATTTGATAATCAGCTTCCTCCCATAACCTGCATTCCTTGTCAGAAGCCTCAATTGTCTGGGCGTTCTCCTTGCGCTCATAGTAAACGGAAATTTTCATAACTTTGTCCTTTCCGCCCGAAAAATGCGAAGAGGGCAAAAAAGACAGAAATAAGCCGGCGCAAACGGTCCATATTCCTTCAATGCCTGAAAAAAGGCGCAAAAAGGAAAGGCACCGAAACGGCGTTTCACATTGATATATTGAAAACGCGGCTGTCAGTATCCTTTTTTGCC
>CAJTON010000036.1:0-8720 GCA_910577605.1 uncultured Butyrivibrio sp.
CGGGCAGACGGAGGCGACAGCCCGGATGACCTGCCATATTCTTAACAAAAATCCGGGTAAGCTGGGAAGCGCGGGGCGTGTTTTAACGGGCGGAAGCATGCGGGTCATAGACGGGGAGCTTGTGTATAAGGGGAACAACGTGACTATGGGATATGCGCAAAGCTGCGAGGATCTGGTAAACGGCGACGAACGCGGCGGAATTTTGTATACCGGAGATATGGGTCATTTTGTGTATATTATGGGACGGAAAAAACGCATAGCTAAAATCAACGGAAACAGGATAAGCCTGGATGAGCTGGAAAATCTGATAATGGCGGATTGTGGAGTAACCGCCGCCTGTGTAGAACGCGCCGACGGAGTCAGTGTTGTTTTGGAGACGGATAGCCTTGATGCTTCCGTAACTGAATATGTGAGAAATTATGTGATAAAACGGACGGGTATCAACGGACGGCTAATTAAGTCTGTTATGCTCAATGAGCTTCCAAGGAATGAAAACGGCAAGATTTTATATGAAAAAATAGAATGACAGATTATGATTCATAAATAATTATAAAATAATGAAAAAATCAATGTAATTATAATGCAAAAAATATAGTAAAATTTATTGCTTAATAAGTTGACGCAAAATATATCCTATGTTACTTTTAATAGTGTAAAACACACTATTTATTTAATTGTAGCAATTCGATTAGGGATAAGAGTATGTATGATTCATTGATTGGAATTATTAAGGAAAATGCAAGTAATATGCCAAAAGACTATATAATTACTTCAGATACGAAATTGATTGAAGATTTAAAATATGATTCGGTGGACTTGATGCAGTTGATCATAGATATAGAGGATGAATTCGGGGTTGATTTTATGAACTGTGATATACTGGCGGAAAAAATTGATACGCCGGGAAGCCTTATGGAACTCATTCTGTCGGTAAGTACACCTCATCCATAGTCTTTTATGCATCGGTAAACAGCACGATATAAAGGAAGGAAATAAAACTATGACGGATAATATTAAAATTCTTGAACTTAATACAAGACCTCCGGTGTCCGTATACAATCATCATGCTTTCGGAACGGGAATAATAACTACAGCGCCATGGGGCATGAACTGGATATACAATAATTATATAATGCTTGGATTTTATCCGGACGAGGGACCGCTTACCTTTGATTTTTATATGGATTATATATACTGTCAGCCTGTTTTTGACAGAGAATTTCTTTCAAATTCAATTATAAAATATATAAAAGAGAAACCCGACAGCCTTGTTATATCACAGATAAACGACGGAAAATATGTCGAGTGCTGTGTGGACGAATATTATATTCCGAACCGTGAGGCATACGGAGCATATCATTTCATACACAACCTGCTGATATACGGTTATGACGACGACAAGAAAATATTTTATACCGCCGGCTATGATGAGAGCGGTAAATATACTTCCGATACATTGTCATATAAGATATTCCGTACGTCGTCTCCTGGTAAATTCAATATTCTTAAATTCAGGGACGATATGAACTGTGATCTTTGCGCGGATTACATTCAAAGGCAGCTGATGGAGTACAACGGGGAAATACCCGTGGACCCGGTCGGATCGTATCCGGCTAAGGGCAGGACCATCGGTATTCACGCGGTTGATTCTCTTATGGATTATATACAAAAACATGTTTTGGCAGACGAAGATGTCGATATGCGACCGATAAGCATTCTCTATAATCACAGAATGCTTATGTGCGAAAGAATGAGTCATATGGAAAAAGCTGGCTTGGCGGATGATGAAGCAGTAAAGACATCATATGAGCAGCTGAAGCTTTGCGAGATGATAAAAAACAGACAAATGCTGTATAATATGCGCGCAAAGGACGGCGACAAGGAGAAGCTGCTCGAACTTACTGGGGCGTTTAAGGGCATGAAGCTGCCGCATCTGCGACGCATATAATGTAACAGTATTAAAATAGTAAGCGTAAAGTATTTTTTACTTTTAAAATATGACTGATTAAATTATAATATGAGAAGGGAAACCTTTTATGAAAAGAAAAATAGCAGGCTTCGGAATAATTCTGTTATGGATATTCAGCCGCGCCGTGAAATCATACAGCGCCGGAGACGCGGACTTGCAGGAATTATCGGCGGTAGCAGAAATGTATGCGGACGCAGTATGCACTGACGAGGCAGACTGGTATGCGGACGGTGAACTGAAATTTGCGATAAGCATTTTTGACGAGGAATGGAAGGCATTGGAAGGTGAGGAGGAAATGCTTGCGGTCTGCCAGCTTCCCGATAAGCTGTTAAAAAAGCTTTCTACATATGACTTGCTCAAGCTGACCGAGGAATATCCGATGCTTGGGGACATATACGCAGCAAATACGATGGAGGAGGGCTTTCGTAACGTCGTTGATTCCTTTAACGGGCTTCGTGAGCTATTAAGCCGCGAGGACTGTCTTGAGGTGGTATGCGATGAATACGATAACCTCATTTTCCCTGAGAAATGTGCTATAAGCTACAATGAATGTAAGACAGAAGAAGAAAAAGTAGCGTTATTCAATAAGATACTTCATGATGATGAACTGCTGAAAATAGAAACTGAAGATTCAAAGCCCCTTCTTGTATGCGATCTTCTTGAGATGATAATGTTAGATAAAACCACGGAAGAGAATGTTGAAACTCTGTTTGAAACGGTGGTGGACAAAGCGACGGAAAAAGAGAAGTCGGAGTATTTTGAGGAGAAGGATAAATACTTGTATGTTTCCGAACTGGAGGAAAGTATGCTGTCCGAGGCTTCGGCGTATGCCGTTACGGAAACTGATGATAACACTACAATAAAGAAGGTATACTGGAGAGGCGTTGCTATAGAGGTGAAGGCGGCGGATACGCTTACATATCTTACTTACGAAGAGGCAATGAACATTTTGAGGAAGTGCTCTGATAAAGATGTGCTATCGTTAGTAAGCATTGGAAATCAGCAATATAATTGCCATTCCTATGCATGGCTTAAGAAGATTTTTCCGGGAGATTATCATAGATATTGGCTAAACAGCGTGCCTTCAGGACTTATGAACCAATGTAAAAAATATGATGAACCATATTATGGTGCTGTGGCGTATACGGCACAACATTCAGCTGTTGTGGTAGATGAGGATAATGAAGTATGGAAAGATGGGCGATGGGTACTTGATCCCATTGTCGTTGCGAAATGGGCAGGCGGACCGATTGTCAGAGGTCCTATGAATGCCGGAGCTTTTCGTATGGAACATGGACCTGGAGTTAAGTATTATTATCTCTCATTAACAAAATGAAAGGAGAACTTTTATGAAAAAAAGACCTGTATTTGTAATTATTACATTGTCACTTGTTTTATCTCTTTTTACATCAGGCTGCGGAACGAAAAAAGCTTCCTATGTTGGGAGATTGTTTGTGGACAAAAGCGAAACCGCAGAAGGAGAAAGCCAAAAAGCAGCGGAGCATAAAAGTCTTATCGCCAAGTATGTAAGAAATTCAGGAGAGCCGTATATAGCGCATGACTATATGATGGAAAAAGGCATGACAGCCAAGCATCCGGCAGAGGAATGGCTTGACACGGACGGAAAGCTCAGATTGCCATTTGACCCTGATGATATTAAGGAAATAGATAAAAATTCTTATGCAGAAACTACTGCTCATGAAAGAATATTTATGGTGGACGGTACAGAGCATTATTATATTCCTGACGAGGTGGCTGTTAATGCTTCAACGGAAGAATTAGCGGATGTGTTTATTAGTTACGGTTATAATGGCGGACTGGTGCCGTCAATGCTTTTCGGAAGAGAAAGTCTAGAAAGCATCTATGAACACAATTTTGTGCTTTTGCTGTCTAACAGCAACGCTTTGGAGGAAAGTTTAAGAAGAAATGATTTTGTCAAAGTATATTATGAAAAGTACATGACGGAATCTGAAAATATGCCTGAACGATATGACGGAGGAAACAACCGGCTATATTTTGTATTATCAAATAAGACGGAAACGCTTGATGTGATCGAGGTTCTGCTTGCTCAGCCGGAGTCGTATGAACAGCTGACGAAAAAACAGCGGGAATCGCTTGTAAGGCGCGTATTGAAGAGGGAGATAAAGGGAGAACAGGGAGAATTGCTGTCTAGGGGAGGAAACTCTAAGTATTGGACCAATTTTTTTACCTGCATAGCGGGGGAAGCATATTTGCCTGCCGATATGGCGGCAATACCGGATGCTACTTTATTAGTATCGAAGATTACTGGTGCAATCGAGCGCGATAATAATCCGTGGCTCAAGACTATAAGCGCGATGGACTTCACCGAGGAAGAGCAGAAGATATTGGAGAAATATTTTGTAGTCAAGTAATACGAATGTAGACAAAGGATAGCTGTTTTTCCGCAAAATACGCACTGCGCACGGAGAATATACGATGAGATATGACAGAATAATAGGCTTCATAAAGAAATGCTATCAAAATGTGCCTCTATATAAAAATATTGCGCGGGAGATGAGCATTTCCGAGATCAACCACATAACAGACGTCCCTGTTATCGGTAAAAAAGAGCTTATCGGAAGACAGAATGAATGTATTGCTCCTGAGTATTGCGGCAAGTATATCAATAATGAACTGTTGTTAATGAGGACCTCCGGCTCCACGGGACATTATCTTCAGATAATGTGGGACATGGCGGATATTGACCGTTCGCTTGTGGGACTGTGGCTGAGGAGAGCTAAGAATTACGGCATATTTCCGCACAGCAGACTTGTTATTTTCTTTACTGACGCGCTAAGTCCGGACAGATACAGACAGGAGAGAAACGAATTGGGGATAAGCAAACAGATGCTTCTTCCTCATAATATCGGGGCTGCCTGCGCAAATATCGTTTCGTGGGACCCGGAATGGATGATACTCCAGCCGCAGACGGCGGTGCTGCTTACGGAATATATAAAGCGCAGCGGCTGCGGCGTCCCGCCTTCTCTGAAATATGTTGAATTTACGGGGGAGGTCCTTGATCCTTCGGTAAGAAAAGACGTTGAAAATATATTCGGATGCGTGACCGCGAATCAATACGGCGCAAATGAAACAGGCTCCGTCGCGTATGAGTGCCCGTGTGGAAACCTTCATGTTATGAGCGGCAATGTATACGCCGAGATCGTCGATGAGGACGGCGTGACGGTTGCGGACAGCATATCGGGTGCGTATGACGGTGAACGCGCAAAGGGCGCAATAGTCGTGACTTCTCTGACTAATAAAGCAATGCCGTTTATCAGGTATGACATAGGCGACAAAGGGGCTATTCTGAATAAAAAATGCGCCTGCGGCTGCAAATTCCCCGTAATGGAACTGCATGGCGGAAGGCGGAATGACTTTATATCGCAAAAGGACGGCGGCAGGATGAGCTCGTATCTTTTGGTGAAAATGATAGACAGGCTCAACGCGGTTACCGACGGCGCGGTATTGCAGTTTCATTTTACGCAGCGCGCGTATGATAAATTTAAAGTGCGACTGTATACGGAGGAGGACAAGGAAGAAATAAGAGCGGTCATATCGGAAATATTTGAAGAGGAATTTCCGTACGAGGCTCAACTGGAAGTATGCTTTGAAAATGCCTCAATGAATGTAGGAACAGACGGCAAGTACGCTTATTTTACGAATGAGACCGCTTAACGTAGAGGAGCGTGTAGCCGCTTCGCTTGTGCAGGAGGCTGCGCGTGATGCCGCCCGGACGGCAGAAAACAGGGGACGCTGCAGGCGTCCCTCTTGTTTTTTATTCTAGTGTTCCTCCATATCGGCAATGCGTTTTGTTGATTGGACTGTGCCGTGAGGATGATGCGGCGGCGCGTATATGGTGTAGATTTTGAGCGGGCAGTTTCCGGTATTTACAATGTTGTGCCATGTTCCCGCGGGAACAAAGACCGCGCATCCGTCGGAAACCGGAAACTGATAATTAAGGCAGTTTTCGGAAGGCCCCATGAAGGCGGTGCCGCTGCCGCTTTCTATCCGCAAAAACTGGTCGGTTTCAGGATGTACCTCAAGGCCTATTTCGCCGCATATGGGGATGCACATAAGCGTAAGCTGCAAATGCCGCCCCGTCCATAGCGCCGTGCGGTAGTTCGCATTTTGTACGGTCGCCTTGTATATGTCGGTGACGAACGGCTGCGGGCCGTAATCCTTCGCCGGCGTATCATGACAATTGTTTTTTGAGTGCATAAAAAACTCTCCCTCTTTTTATTAATAATATGGGGTTGATATTTTTGTGTGAGGATTAAAAAGGTCAAGGATCGTTTGTCATGCGGAATAAATAATGCTTGCTTTTTGAATTAAGGTATGATAATATAATCAAGCGCGCGGATGTGGCGGAATGGCAGACGCAGCAGACTCAAAATCTGCCGGTGGCGACATCGTGCGGGTTCAAGTCCCGCCATCCGCATTGAAACCGGAAACTGATCCTGATACAGACCGTATCGGACTGGTTTTCGGTTTGTTTTTTTGCGCAAGAAAAGATAAAAAGGCAGACGGAATAAAATGAGTCAGCCGTTAATTGAAGATCATACGGACTCCGCGGTTTCGTTGACATAAACGGTAAAAAGTGCTATATTTATCTAAATAAAATTCAACTTACGAGAGGGCTGAAAATGAGAAAAAAATTTATTTGCGGACTGGCTGCGGCTGCTGTTTTGACGGCGGCTTTGTTTTCCGGCTGCGGAGACGGAAAGGGCGGCTATGACAAGCTTCTGGACAAAAATGATCCCGTTACGATAAAAATATGGCATTATTACAACGGAGTCCAGCAGACGCAGTTTGACGAAATGGTTTCCGAATTTAACGATACGGTCGGAAGGGAAAAAGGCATTTATGTCGAGGCTTATTCCAAAAATTCGGTGTCAGAGCTCGCCGGCAGCGTGCTTGCCTCGGTGAACAAAGATCCCGGAGCTGAGGACGCGCCCGATATTTTCGGTACATATGTCGAGACGGCGTATCAGATAGACAAACTGGGAAAACTCGCGGATCTGAACGCGTATTTTTCCGATGAGGAAAAAGCGGAGTATGTGGAGGAATACATTGCGGAGGGCGTTTTCGGCGGAGACGGTTCAATGAAGATTTTTCCGACGGCTAAATCAACCGAGGTGATGATACTGAATCTTACCGACTGGGAGGATTTTGCCGACGCAAAAGGCGTTACATACGACGATATGGCGACATGGGAGGGACTTACCCGCGTCGCGGAGGAATATTATAACTATACGGACGCGCTGACTCCCGAAGTGGAGAATGACGGACGGGCATTTTTCGGACGTGATTCAATGGCTAATTATATGATAATCGGCGCGAAACAGCTGGGACATCCTTTTGCGAACGCGGATAAAGACGGAAACGTAAATGTCGGCGCCGATAAGGATACGGTGAAAAAGTTATGGGACAATTTCTATGTTCCGTATGTCAAAGGCTATTACGCCTCCGAGGGACGTTTCCGCAGCGACGACGTCAAGACCGGGACGGTGATAGCGCTTATATGCTCCACAACGGGCGCGGCTTATTATCCTTCTGAGGTGACAATAGGCGACGAGGACGCATATCCTATCAGTAACATAGTTCTTAAAGTGCCGAATTTTGAAGGGACAGAGCCGTATGCCGTACAGCAGGGAGCGGGGATGTCCGTGATCAGATCGAATGACAAAAAGGAGTACGCGAGCACGGTATTTTTGAAATGGTTCACCGAGGAGGAGCGTAATATCCGTTTTTCGGCGCATTCCGGATATCTGCCTGTCAAAAAAGCTGCTAACGACACAGGAAAGATTTCCGAGGGCGCGGCTTCCAAGATAAGCGGTACTATGTTGGATACTTTGGGAATCGCCATTGAGGAGATCGGCGAATACGAGCTTTATACAAGCCCTCCGTTTGACAAGTCTGCTGAAACAAGGGACTTTATAGGAGAGTTCATTGAAAAATCCGCCAAAGACGACCATGCCGCGGCCTGGGAGCGGATAAAGGCAGGGGAGGAGCGCGATAAAGTGTTGGAGGAGTATACCTCGGACACTGCTTTTGACGCATGGTACGATACTTTTGAAAAGGGTCTGGATTCGGTTTCAAAATAATTTTTTGTAGAAAAAAGCACTACGGAAAGATGTAGAATATATGAAAAATAGAGCCGATAAATTTACATCTGAAACAAAGAAAAAGAACACGCCTTTGATACTGAAGATCATAATCCCTATGATCATCATGTCGGTTCTTCAGATAGGACTGATAGTGGTCATACTTGGATTAAGCGGCGAGTTTGAGTATATCAAGAGGTTTTCTTATAACAGTATTTCAGAGAAAACCGAAAACAGAAGGAATTATGTTGAAAATTCCATGAATATGAAGACCGGTCTTGTCTGTGAGACTGCCGAACTCGTAAACAGCGTTACCGACGCGATCCTGAAAGAGGAGGGCGTCAGCGCCTCTGCGGTGACGGAGAATAAAGAGCTTAATAAAAGGATACTTTCGGAGAACGCGGAGACTTTGATCTCCCTGATAAGGCGTGATATGGTAAACGACGCGTTTATAATTCTTAATTCCGGCGATCTGTACAATAACGGGAATCAGGTCAATATGACCGGGGTTTATCTCAGGGACACCGATGTGAACGAAAACAGCGCCGAGGACAACGGAGATATTTATATGGAGACCGGAAGCTCGGAGATCGCCCGCAGTCTGGGACTGGCGCTTGATTACGAGT
>CAJTON010000036.1:8772-27480 GCA_910577605.1 uncultured Butyrivibrio sp.
TAGACGCATACGCGCTCAGATCGGGAACTCCCACATATAATCTGGGCAGATGGAGCGGATTTTCCGGCGTATCCAAGTCCTCTCAGCAGAGCATGAAATATACGCTGCCGCTTGTAGCCGGGGACGGGACGGTATACGGGATCATCGGAATAGGACTTCTGAAAAAAACGGTTCTGCAAAGTATTCCGTCCAACGATTTTTTCAAGGAGAGCGCGTGCTACATAATAGCCGCCGATTTTGACGCTGACGGAAAATACAATACGGTGCTTTCATCAGGTCCCGTGTACGACCGTCTTGTGGATGAAGATACGGTATTTGACCGCAGCAGGGATTCGGAGTACGGACTGTATGATTTTTCGTCGAACGGTACGGAATGTATCGGAAGCATACAGGATATGACGCTTTACGCTTCCGGCTCGCCGTTTCGCGGGCAGAAGTGGGCGCTTATATCCGTTGCCGACAAAAAACAGATGCTTGAGCTTTACGTCATGCTTATACGCATGTTTTATGTATCCGTCGCTATAACGCTGTTTGTCGGAATGCTCTTTTCGTTTCTTGTGAGCAAAAGAATAAGCGCTCCCGTTACCGACATGGTGCGCAAACTTGAAAAAAGCAGGAATGACAATACCATTGTGCGCTTCGGTTCATCGGGTATACAGGAGATAAACAATCTTGCGGACGCTATAACGGAGCTTCAGGTGGACGCGACCGAATATGCGTCGCGAGTATCAAGGATCATCACGATGGCGGGCAGCAGGATAGGCGTGTTCATGTATGATCTTCGTACGCGTCAGGTCTTTGTCGGAGAAAGCTTGATAAAGCTTCTCGGTTTTACATCGCTTCCCGACAGGGACGTTACCGTACCGGTGGAGGAGTTCCATTCTCGCCTGGCTGAAATAGACAGGGAGAACAGGATATTCAGCCTTGATATTTTCAGCGCGCCGGAGGAATCGGACGTCGTAAACGACAGCGTCGAAATAATGTATGAGGAGTCCGGCGAGAGCGAACCCAAATGGATCAAGTTCAATCTCAGAAAGGACAATAACAGTATTGTCGGTCTTGTGCAGGATATAACCGATACGGTCACGGAGAAAAAACAGATCGCGAAGTTTAAGGACGACGAGTATACGGAGAAGCTTCTGAAAGCAAACGGAGCGCTCCGCGACGCGTATGCCATGGCAAAGCAGGCAAACAGCGCAAAGACGGACTTTTTGTCCCGTATGAGTCATGATATTAGGACGCCGATGAACGCCATAATAGGAATGACGGCTATCGCGCAGGCGCATATCGACGACGGAGCGCGGGTAGACGACTGCCTTAAAAAGATCGAGGTTTCGGGGCGCTACCTTCTTTCTCTTATAAATGAAGTTCTTGACATGAGTAAAATAGAATCCGGGAAATTTGTGCTTGCGGAGGAAAATATCAATATTTCCGATCTTATCGAGACAATCATGGAGATCATACGTCCGGTCGTCAAGGCAAAGAAGCATGAGCTGAAAGTTGATATATTCGATATAAAGCATGAAAATGTGATTGGAGACAGCACGCGTATACAGCAGGCTTTCGTAAATATCCTCAGCAATTCCGTAAAATATACGCCCGAAGGCGGGCATATAGAGTTTATAATGAGGGAAAAGCCCATTCATCAGAATAAAATAGGCTGCTACGAATTTGTTTTCCGTGACGACGGAATCGGCATGACCAAGGAGTTCCTTGAGAAGATATACGAGCCTTTTGAACGCGCGACGGACGTACGTCTTGTCAAGGAGAGCGGAACGGGGCTTGGGATGTCCATCACCAAAAACATAATCGAAATGATGGACGGAGACATAAGCGTTGAGAGCGAGGTTGGAAAGGGGACCGTCTTCACGGTCACGATCTTTCTCAAGCTTCAGGAAAACGAAGAAATCTACGCGGATATGTTCGCGGGAATGCGCGCGCTTGTTGCCGACGGCGATTCTGTATCATGCGGGAAGACATGCTCGCTGCTGACGGAGATCGGAGTGAAGGCGGAGGGAGCGTTTTCCGGGCAGGAGGCTGTGGACAGGATAAAGACAGAGAAGCAGTCGGGCGCCCCGTTTGATTTTGTTCTGCTTGATCTTTATATGGAGCCGATGAACGGTATTGAAACCGCGGCCGTGATAAGCGGCACATTTGGGAATGAAGCGCCGGTTATGATGCTCTCCGGAAGGGACTGCACGGACGCAGAGACCGAGGCGAGAGCGGCGGGAATCGGAGCCTTTGTCGCAAAGCCTGTTTTTAAGTCAAAACTGGTTTCCGCCATAAGATCCATATACGGGGAAAAGAGACAGGGTGGAAAGAGTCTTGACGTTATAAGCGTGAATGATTTTTCGGGCAAACGAGTGTTGCTTGTTGACGATAACGAGCTGAACCGGGAGATCGCGTACGAGATTCTTGGAATGACCGGACTCGATGTTGAGATGGCTGAGAACGGTCAGGAGGCTGTTGATAAGTTTGACGCTTCGGAAACAGGATATTATGACTTGATATTTATGGATATACAGATGCCTGTAATGAACGGTTACAACGCGTCTGCGGCTATACGGCGACTGCCGCGCGAGGACGCGTCAGAGGTTCCGATAGTAGCCATGACGGCGGATGCATTTGCCGAGGACGTGAGGGCGGCAAAGAATGCCGGAATGAACGATCATATTGCGAAGCCGCTGGATTTTGACAGGCTTACCGATGTTCTCAGACAGTGGCTGGCATGATAAAAACAATAAAACCGCCCCGTACGGGGCGGTCGGTCACTGTTCCAGGACATCGCGTATTTTGAGCATTTTGAGGTCAAGCTCGGCGCTGGCGAGAGCGCAGGCGTTAAGCTCCTCCGCGGTGGCGGCGAGCAGATCGTCAGGAAGGTTTTTCTTATAACGCAGACGGTGTTCAAGGTTTGCCCAGAACTCCATCGCCATGGTGCGCAGCTGTACTTCAACCTTCATGTTGCGCTTCTCGTTCTGTAAGAAAATGGGGACCTCCACTATAAGGTGCAGGCTGCGATAGCCGTTATCCTTAGGGTGTTTTATGTAATCCTTCTGCTTTATCAGTATAACGTCGTCCTGCTCTATAAGGCATTTGGCGAGCATATAAATGTCGTCGAGAAAAGCGCATATGATCCTGATCCCGGCAACGTCGCACAGATTGTTTTCAATTGATTCGACATTGAAGGGACAGCCCTTGCGTTCAAGCTTGCCTCTAATGCTTTCAAATGATTTAAGGCGTGTTTTGATCAACTCTATGGGATTGCGCTCGTGAAGCAGAGAGAACTGTTCGTTCAGCACTTTGAATTTGGTTTCGATTTCCATTATTGCGCAGCGGTAACGCGACATAAGCTCCTGAGACGAGTTATAAATATTTTCCAGTTCGTTCATTGAATCAGCGGTAATTATATCGTTAAGCTCGCTGAAAATTTTACTGTTTAGTTCGTCCATTACATCTCCCGAGATTCCCGCGCGGCATGATATGCCTGCCGGGACTTACCCTTTGTATATTTTGCTTGTTATAATCCCGTAAGAAGTATATAATTATTAAGTGAGCGGTTTTATCCCTGAGTAATAAATACGGCCTCTTACCGGCGGAATGTAAAAGAATCCCGCAACCACATACCTGATTGCGGAATTTAAGCAGATAACGGGAATCGAACCCGCCTCTCCAGCTTGGGAAGCTAGCATTCTACCGATGAACTATATCTGCAAAGACTTTGTTGGTCCGAGCTTTACAAGCTCAGTTGTTATTATAACACATTGAGGTGCTGATGAAAAGGACTTTTTTATGAAAATTACACATACATTTGAACCGGTATACGACAGTCGTTCGCGGATTTTGATACTCGGCACGTTTCCGTCCGTAAAATCCCGCGAGAACAATTTTTATTACGGTCATCCGCAGAACCGCTTTTGGAAGGTCATGGCGGCGGTGCTTTCCTGTCCGCAGCCGGTTACGGTTTTGGAAAAAAAGCAGATGCTTCTGGAACGCGGGATAGCGCTTTGGGACGTGGTGTACAGCTGCGATATAGAAGGCTCCGCGGATTCGAGCATCAGGAACGTGATTCCCAACAGACTTGAGATAATCACTCAGGCCGCTCCTGTTGAGCGGATTTACGCAAACGGGAATACGGCGGGAAAGCTATACGCAAAATACTGCGGGGAGAAGCTAGGCATGGACATAACTGTTCTCCCTTCGACAAGCCCCGCGAACGCGGCGTTCGGAACCGAGCGGCTTATCGCGGAGTGGAGCGCCGTCAATGCTTGAATATGACGCTCGGACTGCTTATAATGTTTGTGAGGTTAAAATATGAATTGCAGTGATTTTCAGAAGATCATACCGGATATAATAGACGGAAACATTGAGGAGGAAGAGCTTGCTCCGGTGCTTGAGCATATCGAGAGCTGCAAGGACTGCTATGACGAGCTTGAGATATATTATGTGCTTAAGTGCGGACTTGACGATGATTCCGGGAAACCGATGAATTTCGTCGAGCAGCTTGAAAACAGCATCTCCAAAATGAGAAAGCGTAATGAGCATTATATCGCGGCGAGGTCGGTATATGTTATGACACAGCTTGCCGCGTACGCTGCGATCGCCGGAACTTTTATTTATGTTTTATTCAAATATTTTATCGGATAATATTATCGGAAATTATGTTTGTAATCATGTCAGAAATCGTGTCGGAAATCCTGCCGGATAATCTGCGGCAGATACGACGGACAGGGAGTAAGGAGAAGAATGGAAAAAATATTGCTTATCGACGGACACAGTATACTGAACAGGGCTTTTTACGGAGTGCCGCCGCTTACTAATCACGAGGGAGTTCACACAAATGCCGTCTATGGCTTTATAAATATTATGCTCAAGGCGCTTGAGGACGAGGCGGCGGATTACGCTGCGGTGGCGTTCGATCTTAAAGCGCCTACTTTCAGGCATAAAATGTACGAAGAATATAAAGGAACGCGAAAGCCGATGCCCGCGGAGCTTCACGAGCAGGTCCCGATCATCAAGGAAGTGCTTGCGGCTATGGAAATTCCCGTTATCACGCTTGAGGGCTACGAGGCGGACGATATTCTCGGTACTCTCGCCAAAAAAATGCAGGCGCGGGGAATGAGCGTTTCCATACTTTCGGGAGACAGGGACCTTTTGCAGCTCGCGGATTCCGCTATCAAAATAAGAATGCCTAAGACCAGCAAGGGCAGAACGGAGATAGAGAATTATACGCCCGACGACGTGAAAGCAAAATACGGAGTTACTCCATCGGAATTTATAGACCTGAAGGCGCTTATGGGGGATTCCTCCGACAACATTCCCGGAGTGCCGGGAATAGGGGAGAAGACCGCCTCTGCCATAATTTCCAAATACAGATCGATCGAGGCGGCTTACGCTGACGTCGATAATGTAACGCCGGCAAAAGCAAAGAACAGCCTTTCGCAGAATTACGATAAGGCGGTGTTAAGTAAGGCGCTCGCCACTATCGAAATAAACGCCCCCGTTGATCTAGATATTGAAAAAGCGCAGCTCGGGGAGCTTTTCACAAAAGCGGCGTTCGATATTTTCACAAGGCTTGAGCTTAAATCCCTTATGGGAAAATTCGGCGACACTTCTCAGATGAACGATTCAGGACCCGAGGAGGGTTTTTCTTTCATAAATACCTGTGAGGAGGCGCGCGAGGTTTTCGCCCGCTGCGCGCAAAACGGCGGCGCGGGAGTCTGCGTCGCCGCGCAGGGCGTAGAGCTGTACGGCGCGGCGCTTTCGACGGGAAGCGGGTACAGCCGCTTTATTGCCGTAAACGAGGGGCTTGCGCCGGACTTTTTGACGGAACAGCTTTCAAAGCTTGCGGGATCCGTTAAGCTTTGCGCAATAAACCTTAAGCCGCAGGTAGATTTTATCGCTCCGCAGATAAACGACAGAACGGACGATCTGGCGCTTATGGCGTACCTTATAAATCCGCTCAAGGATTCTTATCTGTACGACGACATTGCCGCCGAATATCTTGGAAAATCATATCCGTCAAGACAGACGATCGCAGGAAAAGCCTCGTTTTCACAGCTTGCGGAATCGGAACCGGATAAGCTTATGCAGATCTGCTGTTATGACGCCTGTGTTGCTTACACTGCGTACGAAGCGGTAAACGCAAGGCTTTGCGAAGCGGGAATGCGCGGCATTTATGACGATATTGAGCTTCCCGCCCTGTATGTTTTGAGGAGCATGGAAAAAGAAGGCATTAAGGTAGACCGTACGGCGCTTAAGGAATACGGCGACCGGATCGCCGTAAAGCTTGCGTCCCTAGAAAAGCAGATATACGAGGAGGCGGGAGCCGAATTCAATATAAATTCGCCCAAGCAGTTAGGCGAGATACTTTTTGAAAGGATGGGACTTCCGAGCGGCAAAAAGACCAAGACGGGATATTCTACTTCCGCGGAGGTGCTTGAAAAGCTTGCCCCCGATTATCCTGTTGTAAGCGACGTGCTTGAATACAGGACCCTCGCGAAGCTTAAATCCACTTATGCCGACGGGCTTGCCGATTATATAGGCGCGGACTGCCGCATACACGGGACCTTTAATCAGACCATAACCGCGACGGGGAGGATAAGCAGCACCGAGCCGAATCTCCAGAACATTCCGATAAGGCTTGAGCTGGGACGTCTCATACGCAAGGTTTTCATACCGGATACCGGATATGTTTTCACTGACGCCGATTATTCTCAGATAGAGCTGAGGCTTCTGGCGCATATGTCTGCGGACGGGGCGCTTATCGAAGCGTACCGCGAGGACAGCGACATTCACAGGATAACCGCGTCCAAAGTGTTCAAAACGCCTTTGGAGGAGGTAACGCCAAGACAGCGCAGCAACGCGAAGGCGGTGAACTTCGGCATCGTGTACGGTATCAGCTCCTTCGGGCTTAGCAGGGATCTCGACATCTCAAGGCAGGAGGCAAAGGAGTATATAGACGAATATTTTAAGACATATCCGTCCATAA
Organism: uncultured Butyrivibrio sp.; assembly: GCA_910577605.1. Lineage (GTDB taxonomy): Bacteria > Bacillota > Clostridia > Lachnospirales > Lachnospiraceae > Eshraghiella. Next base: position 15,761 of record CAJTON010000036.1, read on the forward strand.
AGACTTACCTTGACAAGCTTGTGAGCGACGCGAAGGAAAATGGGTATTCCGAGACGCTTTACGGAAGAAGACGTCCGGTCCCCGAACTCAGTTCAGGCAATTTCATGCAGAGACAGTTCGGCGAGCGCATAGCCATGAACTCTCCTTTGCAGGGAACAGCCGCCGACATAATCAAGATCGCGATGATAAATGTATACAAAAGACTCCGCGCCGAGAATCTCAGGTCAAGGCTTATTTTACAGATACACGACGAGCTTCTGATCGAAACCGCCATAGGCGAGGAGGAAGCCGTGGAAAGAATACTTACCGAGGAAATGACGAATGCTGCTGACTTGCGCGTGCCGCTTGAGGTAGACGTGCACAGGGGCGGCGACTGGTACGAGGCGAAATAAATGAGAGTTATAGGGATTACGGGCGGAGTAGGCGCGGGAAAATCAACGGTTCTGTCAATGCTAAGGGAGCTTTGCTCCTGCGAGGTCATCATGTCGGACGACGTCGCCAAGGAAATTATGGCAAAGGGCGGACCGCTCACGGACGAGTCAATAAGGCTTTTCGGAAACGAAGCCTATCTTTCGGACGGGTCGCTTAATAAGCCGCTTATCGCTTCTATGATATACGGAGACGGAGCGCTTCTGAAAGAATGGAACGCCGCCGTTCATCCGGCGGTGAACCGAGAGATATTTGACAGGATAGAGCGCGCGAGGGAAAGCCGCACATACGGGTTTCTTTTTGTGGAATCCGCTCTTTTGATAGAAAACGGATATGACGCCGTCTGCGACGAGCTTTGGTATGTGTATGCCCCCGAAGCGGTGCGCAAGGAACGTCTGCGGCTTGCGCGCGGCTACGAAGACTCAAAGACCGAAAGCATTATGCAAAGTCAGCTTGACGACGCCGAATTCAGAAAACACTGCGCTTTTGTGGTCGATACAGGGGACGGTATCGAAAATACAAGACGCATACTTCAAAATAAACTGGCAGAATACGGATGAATGAACATTGACAGAGGCGTTTAAGTATGATTAAGGCAGTCATCTTTGATATGTATGAAACCTTAGTAACTCTTTTTGACAGTCCGCTACATTTTGGATCGCAAATAGCACAAGATTTAGGAATACCCGAAAATATATTTCAAGAGTTATGGGAACGTACAGACCATGATAGAACAATTGGTAAAATAACCTTAGAAGACGCACTCGAAGATATTATGAGAAAAAACGAATGTTATTCAAACGAATTATTAGAATTTGAATAAAGAAATCTATTATCGGTGTATGCAGAATCTTAATGTAAATGCTGAAGAATGTTTATATGTAGGTGACGGAGGTAGTCAGGAATTGGAAACTGCGGAAATGTTAGGGATGAAAGCAATTCAGGCGGTATGGTATTTAAAAGAGGGAATGCAGCAGCCGGTTGGCAGGAAGTATAATTTTTTGCAGGCGGAATCGCCATTAGAAGTTATTGACTATGTGCACCATATATAAAGGTGTTTAACTAATGATCTCTTACACTTTAATTTTTGGAAAAAGATTTTATTGTGTAAAGTTTCAAAAATGTGTTGTTAATTCGTGGGCGTTTGGTATAAAATATGAGTGGCAATATTTGGGCAACCAAAAATCAGCAAGCCGTTATAAATGATTTATTATGAAAGGAATCGGTCCATATGGCGGAATCGGTTAAATGTCCCGAACAGTTTGTGTTCGGGCTTGATATAGGGACGAGAAGCATAGTCGGAACAGTCGGATATATGGACCGTCTCGGCTTTCATGTGATCGCGATGGAAGTAAAGGAACACGATACCAGAGCGATGATCGACGGACAGGTGCACGATATACGCAAGGTGGCGGAGGAGATCAAGGCCGTAAAGAACGCGCTTGAGGCAAAAATAGACCGGCCGCTTAAAAACGTCTGCATAGCGGCGGCCGGAAGAGTGCTGCGCACGGTAACGGTCAGGGCGGAGCAGGAGCTTGACGAGGAACGCCGCGTCACTGACGAGGATATATATAACCTTGATTTTGCGGGGGTCGAGCTTGCGCACAGGCAGATAAACGGTCAGGAAAGCGACGTGAATTTCTACTGCGTGGGGTATACGTCTGTAAAATATTATGTCAATGATTATGAGATAAGCAATCCCGAGGGTCATAAGGCGTACAGGATCGCCGTCGATCTGCTGGCGACTTTTCTTCCGGAGGACGTTGTGGACGGGCTGTACGCGTCTGTCGAGAACGCCGGGCTTGAGGTCGCGAATCTGACGCTTGAGCCGATAGCGGCGATGAACGTCGCGATTCCCGAACAGTACAGGCTTCTTAATATCGCGCTTGTGGACGTCGGCGCGGGAACGTCGGATATATGCGTAACGAGGGACGGAAGCGTGGTCGCGTACGGAATGATACCGAACGCGGGGGACGAGATATCGGAGATAATCGCCAAGCATTATCTTGTAGATTTCGCGCAGGCGGAAAAAATAAAAATTGCGGCGAAGAATCCGGGAAAGCAGATTGTTTTCAGGGATATAATGGGCACGAAGATCACAGCCAAGACTTCTGAAGTGCTTGAGATCACGGCTCCCGTAACGGAGAAAATAGCAGGGGACGTGGCCGCGAAAATAACGGAGCTTAACGGCGGCAAACCCGTGAGCGCGGTATTCGTGGTAGGTGGCGGAGGAAAGATACCCGGCTTTACCGGAACGCTTGCGGCGAAGCTTAAGCTGCCGAAGGAGCGCGTCGCACTAAGGGGCAAAGAGGTGCTAGGCAGCGTCGAATTTGCCGTTGACAACGTAAAAAAAGACCCGCTTTTTGTGACTCCGGTGGGCATATGCATTAATTATTACCATCAAAAAAATAATTTCATATATGTGACGGTAAACGGCGAGCGCATAAAGCTCTATGACAACAGCAGGCTTACTGTCGTGGATGCGGTGATGCAGTCGGGTTATCCCAACGAAAAGCTTTTTCCCAGACGCGGGCAGGCGGTAGGCTATACGCTTAACGGCGTTAAAAGAATGATACGCGGCGAAGCGGGCGAGGCGGCAGTGATAACGCGCAATGGCAAGGAATGCAGCATGAATACCGCCGTCGAAAAAAACGACTACATAGATATAAAGGAATCCACAGTAGGGGCGCAGGGACGCATGACGATAGGCGAGCTGCCCGAGTACAGATCGACGGTCGCTTTTGAAATAAACGGAAAAAACATTCTTTGCCCGAAGTTTGCCTATGTAAACGGAATACTTCAAAGCGGAAATTATCAGATATGCGCGGGCGACAGAATAATCATGGAAAATTATTACACAGTCGCGCAGCTTTTTGAATTTCTTGATATTCCGCTTGATTCGGTATACGTCGGTGTCAATAACAAAAAAGCGGACGGCAATACGAAGGTCTATGAGAATTTCAGCGTCCGTTATATCGACCGTTCGGAGGCGGGCTATAATGAATACGCGTATTATGAGGACGCGGAGGCGGAAACGGAGCGCAAAGCCGCGGAGGACAAAAAGCCTGCTGACAAAGTCTCTCAGACCGGGGGCGCAGAAACCGAGGTCACCGTAAACGGGAGCAAGGTCACGCTTAAAGGAAAACAGGAGTATAAATTCGTTGATATTCTCGACGTGTACCCGTTTGACGTTTCCCGCATGGGCGGGCGCGAGCTTGTGACAAAAATAGACGGCAAAAAAGCGGATTTTGCCGATAAGATATATCCGGGGGCGGCTCTTGAGCTGTTCTGGGAGGGAGAGCCGATAGCGTAGGCGGATTTTTATTAAATTTTGAAAGGGACAGGATACGATGCAGAATAAGGAACAGCTTTTGGAGGTTCAGACGATTTTTTCAAGGAGGCATATAGGGCTTCTTATTGTATTGCTTCTGTTTCTGGCGAATAATTTTATATTCAACAATCAGCAGATGAAAATAGGCTTTATTCCTTCAATGGTGATTTCCTCGGTATTGGTTCTGGATATTTTTCTTGCGTATAATAACTTTTTTCATAAATTCCCGTTTTTGGTAATAGTAAGGTATATTGAGATCATTGCCACCGGAATTCTTATCAGCGACATAAGCGACAAGGGAATGAGCAACATCAATAATATTGTGGTAATTTTATTTTATTCCATGTTTCTTATAGAAATAATTCTTCTGTACGATATGACCGAACTGCGGAATTCGCTGGGAGTAAGCATCTTGTGTCAGATCCCGTTCATAGCAGATGCAATTATGGTTTTAATAACACATGACGATAATTATGTGACGAGAAGCATTAATTATATTTCGGTCGCTATAATTTCGTTTATGGTTTCGTGGGCGATCGCTACATATTACGGAAAAACACAGAAATATTACGAGCAGTATATGTTTTCAAGGGACAGGCTTCTTGACAGGGCTAAGGACAATTCGGAAAAAATAAACGAAAGCCAGAAGAATCTGCGGACGGTCAACGAACAGCTGGGAATCAAGAAGTTTGAGCTTGAGGAGGCGTACCATAAGATAAACAACGTCAATGCGGATATGGAATTTCAGAATCATTTTATGACAATGATGATGTCCACGCTCAATCTGGGGAAACTGGTGAACGAGGCGAGAGAATTGCTGAACGAGAGATTTGACCTCAGCTATTCCGAGCTTGTATTTGTAAATGAGGAGATGCGTGACAAATATATTACGGATTCTCTTGAAAACGTTCTCGGAGAGGAAGAGGCTCTGGAATTCAACGAATTTTTCCTGAGCGAGCTTTTTATACAGGAACACAGCGAAATGGGGAGCCGTTTTATACTGGGGCAGGTCGATTACGACGAATTCCCGTTTTTCAAGAAGGCGGAGATCGCGTCCGTCGCCGTCAATACGCTTATAATGGACGATTCCGGAAACAGGGCGCTTTACATAATGCTCAGCAAGGTTAGGGATATTTTTGCCGACAAGGAAATGCTCTTCTCCAATATTTTCGGTCAGATGGAGGTTGTGGCGCGCAATATCTCGCTGTACTATGAAATCAGACAGATGTCTATCATGGACGCGCTTACTGGACTTTACAACAGACGTTATCTGAACGTATACTTCAACGAGAATTTTATAAATTCGGGCGCCGCAAGAAATGTTTCGGCGGCTATGGTCGATATAGACTTTTTCAAGAGGATAAACGATACATACGGTCACCTTTTCGGAGATATGGCGATAAAAACCGTGGCGAAGCTTATAGGTATTTCGGCAAAAGCCAACAAAGGAGAGGCTTTCAGGTACGGAGGCGAGGAGTTTGTTATAATTCTTGAGGGAAAGTCGCTTTCTGAAGCGGCGCAGATCATGGAGGAGCTGCGAATATCCATAAAGAATACCCCGGTAGTAAGCGGCGAAACCAGCATAAACCTCAACGTCAGCATAGGAGTCACGGCGTATCCTGAAATAACGAAGGACATATCCACGCTTATTGACAGGGCGGACAAAGCGATGTATTATTCAAAACAGCATGGCCGCGACAGACTGACGGTGGACAACGGAACGGACTGACGGAGAGAGTGTTTACATGAGGATGATGAGTATTGCCAGCGGAAGCAGCGGCAACTGCATATACATAGGTACGGAGAATACGCATATACTTATTGACGACGGTATAAGCAAGAAAAAAGTCCTTGAGGGACTGGCAAAGCTTGAGCTTACGGCGGCGGACATAGACGCGGTGCTTGTAACGCACGAGCACGATGACCATATAAGGGGGCTCGGCGTGTTTGAGAGGCACAGCATGACTCCCGTTTACGGGACTCCCGGAGTTATCGGGTGCATATCCTCCAACAGGGCGCTCGGAGCCATGCCGGAGGGGATATACCATGCCGTTGATGCCGGGGACTCCTTCTGCATAAAGGATATGGAGATCCATACGGTTCCCGTTTCGCATGACGCGGTCGATCCGGTCGCTTATATCGTATCGTCCGGCGGTAAAAGGGCGGGAGTCATCACCGATCTTGGAGAATACACTGAAAGCATAGTACAGGAATTTTCCGGTCTTGACACGATGCTTGTGGAATCCAATCACGATATAAATATGCTTATGACGGGACCGTATCCGTATCCGTTAAAGCAGAGGATACTCGGGAAAAGCGGGCACCTCTCAAACGAGGCGTGCGGAAGGCTCCTTTGCGAGATACTTAACGACAGGGTCGAGCACATACTTTTGGGGCATCTCAGCAAGGAAAACAATTTTCCCGACCTCGCTTACGAGACGGTGCGCATGGAGATAAATCTAGGCGACAACCGTTTCAACGCGGGAGATTTTGACATAAGGGTCGCCAGACGCGATATTCCGTCCGACATAATCACATTTTAGACAGGAGAAGATATATGAACAGAGTAATAATAACCGTGGTTGGTAAGGATACTGTGGGAATCATAGCGAAGGTATGCACGTATCTCGCCGAAAACCGCATAAATATTCTTGATATTTCGCAGACGATAGTTCAGGATTATTTTAACATGATGATGATCGTGGACGCGGACAGATCAGATAAGGCGCTTTCCGAGGTCATAACGGACCTTGACGGTATCGGGAACGATATAGGAGTTGTTATAAAGTGCCAGCGCGAGGAAATTTTTGACAAGATGCACAGAATATAGAATGAAGGGACTTAAAAGATGATTAACATATACGAGGTCAACGAAACCAACGCGATGATCGACAAGGAAAATCTTGACGTCAGGACTATCACGATGGGAATAAGCCTGCTCGACTGCGCCGACGGCAGCCTTGAAAAGGTGAAAAACGCCGTCTATGACCGTATCACGTCGCTTGCCCGGAATCTTGTCAAAACAGGGGAGGATATCGGACGGGAATTCGGTATACCCATTGTAAATAAAAGAATCTCCGTGACGCCGGTCGCGATGGTCGGACAGTCGGCGTGCAGGTCCGCCGACGATTATGTGGAGATCGCGAAAATTCTTGATAAAGCGGCGTACGAGGTGGGCGTTAATTTTATCGGCGGATATTCGGCGACGGTGCAAAAAGGAATGACAAGAAGCGACGAGCTTCTTATACGCTCAATTCCCACGGCTCTTTCGCAGACCGGGCGCATCTGCTCGTCGGTGAACATAGGCTCTACCAAGACCGGAATAAATATGGACGCGGTTAGGCTTTTGGGCGATATAATCAAAGAGACCGCCGAGGCGACAAAGGAGATGGATTCGTTGGGCTGCGCAAAATTCGTGGCGCTCTGCAACGCTCCGGACGACAATCCTTTTATGGCGGGAGCCTTTCACGGAGTTTCCGAGGCCGACGCGGTGATAAATGTCGGAGTCAGCGGTCCCGGAGTTGTAAAATACGCTTTGCAGAATCTTCATAACGCTGATTTTGAGGAGCTTTGCGAGACGATAAAGAAGACGGCGTTCAAGATAACGAGAGTGGGGCAGCTTGTGGCGCAGGAGGCGTCAAAGCGCCTTGGCGTGCCTTTCGGAATAATCGACCTTTCGCTTGCGCCCACTCCCGCGATAGGTGATTCCGTAGCCGAGATACTTCAGGAGATAGGGCTTGAGCGCGCGGGCGCGCCAGGCACGACGGCGGCGCTTGCCCTTCTTAACGATCAGGTGAAAAAGGGCGGCGTTATGGCGTCCTCGTATGTTGGAGGATTAAGCGGAGCGTTTATTCCGGTAAGCGAGGATCAGGGAATGATAGACGCGGTGAAGGAGGGTTCTCTCACGATAGAAAAGTTAGAGGCGATGACCTGCGTATGTTCGGTGGGTTTGGATATGATAGCGATTCCCGGAGATACCTCCGCCGAGACCATCGCCGGAATAATCGCGGACGAGGCGGCTATCGGCATGGTCAACCAAAAGACGACCGCAGTGCGAATAATTCCCGCGGTCGGTAAGAAGGCGGGAGATATGGTCGAGTTCGGAGGACTTTTGGGATACGCTCCGGTCATGCCTGTCAATACCTTTGACTGCTCGGCTTTCGTGAACCGGGGAGGAAGGATCCCAGCGCCCATCCACAGCTTTAAGAACTGAAATCAGATTATTATCGGACGGCTTCGGAAATCGTCAACCGGAGCCGTTTTATATTTGGAGTAAACAATATTTGCGTATACGCGCGTGGCGAGAATATCCTTGTCGAAAAGATATTTCTGCGCTGGAGTCAGAGAGCCATATATGTCCGCGCAGTTGGAGATTATAGGGAGCGACGCCGTTTTTTTCACCGAGGAAAGGAAGTCCCGTCCCGTTTTATTGAAGCCAAGTACCCGCGCGTATGCCGGATAACCGGAGGCGGCAAGCATATCGGTGTCGGACTGCTTTATGCCGAGAAGTATATGGATAAGAGAACGGTATATCCGCGTGCAGGTAAGCTCGCGGCTTTTGAGCTTTGATGCGAAATCCTCAAAGCGTATCAGCGGATCTCGCGAGAATTCCGCGCGGATCTTCGCGGCGAGGGATTCCCCGACGTCCGCATAGTCGCTTAATCTGTCGTAATCTGCGGCGATCGCGTATGACAAAAGAGCGTCCGCGTCGTCGGGATATACGGGGATACTGCGTCCGCAGGCATCGGACAGTATTTTGAAAACCACATCGTCCAGCATATCTTTTATCCCGTCTAAGCCGTTAAAACGGTAACGGCTGCGTATTTCGGCCGCCCCCGCAAAGCCTGTCCGAGGGAAATCTGCGTTATAGTGGTAGTTTCCAAGTCTTTTGACGGGAAAAGGCGTGATTTTTGAATCCTTGCGTATCAGAGCTTTGATATATTCAATCGCAAGGATATTGTTAGGAGAGGATAAAAGCGCGGATACGCCGCCGTCTTTGGCATATTCCGAGAGCGCCGCGGCTCTTGCGGCGGGGAAACTTGCGCCGCACGAAAGCTTTTCCCGAAGCAACGCAGTGTACGCTTCCGGCTCGGACGTGAGGATTTCAGCCGCTTTGTAAAGGCTTTCGGATTCCGCGGGCGAGGCTTCCGTGCCGAATGAGAGAAAATCTATACCTCCGAGCGAGTCAAGTACGGAAACGGCGCCTGAGGCAAATCCCTCCGCGCTTGAAACGGCGTACACCGCCGGAAGCTCAAGCACAAGATCGGCGTATGAGAGCGCGCAGCGCGCGCGCGTATACTTGTCGGCGAACGCGGACTCGCCCCGCTGTACGAAATTTCCGCTCATAAGCGCGATAACGCACCCGGAGCCGGTAAGACGGCGTGTCTGCTCGATATGATATATATGTCCTTTGTGAAAAGGATTGTACTCGGCTATGATTGCTGCTGTTTTCATGCTGAGCCTGCGCCTCCCTCAGATTTTTGCGCGTTACCGCGTGTTTTTAATGATTATAAAATTTTTGCCGGATATAGTCAAATCATAATATTTTTTCTTGTATCCGGAACACGTTAGAGGTATAATAACAAATAAGTATGGTTTATGAACGAAAATATCGGAAAGGACTCATTTTTAAATGACTTTTATTGAAGAAATCAAGGCAAAGGCAAGAGCGGACAAGAAAAGGATCGTTTTGCCTGAAGGTATGGACAGAAGAATATGGGAGGCCGCGGCTACGATAGTTAAGGAAGATCTGGCTGATATTACCGTTATCGCCACTCCCGACGAAACTGCCGCATACAGTAAGGGAATCGACACTACGGGAATCAATATAATCAACCCGTTTAAATCGGACAAGCTTCAGAAATATGTCGCTGACCTCACCGAACTTCGCAGGAAGAAGGGAATGACGTCGGATGAAGCGAGGACGCTTCTTACCACGGATTACGTTCACTATGCCTGCATGATGCTTCGTGAGGACGAGGCAGACGGCGTTGTGTCGGGAGCATGCCATTCGACGGCGAACACTTTAAGACCCGCGCTTCAGATCGTAAAGGCGAAGCCCGGAGTAAAGCTGGTATCCGCTTTCTTTATCATAGTTGTACCCGACTGTCCTTACGGATGTGACGGAACCTTCCTTTTCGGAGACTGCGGGCTTGAGCAGAATCCCGATTCCGACAGGCTTGCGTCAATAGCTGTCGATTCGGCGCGCTCTTTCCAGAAACTGGTCGGAAGGGAGCCGATCGTCGCGCTGCTTTCACACTCGACTATGGGAAGCGCCCGTCATCCCGACGTGGACAAGGTGACGAACGCCGTCAAGATAGCAAGGCATATGGCGCCGGACATAAAGCTTGACGGAGAGATGCAGCTTGACGCGGCGATAATTCCGGAGGTCGCTGAGTTAAAGGCTCCGGTAAGCAAGGTCGCGGGCAGGGCTAACGTACTTATTTTTCCCGATCTTGATTCGGGTAATATCGGATATAAGCTTGTTCACAGGCTCGCGAAGGCGGAGGCTTACGGTCCTGTAACTCAAAGCCGGTCAATGATCTTTCAAGAGGCTGCTCGCCTTCGGATGTCGTGGGAGTAGTCGCGCTTACGGCGGTTCAGTCCCAGCTTCAAATCTAGTTTTATTTTGAGGTCGGCGGTATAGAAGGACTGTGTATCCGGCAACAATAATAAGAAATATCAAGAGGATTTGTTTATGAATATTTTGGTTTTAAACTGCGGAAGCTCGTCGCTTAAATTCCAGCTTATCGATTCCGCCACGGAGGCGGTTCTCGCGAAGGGAATATGCGAAAGGATAGGAATAGACGGGGTACTGACATATACGCCGCAGGGCGGTGATAAAGAAGAGACAAAGAAATCCATGCCTACCCATACGGAGGCGATACGGTTTGTGCTTGAGGCTCTTACTGATGAAAAGACGGGAGTTATAAGATCGCTCTCAGAGGTGGGCGCGGTAGGACACAGGGTGGTTCACGGCGGAGAAAGCTTTACGGAGTCCGTACTTATCGACGCGAAGGTAAAAAGAGCGATAGAGGATTGCAGCGAGCTTGCGCCCCTTCACAATCCTGCCAACCTCATAGGGATAAACGCATGCGAGGAGCTTATGCCGGGAACTCCTATGGCGGCGGTCTTTGACACGGCGTTTCATCAGACGATGCCGCCCAAGGCTTATCTTTACGGACTGCCTTACAGATATTATGAGGATTACAAATTAAGACGCTACGGATTTCACGGAACAAGCCACAGCTATGTCTCGAAGCGCGCGGCGCAGATTCTCGAAAAGCCTTATGATGAGCTTAAAATAATAGTATGTCATCTAGGTAACGGCGCGTCGCTCTCTGCGGTCAAAAACGGGGAATGCGTGGATACTTCGATGGGACTTACTCCGCTTCAGGGGCTTATAATGGGAACGAGAAGCGGCGATATTGATCCGTCCGCCGTCGAATTTATCGCTGACAAGGAAAACACAGATATAGCCGGCGTTATGAAGATACTCAATAAGGAATCCGGCGTTTACGGAATGTCAAAAGGACTTTCGAGCGATTTCAGGGATCTTTGGAAGGGCGCGGAAGCGGGCGACGTTTACGCGAAGGAGGCGATAGAGACCTTCTGCTACAATGTCGCTAAATACATCGGAGCGTATGCCGCAGCGATGAACGGCGTGGACGCGGTCGTGTTCACGGCGGGAGTCGGAGAGAACGATTACCGCGTGAGGGAGCAGGTCTGCGGGTATCTCGGATATCTCGAAACAAAAATCGACGTCGAGGCGAATAAGGCGCGCGGCGAGGAGACGGTAATATCGACTCCTGATTCAAAGGTTACGCTTCTTGTAGTTCCGACTAACGAAGAGCTTGCGATAGCGAGAGAAACGCTGAGACTGGTTAAATAATCATTTGTTTGCATTTTTTTCAAAAAAAGTTTGGATATTGTTTGCTAATTCGGAAAAAGTGCGTATCTT
>CAJTON010000037.1:0-21018 GCA_910577605.1 uncultured Butyrivibrio sp.
AGTTAATACTTGTAAAAGTTGCCCAGATAGCTCAGTCGGTAGAGCAGAGGACTGAAAATCCTCGTGTCACTGGTTCGATTCCGGTTCTGGGCACTTTGTTTTGTAAAAATCCTTGTAATTGCTTAATTGGTGGTAATTACAAGGGTTTTTCGTATATGCAGTACAATTTTGAAGGAAAAGATTAGGAAATATGGCAAATAATTTGAAAACAATCTGATATGGGATAAAGCGGGCGAAAGCCTCGTCTGCTTTATCCCGTGAATCTACGGACACATTCTGTCACTCATAAGAATCACCGATATGTCATCAAATTTCTCTTTAGCGTAAAATTTTCCCGTTTTAATAGTCAGCTCATTCTGTGAGATTTCGGTTATTTCGCTTAAAAGATAGCTTTTGCCACCGAAATATGTGTTGCTTACATGAATTCTGCATTTGCCGCAGACAGGATTTGAAAGTGATAACCTCTGGTGTGTCCCATCTTTTTTGACAAGTATCCCGCCCGAAAGCTTTTGAATATTCACAAAACCGAGGCGGTTATTTTTTACGAAGCAAAGCCATCGCTCAGAAACGCCTATTATTTCCGCATTGCGCAGAACGGAGAATCTGAAACAGTTTACGGAAATATCGCAGATTTTACCGATATATTGTGTATAATCACATCGGGAATCGCTTGCCGGACCTTCGGTAAAATTATTGTTCAAGTCAACCTTACAGTCATTTCTTACAAGATCGTCGAGATTAATGTCATAGAAGTCCGCGAGAGAAATCAATGTGTTCAGATCCGGAATCGCCTCGCCGCGCTCCCATTTTGAAACTGCCTGACGGCTCACATTCAGTTCTTCGGAGAGCTGCTCCTGCGTCAGTCCGCTTTGTTTTCTCAGAATAGATAATTTTTTATGTAGTAACATATATTACACGCTCCTTTGCTGTTTTTTACATTATAATAATATAAGAAGCGGGAGAAAAAATCTGCATACGAAGGTCGGCATTGCGCTACTGTTGGTTGCATTCAATTTCTGAAAAAGCGCTGTCCGTGTCAAGATTTCTCCGGTTATGACATAAAACGGGAACTTTACGCAGAACCATTTGTCATAAGTAAAGGTGGAAAAATTACACAGCTGACCACCAGTGCAAAAGCTGTCAGGACCGTAATGACCAAGTCGATCGTTTTATATTGAAATCAATTATACAAGAGCATAAAGAAATTTACAATAAAAGCGGAAACCCATTATTATGACAGTGATTTGTAAAAGTCGTCTGCATATGTTAAAATATAGACGATAGATTTCAGACGGAAGCGGGAGGAGCGGCATGAAAGATTTTTCTAAGAATGAATGGGGACTTGTTCTTGCGGGAGGCGGCGGTAAGGGCGCGTATCAGATCGGCGCGTTCAGAGCGCTAAGGGAGAAGGGCGTTGACGATTACATTACGGCGGTATCGGGCGTAAGCGTAGGCGCGCTGAATCTTGTTCTTTTTGCGTACAACGATCAGAAAATGGCTGAGGACGTATGGAAAAATATTTCGCCTAAACAGTTTCTTGAGGTCGATCCGGAGCTTATAGATTTTAAGGAAGGTCTTATGTCAAGGGACGGACTGACAGAAATTCTTGACAATTATATTGATATGGAAATAATCCGTAAGAACGAGCGCAGGCTTTATGTGACGCTTACCGAGGTAGACGCTCAGGGGAAAGCGCAGAGCGGACTGGCGAAATATTTTTCGCTGAATTATAAGGGAGATAAGCGAATACGCGATCTTTTGCTTGCGTCGTCCGCCCTGCCGATAATCTACGAGCCGGTAGAAATAGACGGCAAGCTTTATAAGGACGGCGGGCTCAAGGATAATCTGCCGATCACGCCGCTTTATGCGGAGGGATTACGGCATTTTATCGTTGTGGGGCTAAGCCCTGATACGAAAATAGATTATGACAGATTTCCCGGCGCGGAATTTGTTTTTATCAAGCCCGGCAAAAATATAGGCGGCTTCTGGGACGGAACGCTGGATTTTACCTCAGACGGCGCGCGTACTCGTATGGAAATAGGATATAAGGACGCGCTGCGCGCGTTGGAATTTTCCGACAAGGATATGGAGGACGAAAATAACCGTATCATGTACGAGGCGAGCGAGGTCAACGATTATAACAATATCATCTTTGAGTACCGCAAGGGAAGGCTTGAGAAAGAAGTCGGAGACGAGATGGACAAAATCAATAAGCTGATGGAGAAATATACTTGAGGATACGATTATGGGCAGACTGATTGAGATGCTGCGGCAAAACAGCGAGTCGGGCAGATATCCGCTTCATATGCCCGGGCACAAGCGCGCTATGGAATGGAATATTAATCCTTACGCGTATGATATAACGGAAATATACGGTTTTGACGATCTGCACAAGCCGGAGGGCGTGCTTGCGGAACTTAACGGGCGTATTGCCGCGCGCTACGGCGCGGACGAAGCTTTTCTGACCGTGAACGGCAGTACGTCTGGCGTTATGACGGCTATATCGGCGGCGGTAAGAGCGGGCGGTACTATACTGCTTGACAGGGGCAGTCACCGTTCGGCGTACAGCGCGGTTTTTCTAAGAAGATTGTGCGCCGAATATATTTATCCTCGCGTTGACATAAAAACGGGGATAAATATGGGTTATACGGCGGACGACGTGGATGGAATGCTGCGCGAAAATCCTCGCGTTGAGGCGGTTTTTGTCACTTCGCCCACCTATGAGGGCGTTATTTTGGACATTGCCGGAATTGCCGGGGCAGTTCACGTGCGCGGCATACCGTTGATCGTTGACGCGGCGCATGGAGCGCATTTGGGGCACGGAGCCGGATTTTTGGACAATCCGCTTAAACAGGGCGCGGACATTGTAATAATGAGTCTGCACAAAACGCTGCCCGCTTTTACTCAGACTGCGGTCATATGCGTAAAAGGCGGACGGATAAAGTCAGAGGAGATCCGGCGCTACTTTAATATGTATGTTAGTACAAGCCCGTCGTATCTTCTCATGGCTTCGGCGGAGCGCTGCATGGATTTTCTTGATTCCGAAGGCGCTGCGGCGTTTGAAAAATACCGCGCGCTGCTTGAAAACTTCCGCGGCAGGTGCGAAAAGCTCAGACATCTTTATCTGTGGAAATACGACGGAGCGTACGATAACGGAAAGATTACAGTATGCACTGACAGAAGCGGCATTTCGGGACCGGAGCTTGCAAAGCTTATGCGGACCCGTTACAGGCTTGAGCCGGAGCTTGTTTCAGAGAGATATGTGCTTTTGATGACCTCTTGCATGGACGGGGAAGAGTGCTACGAAAGACTCTGGAACGCGTTAAGCGAAATTGATTCCGAATGCTTGGGCGCGGTTTCGGAAGACTGCGTGATAGCCGCAGATTGGGAGCGCGCCGAGAAAATCTGCGACGCGTGGGAAACCGAGGGCGTTTGCTGCGGCGAGGCAGCGATTGACAGGGCGGTTGGAGAAGTGGCGGCGGATTACATATACGCATATCCGCCGGGAATCCCGTGGATCGTTCCGGGAGAACGGATCACGGAAGATATCGTGCGCAGGATACGGAAATATATGGGCTGTAATATGGAAATAAGAGGACTTACGGATTCAGGCGGCATTAAAATATGCGAAGCACTACATAAAACAGCCGGCGGTTCCGATATATAATAGAAGCCGTTCTTTTTCGCTGATAAAATTTCCAACGGTTCAAAACGGCGTATGTACTAGGCAAACAACGAAAAATGTGATAAACTTATATATCAGGGAGGCGTACTATGGCAATAAAAGTTAATGAGGTATCAAACGCGGCGCCGGTGGAGAATAAAACGACCGCAAAGCAGACGGACGGCTCCTTTAAGTTCATGCTCGTCAGCAATATAGAAGAGAAGGACCTGCAGAATAAGCTCGGCTCGCTTATGGACCAGATCACAGAACAGGGAGAGCGCATAGCCAAGCATATGGACGTAGCGGACATGAAAAAATACCGCTCTCTTGTGAAGGAGTTTATGAATGAGGTCGTGACGCATTCCCATGAATTTTCGAGAGAAAATTTCCTTGACAGGAGGGGAAGGCACCGTGTGTACGGAATAGTAAGGCTTGTTGATAAGAATCTTGACGATCTGGCGCAGGAGCTTGTAAAGGATGAGAAGGACAATTTATCGGTGCTCAACAAGGTTGACGAGATAAGAGGACTGCTTTTGGATATTGTAGCGTAGCTTTTGGACGGATTGATGCGGAGGTGCGTACTATGTCAATGTACAACAAAATACTTGGACATGAAAATATAATAAGCCAGCTTAAAGGCGCGGTCGCCAATAAAAGAGTGAATCACGCGTATATATTCAACGGTGAGGACGGCTCCGGCAAGACATTGGCGGCTAAAGCGTTTGCGGAGGCTCTTTTGTGTGAAAAGGGCGGTGAAGAAGGCTGCGGTGAATGTCATTTCTGCAGACAGACCATGTCCGAGAATAATCCCGACCTTGTGTGGGTAAGGCATGAGAAGCCCGCAAGCATCGGAGTTGACGACGTCAGGATGCAGCTTGTCGAGGATATTCAGATAAAGCCGTATAACGGTAAATATAAGGTATATATAATAGATGAAGCGGAGAAACTCACGCCGCAGGCGCAGAACGCGATCCTCAAGACGATTGAGGAGCCGCCTTCGTACGGCGTCATTATTTTCCTGACCAATAACGACGAAATTTTTCTGCCCACTATAATCTCCAGATGCATTGTCCTTAATTTCAGACCTCTGAGGGATAACGCAATAATGGAATATCTTATCAAGGAGTATAAGATTCCGGAGTACGAAGCCAAAATGTGCGCTGCATACTCTCAGGGCCGCATAGGCAAGGCGGTGAACCTTGTTAATTCCGGCGATTTTTCCAAAATAAAGGACGAAGCGGTAAATCTTGTTAAAAATGTTTATAATTACGATATCGCGGACCTTATTGACGCGATCAGACGCGTGTCCGAGTACAAAATAAGTATTGCGGATTATATTGACATAATACAGATGTGGTACAGGGATGTTCTTTTGTTCAAGGTAACCAAGGACGCCAACAATCTCATTTTTTCGGATGAGATAAATGCGATAAGGAAAGCGGCGAGCAGAAGCTCCTACGAGGGTATCGAGAACATTATGAGGGGCTGCGAGATCGCCAAGACGCGCCTTAAAGCCAATGTCAGCTTTGAACTGGCGATGGAGCTTATGCTTTTGAATATTAAGGAGAATTAAAATGATAAAGGTTATAGGAGTAAGATTCAGACAGGCGGGAAAGGTTTACTTTTTCGATCCTCTGGATATGGATATAGAAAAAGGACAGCATGTTATCGTTGAAACTGCCAGAGGAATCGAGTACGGCAGCGTTGTGCTAGGAATGCGCGAGGTTGAGGACGATAAGGTGGTACTGCCGCTTAAACCCGTGATCCGTATAGCGACCGCTGAGGACGACGCCAGGGAGCAGGGAAACAGGGACAAAGAGAAGGAAGCGTATAAAATATGTCTTGAAAAGATACAGAAGCACGGGCTTGAAATGAAGCTTATAGACGCGGAGTATACTTTTGACAACAATAAGGTTTTATTTTATTTTACCGCGGACGGGAGGATCGACTTCCGTGAGCTTGTAAAAGATCTTGCGTCGGTTTTCAGGACAAGGATAGAGCTGAGACAGATAGGCGTCAGGGACGAAACTAAGATTCGCGGCGGACTTGGAATATGCGGACGCGAGCTTTGCTGTAAATCATATCTTTCGGAGTTCGCTCCGGTGTCGATAAAAATGGCTAAGGATCAGAATCTTTCGCTTAATCCTACTAAGATCTCGGGCGTATGCGGGCGCTTGATGTGCTGTCTTAAAAACGAAGAGGACACATATGAGTACCTTAACAGCAATCTTCCCGACGTAGGGGACCGCGTGACGACCGCCGACGGTCTGTCGGGTGAGGTCACAAGCGTGAACGTGCTCCGTCAGCTTGTAAAGGTGATAGTCAATGTCGGCAAGGACGAGAAGGATATCAAGGAATACAAGATCGCGGATATTAAATTCAAGCCCAAAAGACGCAGGAACAGCAATAAGGACGATATTTCGGACGCCGATGTAAGAGCGCTTGAGGAGCTTGAGCGCAGGGAAGGGAAGTCAAAACTTGATGACAATTGACCTAAAGCCGGAGGAAAGGCTTGACGATCTTATGCGCAACGGATATAAGCTGATTCAGAATACCCGTATATTCTGTTTCGGAATGGATGCTGTGCTGCTGTGCTCGTTCTGTCGTGTGGAGGAGGGCGAGAGCGTTCTCGACATGTGCAGCGGCAATGGGGTGATTCCCGTTCTGCTTAAAGGAAGGACGCGCGGAAAGCATTTTACCGGACTTGAAATTCAGGAAATAAATGTCGATATGGCGCGGCGCAGCGTGCGCTATAACGGGATCGAACAGGACGTGGATATTGTATGCGGAGATGTTAAGGAGGCTTCTGCCATTTTCGGGGGAGCTTCTTTTGACGTGGTGACGGTCAACCCGCCTTACATGAACGAGAACCACGGGCTGAAAAATCCGGACAGCCATAAGGCGATAGCAAGGCACGAAATTCTGTGCACCCTTGAAGATGTGATACGGGAGGCTTCAAAAGTTTTGAAACCGTCAGGGCGCTTTTATATGGTTCACAGACCGCAGAGGCTTACGGAAATATTTGCTCTTATGCAGAAATACCGCATGGAACCCAAAAGAATGCGGATGGTGTATCCTTTTAAGGACAGAGAGGCAAATATGGTGCTTGTGGAGGGAATACGCGGCGCGAGACCAATGCTCAGGACGGAACCGCCGCTTATAATTTACGAGGAGACAGGTGTGTATACCGAAGAGGTGCGCAGGCTTTATGATGATTGACAGAAGGCAAAGGAGTTTAAAAATATGACGGCAGGAAAGCTGTACCTATGCGCTACGCCTATCGGTAATCTTGAGGATATGCCTGTGCGCTCGGTCAGGATTATGAAAGAAGCCGACGTTATAGCGGCTGAGGATACGAGAAACAGCATAAAGCTTCTTAATCATTTTGAGATAAAAACCCCGATGACAAGTTACCATGAGTACAACAAAGTGGATAAAGCTGCAGTTCTTGTGGATAAGATGCTCGCGGGACAGACGGTAGCGTTGATAACTGACGCCGGAACGCCCGGAATATCCGATCCCGGAGAGGAGCTTGTCCGTCAGGCGGCAGCGGCGGGGATAGAGATCATTTCCGTTCCCGGACCCGCGGCGTGCATAAACGCTCTTATAATATCGGGACTTCCGACAAGGCGTTTTGTTTTTGAGGCTTTTCTTCCCGCGGACAAAAAAGAGCGTCAGGCGGTGCTTGAGGAGCTTGAACGCGAAACCCGTACCATGATAATATACGAAGCGCCCCACCGTCTTTTAAGGACGCTGACGGAACTTGAGAGCCGCCTCGGAGGTTCTCGCCGGGCGGCGGTATGCAAGGAGCTTACTAAGAAGCACGAAACCGTGTACAGGGCTACGCTCTCAAACGCGGTGCGCTATTACACGGACAACGAACCGAGGGGCGAGTATGTGCTTGTTATCGAAGGGCTGGACAGGCAGGAGATCGTCCGCCAAAAACAAGAAAAATGGCAGGAGATGAGCGTTGAGGAGCATCTTGCGCTCTATGTGGAGCAGGGTATAGACCGTAAGGATGCCATTAAGCTTGTTGCAAAGGACAGGGGTGTCCCCAAAAGAGAAATCTATAATATGACACTTTAATTGATTAAATTTCTATAACCAAAATAAAGAATATATAAATTACGCCGAATCTATTGACATCAGCCAGATTTGGCGTTATTTTTATTGCACATCTGAATCATTCTTCTGCGATTTCATCGCACTCAAACGTATCGATACAATTCGGATTATTCTCATTGATGATTATTTTCAACGGAGGTGGTAACATATTTTTTTATCCAAACAGAATAAAGATATTTCAGCGGACAGCCTTGAAAAGCTTGTAAAGGCCTGCGGCGACGGCTGTGTGAGAGGCTATGTCAGATTCAAAAGGGTCAGGCCGTGCAAGGGCTATAAGGCTGCCCAAAACAGAGCGGCGCTGCAGCTTTCCAAGATAAAGGCGGGACGCCCCTTGGCGGACGGCGGATACGCCGCGGTGGTGAGATTCAGGCTGTTGCCTTTTCTTATACCTTTAGCGGTGATTTTGCTGGCTTTCGTTATTATCCGCTCGATTTCACCTAAAGCTCTGGTGAAAGAGGAGAAAACGACAAAACAGATCATCATGCCGGAGCCGGAATCCGAGACTGCCGGGATTTTACAGAACGAGTATGCCGGATTGTATATCAGCGTTCCGGGATATACGGATTTCAGGGTAAACTCAGCGCAAAGAGGGATTGCTCTTTATAATCCGCCGGACAATCAATGCATATTACAGTACGGGCTATATATTAAAGACGAGCTTGTGGCATCGACAGGAATGCTTGAAGCGGGAGCGTCGGAAAATGTTGATTTTTACGACCGCCTGTCGGCTGGGAATTATACATTAACGCTTGTTGCGCGGGCTTACTCGCGGGACGGGAGGACCGAATTCAATACGGTATCCCAACAGGTAATTTTACAATCTGAATAGAAAAACAGGAGGAAATTTTATGGGCAAAAAAATAATAATGGGAATTTTAGCGGCAATATTTATTATGGTTACGGGACAAACGGTTTATGCGGCAAATATGAATACGGACGGGCAGACGGCGACGGTTCCCGTCAGATATACGGTAAGCAATACGTCGTTTGTTATAACGGTGCCGGCGGTGATCGCTCCGGGAATCGAGGGAAGGAGCTTTGAGATAGGCGCTGCAAGTATGAATCTGAGACCGGAGCAGTTTGTCGAGGTAAGCGTTTCTTCGGGCTGTACGGAGAACGGCACGGTTACGCTCAAACGTCAGAATGTACCGGAGGGAAAGCCCGTGGCGACGCTTGACACCGTTTTTTCGGTGGGAGATAAGAACATAGGCGCAAACGGCTATCTTGTGGCACGGTTTGAGGACGGAGCAGACAGTAAAGTAAACCGACTCGGCGCGGTGTCAATGAGCGCGCTGAACGTGAAGGAAGATACCGAAGCGGGAGATTACATGACGACAGTGGAGTTTAAGGTGAGGCTTAAAAGCAGGTGAATATGAAAAAGTTTGGGATTTTGATCGTATGTATAATGATTGCGCTGGCGGTTCCGCTTAGCGTTAGCGCCGCGGGGACATGGTCAGGCGGCGGAGTATATATTCCGACACAGTACGGGGAAAAATGGAACGTTAAGCAGGACAGTATCGTCAAAGTGACGGACCCCGGTAATGTGTATGAAATTACCGATTTGAACCGGTATTCGGCATATATTTCAAATACATACAGTTTTGAAGGAAACAGTATCGAAAACAGCTTTTACTGGTACAACAAGTCGCGTCTGGCGTATGTAAAGCTTATTAACGTGAGCGGTGTGCGGAAAATGTCTTTTGTGTTTTCGGAGGAATATTATGTGTACTGCGCCGAGTACGATGCGTCTTTTAAGCTCATCAGGGCGGGAGACTGGAACACGACCGGAGACGTTTTGCAGCTGAATAAAGACGCGGCGTGGATAATGCTTGTGTTCAGGCAGGTTGACGGCAATATGGAGGCGGGAGCCGGACAGGACACTGAGATTTCCGTGGAGGAAATACAGAATTCTCCGCTAAGGTATCTGGTTTTCAGTCCGTTTACATATTCCTTTGATATGAACGGAGGCAGCTATGAAGGGAAAAACACTTATAAAGCGGAGAGGTGGGGTGTTGAAAAAATGAATTTACCCGTACCCGTGAAGGCGGGATATACGTTTGCCGGATGGCGCACGGAAAGCGGAGCGGTTTATGACAAGTCTCTGCCCGTTAAATACGATAAGGAACTGTTCAAGGACTGCAAGCTTACGGCTGTATGGAAGGAAAATCCGGCGGGCGGGGTGGTTTTGGATAAGCCGTATGTCATACTTGAGCAGAACTGCGGAGAAAAAGTAAGGCTTGACGCGTCAGTATATCCGGAGGATACCGTGAATAAGTCAGTTTCATGGAGCAGCAGCGATACCGGCGTCGCCGTCGTTGACAAGGACGGGCAGGTTACCGCGAAGGGAACTGGTGTTGCCGAAATAAAAGCCGAAGCACCCGGAGGCGCGTCAGCCGTATGTAAGGTGTACGTTATGGGATTTGAAGTGTCCGTACCCGCGTACTGCACGCTCAACGAAGCGTATGCGGTCAAAATCAGCATCTATAATAACGGCACGCCGCAGATGAGCGGAAGAAAAAGTGTTATCGTTGATACGGACGATTCCGTGGAGCTTGTGCGGGACGGCGATCCCGGCGTAAAATACAGCGCTCTTGCGGAGACGTCGTCAAATTATAACTCAGGCTTTACGAAATTGCAGAATACGGGCTACCTTGCCAGAACACAGGATTCAACTACCGTGTATTACCGTCTGAAGCCTGCCAAAGCAATGGAACGGGCGGGCGATTATACGGGCAGCGTAACCTTCAGTGTCAGCGTTTTATAAGTGAGCGAAAAGCAGCGCGAGCGACACTACTATCTGCATGATTGTGAAGCGGAAAACTACCTGAGTGTCCGACCAGCCCTTGCTTTTGCGCATATGGTCGTGTATCGGCGTTCTGACCTTTGTGAGTATTTTGATTTTCAGGAATCTGAGCAAAAATACCTTGATAAGTCCCAGACCGCCGTCCACGATCAGAAGTATGGCGGAGGGAATGAATAAAAGCGGGCTTCCCGTCTTGAGTATCGCTACCGCCAGAAAGAATCCTATCGCCCGCGAACCGGCATCGCCCATCAAAAGTCGGCTCGGAGCGGCGTTGAACCAAAGGTAGCCGAGCAGACATACGGCAAAAAGAAGGATCATGTGCTTAACGGAGGCGTCGATTCCTTTGATCTGGCATATGCCGTAGACCGTTATCATTGAAATTATGGAAAGCGTCCCGCACAGACCGTCTACGCCGTCGGAGCAGTTGGTAACGTTAATGCTTCCCCATATAAGCACGACCGCGAGTATGACAAAAGGAACGGTCGGCATTGTAAAGCTTATGGCGTCGGAATAAAATAACTGAATATGAGTTCCGTTGTAATTGACATAGGTAAGGGCGCATATGATTGCAAGTATCAGGTCGATTATCGCTTTCTTGTATTCTCCCCACGGTGAGCTTGAGCGGTCGTCGAGATAACCGCTTAACATTGCGCCTATAACTAACATAAGATATATAAGCATTTCGTTTGAGTACGGGATAAAAAGTATCGAGCACAACGCGAAGACCAATACGAAAATTATTCCCGCGCCGCGAGGCTTTCCCTCGGATTTCTGACCGTTGACGGCAAACGCGCGGCCCTGGTCCCTTGGTAAAATATTCTTGCACAGGCTTATCACGATACATGTAGCGGCAAAAGCAATGATTATGCTTATGAAGGTAATTTCGTTTATGTAGGATCTGTCAATCAGTTCAAAAATCATATCGTCCTCCGGCTGGAAAAAATTATAAAATTTACTATCGAGATTATAGCACATCATTATAGAAATATGCAAAAAAATATGATATAATTTCAATATTAGAAAAAACACTTGATAAATTGGAGAAGTTTATGGCGAAAGACAAGGTTTTTATTACTGAGGGCGACCGGTATTTATTCGGGATGGGGACGCATTACGAAATTTACGAAAAACTCGGAGCGCATAAAGCCGTGGACGAGGACGGCAGAGAAGGGGTGTATTTTGCGGTTTGGGCGCCTAACGCGGCGCAGGTATTTGTAGTGGGCAGCTTTAATGGCTGGAACGGCGGCGGATTTGAGATGACGAGGCTCGGAAGCTCCGGAATATATGAGCTATTTACCGATAAGGCTGCTGTCGGGGATATGTACAAGTACCTCATAATCGCAGGAGACGGACGATGGCTTTATAAAGCGGACCCGTATGCCAACTATGCCGAGAAAAGACCGGGTACGGCGTCTGTTATTACGGATCTTAACGGATTTGAATGGACCGACGGTGAATGGATCGAGGAAAGCGGCGGCAAGGAGTCCTGGAAGGAGCCGATGGCGGTATATGAGGTCCACCCCGGTTCGTGGAAGAAAAAAGACGACGGGACGGAGGACGGGTTCTATAATTACCGCGAGCTTGCTCCTGAGCTTGCCGCGTATGTCAAAGACATGGGATATACTCATATTGAGCTTATGGGAATTTCCGAATATCCTTTTGACGGCTCATGGGGTTATCAGGTGACGGGTTATTACGCGCCCACCTCAAGGTACGGCACCCCCAAGGATTTTATGTATTTTGTCAATTATATGCATAAAGAGGGAATCGGAGTTATTCTCGACTGGGTTCCGGCGCATTTTCCGAGGGACGCGCATGGGCTTATGGAGTTCGACGGCACCTGTGCGTATGAGTATGCCGATCCGAGAAAAGGAATGCATCCCGACTGGGGAACTATGGTTTTTGACTACGGCAAGCATGAGGTGTCAAATTTCCTGATTGCGAACGCGCTTTTCTGGGTTGAGAAATTCCATGTTGACGGTCTGCGTGTTGACGCGGTAGCGTCAATGCTTTATCTTGATTACGGGCGCAGCAGCGGTAACTGGGTGCCTAACCGTTACGGCGGCAACGGTAATCTTGAAGCGATGGAGTTTTTCCGTCATCTCAACAGCATAATGAAATACCGTAATCCGAGGGCGATAACGATTGCGGAGGAATCGACCGCGTGGCCTGGAATAACGGCGGGACCGGATAAGGACGGGCTTGGATTTTCCTTCAAGTGGAACATGGGCTGGATGCACGATTTTCTTGAGTATATGAAATTAGACCCTTACTTCCGCAAAAATAACCACCATAAGATGACCTTCGCGTCAAGCTATAGCTACAGCGAGAACTATATTCTGGTGCTTTCACATGACGAAGTGGTTCACCTGAAATGCTCAATGATAAATAAAATGCCGGGAGATTACGAAGCTAAATTTGCCAACCTGAAGGCGGCATATACCTTTATGATGGGGCATCCGGGCAAGAAACTTCTGTTTATGGGGCAGGATTTTGCGCAGCTCTCCGAGTGGAGCGAGGCGCGCGCGCTTGACTGGCATCTCATGGAGGAGCCGCAGCATAAGCAGCTGAACGACTATGTAAAGGCTTTGCTTGGAATCTACCGCAAATATAAGGCGTGCAGCGAGCTTGACCAGTATCAGGAGGGCATGGAGTGGATCAATGCGGACGATATATTCAGAAGCATTTACAGCTTTGTGCGAAAGGACAAGACCGGAAAGGACAGTCTTTTGTTCATATGCAATTTTACTCCGGTTGAAAGACCTGATTACAGAGTGGGTGTTCCATGCGAGGGCAAGTATACTCTTTTGCTGAATCAGGACGGAGAATCGGGCAAAACGTTTACCGCGGAGGAGTCGGAGTGCGACGGAAGAGAGTATTCGGTGGCGCTGCCTTTGGCGGCTTTCGGAACCGCTGTTTTGAAATTTAATTATAAAGGGATAAAATAATTTGTATAAACAGCCGAAATATACCTGTGTATGGGATCGTAGCGTACACAGGTTTTTTTGACGTAATGAAAGTTATCCGGTGAAATATTGGAGGTTCGTATGAGAATAGACGGAATTATCAATCAGCAGTACAGCAGTAATGTGGATACAAGGACGGAGAAGGCTTCCGGCGGAGTAAGCGCTGCTTTTATGGCGGACGCGGTGTCCTTCGGAAGCTCGGAGGACGGTATCATGGGCGGCAGCGGCGCGAAAAGCTCGTTTTTGAGCGGCAGCGACGGCTCGATGGAGTCTCTGAAAAATCAGGCGTCGATTTTGAAGGATAATCTCTCGGCTATTTTTAAGAAAATGGATACAGGCTCGGCGGTCAAAATGGACGAGGACGGAATCGACGTAAACAACACCGACGCGGATAAAATAGTTACCGTCGTAGAGCAGATACAGATAAAACTTGCGATGTACTGCGACGATTTTCAGGCCACCATTGATATCGACGAGGATGCTTTAAGGAAGGTTATAGGCGACGGCGCCGCTGCTATGAAAATAGCGGGCGAGCTTAAAAAGAACGGCGTTAAGCCCGCCAAAGAAAACGTGTCCGAAATAATGGGAGCCTGTGAAATGGCGTCCCGTATCGATTCGGTTGACGACGGGATGAAGGCGTATCTTATGCAGAACGACATGGCGCCGACGGTGCGCAATGTATATATTTCCGCAAACGCGGGCTATGTCAACAAAACAGGAGTGATTTCCGACGCCGAGTGGCAGGAGATGCTTCCGCAGGTGGAAAGGGTGCTTCAAGAGGCAGGAGAGGCGGTTACGGACGAAAATCTTGCGAGAGTGCGCTGGATGCTGGACAACGATATTCAAGTCACGCCGGAAAGTCTTGAGAGGCTCGAGGCTTTGGACGGAGTGCAGGAGATACTCGGTACGGATGAGCTTATTGAGAGGATAGCCGCTTCAATGACTGAAGGAAAGGCGGCGAAGGACGCCCTTATAAACGGCGAAAAGCTTCCGTGGGAGGAGGCGGTAAAAGCCGTAAAAACAGCCGCAGAAGCCACGGAAGAAAATATTGCGGCGTTTGCGGCAGGCGGAGAGTACACGCTTGAAGCGCTCGCGGGGACCGTACATAAAGGGGAAACAGCAGTTCCCGACAGAAACGATTACAAGTATGTAAAAGCCTCAAGGGAGCTTCAGGAAATCAGGCTTATGATGACGCTTGAGGCGGCATGGACAATGGAGCGCAACGGAATTTCCGTTAATACCACGGATATTTCCGATTTGATCGGCGAACTTAAAAAATACGAGCTCAATATTTTTAATCTTAACAGAGAAGACGGCGGTAATGAAGTGACGCTTATGGAAGTAGAGCAGGTCAGCATCGCTATGGTGACTATCGACAGCCTTCGTTTTGTGCCGAGCGCAGTTATCGGAAGCGTGGTTGATGCAAAAGAAGAGCCGACGGTCAATGCGATGATGTATCACGCTCCGGCGGTCGCGGCAAAAATTGAGGCGGCAGGCAATGCTTACGAGGCTCTAAGTACGGAAATACGAAGCGACCTGGGAGATTCCATATCCAAAGCAATAAAAGCAAGCACGGGAGATATTCTGTCGGATATGGGATATGAGGACAACGAGGCTAACAGGCGTGCGGTCAGGATCCTTGCTTACAATAATATGGAGATAAGCCGCCGCAATATTGATAAGATCAAGAGCATTGACTATTCTGCCAACGAGCTGTTTAAAAACATGACGCCGCAGAAGGTTCTCAATATGATAAGAGAGGGGCATAACCCCCTTGAAACCAGTGTTGAGGAGCTTAACGGTTACTTTATAAATATGGAGGAAAATGCCAGACCGGAGGTCGAGAAATACAGCGAGTTTCTTTACAGAATGGATAAGAGCGGCAAAATAACCCTTGAGGAGCGGGAAAAATTTGTCGGTATATACAGCCTCATCAGCAAATTTCAGAAGGACGGAATGAAAGCCGCAGGAGCCTTGCTCAATCAGAACCTTGAGCTTACTATGGGAAACCTTTTAACCGCGTATATGTCGCGCAGGGACAGCGGAATGGAATTTACTGTTGACGACGGTACGAGTCCCGCGGAGTATAAAGATAAAGTTACATATTACAAAAATCTTCTGGGCGGCATAAAAGGAAAAGTTACGCCGGAGGCGCTTTCGTCGGTGGAGGATGATTTTGACTCCATGACGCCTGAGCAGTTCGCGCAGGCTTTGCGGGAGAGTGAGCCGGCAAAAGACGACGCGGTTTATGCCAGATATGTCGAAACGGCGCGAAACGCGGCGCAGCTTGAAGAAAATGTTCTGCGTGTCATAACGGACAATGAGATTTCCTCCACGTACAACAATATCATGGCGGCGCAGACCGTTGCGGAGGATCCGGGAAGTATTTTTGACGGATACAAAAAGCTTGCCGGGGACGAGGAATTGGAGGAGCGTCTTACGGAGGCGCTTGAGAGCAAAGAGAGCGCGCAGAACGAATACGACTCGCTTATGGAGAATGCCCGCCGCCTTGCGGACGAAGCGGTCGGTAGAGTAGATTCGTATATCGACATGGAAGCTCTGAGGATGCTCGGAAACAATATGAAGTTAATGGGCGTTCTCGCCCATAAAAACAATTACCGGATTCCGTACAAAACACAGGACGGCACCGGAGTCATAAATCTAAAGATCATAGAAACCGGGGAGAATACCGGAAGCTTCGTGATAAAGATGCGTGACGGAAGATTCGGAGGGGTCACGGTAGAGGCAAAAGCGGATTCGCGCTTTGTACACGCCAGGATAATGTGCGAAGATAAGGAGAGCGAGGAGCTTCTTAATATAAAGGCAAAGGAGATCACGGAGGCGTTAAAGCAGCGAGGGACGGAGGACGTAAGAATAAGCGTGAACCGCGCAAAATCGCAGCCGGAGGGAAAATCCGCGGTAAAGGACGGCGTTTCCACAGAGATTCTTTTCGCGTCGGCCAAAATTTTTATCAGAAGTCTGACTAATTAAAACAAGCGGACTGCCGATATATAATACAGATGTGTTTTTGGATCAAAAAGAAAGTGGTGACAGGTTAAATGAGAGTAAACTGTAATATTTCCGCAATAATAGCGAATAATTATCTTGGAAAGGGGCAGAAGGCTGCCAATAACGCGATAGAAAGACTTTCCTCCGGACTTAAAATCAATCATGCGGAGGACGACGCGGCTGGACTTGCTATAGCGAAGAAAATGCATACGCAGATAAAGGCGCTCAAGAAAGCGAATGAAAACGGTTCCGCGGGCGTGTCGGTCGTGCAGACGGCGGAGAGCGCGCTTAACGA
This sequence comes from uncultured Butyrivibrio sp., assembly GCA_910577605.1. GTDB lineage: Bacteria > Bacillota > Clostridia > Lachnospirales > Lachnospiraceae > Eshraghiella. The sequence goes on from CAJTON010000037.1 coordinate 16,863, forward strand.
GCTGGAGAGTATGCTCCAGAGAGCAAGAGAGCTTGCGGTCCAGGCGGGCAGCGACGCGTATAGCGGCGAGGATAAGGACGCGATCCGTGAGGAACTTAAGAAAATAAACGATGAGATAGACAGAATTTCTACCGATACGGAATACAATACAATGCCGCTTCTTGACGGCACTTTGAGCAGAAGAGTCTATCCCGATGTTGACGGCGTTGACGTTATATCTACTACTTCCGGGGTTCTTGCCAAAAAATATGAGATCTCACTGGCGGCTCCCGCGACACAGGCATCTCTTACCTGCACCGACTTCGCAGGAACGGTTACCGAGCAGCAGGCGGGATTTATGAAAATAAACGACGCTTTGATCGAAATTGCTGAAGGAGATACTTTTGACGACGTGTACGCCAAACTGCACGAAGGCTGTTTAAGAGCTAATGTGGCAATGGACGGGACGGCTACTCCCATAACCTTTACCAATCAGAATTACGGAAGCGCAGAGGAACTTGTGATAAAATTCAGCAATCCCGATACTGCGGCGCTTTTCGGACTTGCCGAAGAGCAGACTGTGGTCGGGACCGACTGCGAGATAAATCTTGGGGCAGGATTTTCTTCAACCGCAAAGGCTACTGCGGAAGGACAGTGGGTGACTATTAAGGACATAAATAATTTTGAGATGAAAATAGAGATCACCGACGAAATGCCGGTGGGAACTCCCTGTAACCTTAATGTTACGGACATCGGAACAATGGGAATACAGATAGGCGCGAATCAGGGCCAGCAGCTTATAATAGATATTCCTAAAATAAATTCGCATGTATTGGGAATGGATCAGGTAAATCTCGGCACCTCAAAATGCGCGACCGAATCAATTACAAAAATCGACAAGGCAATAGAATTGGTGTCAAGCGCAAGAACCAATCTCGGCGCGTATCAGAACCGACTTGAGTCTTCAATAAGCAGCCTTGAGGCATATGAGGAAAATATAACCTCAGCCCTTTCAAGCGTTGAGGATTGCGATATGGCGGAGGAAATGACGGAATATACCGCGAGAAACGTCGTTTCGCAGGCGGCGACGTCAGTACTTGCCCAGGCAAACGAAAGACCGCAGACCGTTTTACAGCTTTTGCAGTAATACAGGAGGAATAGCGTGACAAAGCAGGAACTAAAGGATTACGGCGTGAAGGTTACTCAGGCGAGCAGGACCGGGCTTATTGTGATAATGTATGAGATTACGGTAAAATATCTGTCGGATGCCTGTGAGCGCTTCAATGCCGGAGATATAGAGGAATTCCGCTTGAATCTGCGGAAAGCCAAATCGTTTATCAACGAGCTTTCGGCTTCGCTTGATATGCGTTACCCTGTTTCGGGAAACCTTTTTTCTCTGTATATGTTTATGAATAACGCGTTGGTGCGTGCCGACATACGCAGGGATATATCAGAAACAGAGCGAATAATAATCATGCTTAAAAAACTGCAGACCGCTTTTGCGGAGGCAGGCAAGGAAGATTCTTCTGGACCTATGATGGAGAATACCCAGCAGGTTTATGCGGGGCTAACATATTCAAAATCATCACTCAATGAAAATATGTATTTGGACGAAAACAGGGGCTTTACAGTGTAAGCCCCTGTTTATTTTTCGACGCTGATGACCTCGCACCTGACTTCCAGATTGGCTTCGCGGGCGCGCTCAAGCAGAAATTTATAGCGTTTTTGGGCGGAATTGACCTGATAAATGCACGAATCTATCAAATCCGGGTCCGTGACATATTCAAAATTCGAGTAGGCTGCCGCAAGAGCGTTTCTTGTCTGTTCAAGTTCGGAGAGCAGATATTTCTCTTCATATGTCATAAATGATTTGTTCTTTTTCATTATGAGGTCATGTCCTTTCTGTTGATAATTGGATTATTGTCATAATTACCTTATTCTATTCAGAAAAATTCCAAAATATGTAAGTATTCTGTCATAAATAAAACTTTTAAAAATTAATCATAAAAACTATTGACGAAACGCCAAAATAGGTTTATCGTTGGCGTTACACAAAACATCAATGTGTTTCTGAATTCGGAGTTATCTTTATTCCCGGAAGTATCCGAACAATTCATTTTCTTAAATCAAATATCGGGGAGGTGGCCGGAAATCAGTATTTTTGCAGGAGTAATAGTCGGAACATCTTTCGTATACGATATATATTTCCGAAAGATTCCCAACTATGTTTTAACAGCGGGCTATGCCGGACTGATTCCTATTATCTTCATAAGAGCGGGATGGCAGGGATTAGGCAGAGCGCTTGCGGGCGTATTGGCTGTCGGAGCGCCGCTTTTAATAGTCTACCTTATAGGTGGAATAGGAGCGGGCGACGTAAAGCTGATAGGCTTTATGGGAGGACTTCTGGGGATGCGGCAGGGACTTGTCTATATGGTTCTGGTTTTCTTTATAGGGGCGTTCACGGGAATAGTGAAAATGCTTACCGATGCCGCGGTCAGAATATCCGCTAACCGTAAATCGCTAAAAATGAAGACAAATATAAGATTCAGCGTACCGATACTTATCGGGTATCTTATTTTGCTTATATCGAAGGGAGGGATCATTTGAAGGAGAAGGTATGCTGTATTCTTGATCCGGATGAAAATTATGCCGTCCGGCTGACGGATTACATAAACGAGAGGGGCGCTCTGCCTTATCAGGCGCTTGCGTTTACTTCAACAAAGGCGCTTGAGGATTGCCGCGATAAATATGAGATAAAGCTTTTGCTTGCGGGAGGCGGGGATGAGGCGGTTGATATTGTAAGTCCTGAAGCGTATATAAGGCTTGTAGAGGATAGTGAAAATATAGAAGCAAACGAGGTATACCGTTATCAGTCTGCCGATCGGATAATCAAAGACGTTATATCACATATTTCGGGATTTTCCCGTAAACGCGGCGATAATCGGACGACAAAAATTCTGAGCGTTTATTCTCCGGCGACCAAATGCTTCAAGACTACGCTGTCATTAGGAATTGCTGCGGAGGCTGCCCGAATCGGGCGCACTCTTTTTATAAGCTTTGAACAGTTTGCAGGTCTGGGAAATCTGCTGTCAGGAACAAGGGGTGGACTCTCCGACGCTCTGTATTATTACAAAATAGGGAAGGAGGCCGCGTCCGGCAAAATTCTGTCATGCACGGACAGCGTTATGGGCTTTGATTTTCTTGCTCCTGCGGTATGCGCCGACGATATAGCCGAACAGAACGACGACGAAACGGTGGATTTTATATATACGTTGGCAGAGTATGGGGATTACGCATATATCGTTGCTGACGCGGGCTGTATTTTCAACAGACCGTGGAAACTTCTCGAAGTGAGCGGGAAAATAATCATGCCGGAGCCGTTAGACCATATGGGACGCAAAAAAGCTTCAGAATTTGAAAATTATATCTTATTAAGCGGGAAAAACGAAATTGAGCGGAAGATTTTTAAAATAAATGTTTCCTATGACGAAACGCTGGCTGGATACCAAATAACGGCTGAAACAGCCCGGAGTTTTGCAATTATAAACGCGGCGAGGAGATGTCTTGATGGATGATATTTTTAACACTATAAAAGAAAACGTCATGCTCCGTATTGAACCGACAGCGGAAACAGGAGAGGAGGAGCTTTACGGGATAATTGACGGCGCGATCATGGAATGCTCTGCCGGACGCATGATTAGCGCGTCTGATAAAGCCTCCTGCCGCCGGAAAATTTTCAACGATATAAAAAGACTGGATATATTGCAGGAACTGCTGGAGGACGACGCGATAACTGAAATAATGGTAAACGGCTGGAGCGCGGTTTTTATAGAGAAAAACGGAAAAATAAGCCGTTGGGATAAGCATTTTGAAAGTCCCAAACGCCTGAACGACATAGTTCAGAGAATTGCGGCCGGTTCCAACAAGATCGTGAATGAGGCGGCGCCGATATCGGATACCAGGCTGCCCGACGGCTCCCGTGTTAATATCGTCATGGCTCCGGTTGCGATAGACGGTCCCATCGTCACTATCCGTAAGTTCTACGACGAGCCCCTTTCTATGGAACGAATGATAGAACTGGGATCATTAAGCCGTCAAACGGCGGATTTCCTGCAAAAGCTTGTGATTGCCGGATATAACCTTTTTATCAGCGGCGGAACAGGCTCCGGCAAGACGA
>CAJTON010000037.1:21064-22057 GCA_910577605.1 uncultured Butyrivibrio sp.
GTCGTTACCATTGAGGATTCCGCGGAGTTAAGGCTGCGCAATATTGAGAATCTTGTACGGCTTGAGGCGCGCAGCGCAAATATGGAAGGCGCCAATGAAATAACGATACGCGACCTTATCAGGTCGGCGCTCAGAATGAGACCTGACAGAATCGTTGTCGGTGAGGTAAGGGGAAGCGAAGCCGTAGATATGCTTCAGGCCATGAATACCGGACATTCCGGCTCTCTTTCGACAGGACACGCCAACAGCGCGCGGGATATGATGATGCGCCTTGAGACAATGGTGCTTATGGGAATGGATATGCCTGTGGCTGCGATCAGAGGTCAGATCGCTTCCGCGATAGACATTGTGGTGCATCTTGGCAGATTGAGGGACCGGTCAAGGCGGGTGCTGAACATAAGCGAGCTCACGGGAATAGAAAACGGAGAGATAAAACTTAACTGTCTTTATCAATTTAAGGAGGAGGGTGCGGATGAAAACGGCAGGATTATCGGTTCGCTCAGAGCTACGGGAAATATTTTCTCCGGCATTGAAAAGCTCAGGGCGGCGGGGCTGGCTTGCGAAGTCGGCGGCTGAGGCGGCAGGACTTTTGCTGCTGACAGGGTATTTGTTTTATGACAAAGCCTTGGCCGGCTTGATATTTTTCCCATATATTTTTTTCTATGTGAAAAAAAGCATGAGGCGTTATGAACAAAAAAGACAGGAAAAGCTTGCCGCGGCGTTCAGGGATGGGATGCAGGCGGTGGTTGCGGCGCTGTCAGCGGGATATTCCATAGAAAATGCGTTCAGGGAATCGCTTGGTGAGCTTGAGCTTATGTATGGCCGCAGGTCCGATATATATGCCGGATTTGCCAAAATAGTGAATAAGCTTAATTTAAACATAAATATTGAGGACGCGTTCAGCGACTTTGCAGAAGAAAGTCATGTTGATGAGATTTCGTCGTTTGCTCAAGTTTTGGATTATGCGAAGCAGAGCGGCGGCAACATTATGGG
>CAJTON010000037.1:22067-27168 GCA_910577605.1 uncultured Butyrivibrio sp.
ACTGACTCGGTCAGCGAGAAAATAGAGGTTCGCCGTGATATCAATACTATTATAAGCGCCAAAAAGCTTGAGCAGAACATTATGAATTTTGTGCCCATGGGAATTATTTTGTATATGCGTGTTTCCTCGGCGGAAATGTTTGCGAAGCTGTACGGCAGCGCGTCGGGAATCGCCGTTATGAGCGTGTGTCTCGCGGTTTACTGCGCCGCAAAAATAATAGCGGATAAAATCGTGGATATAAAAGTGTAGGCGGGAGGTTTTATGAAGCTTGATAAAAAAAGGGACAAAATATTTATTGCGTTATCAGTTGCTGCCGTGACAGCCGCTGTATTGGTTTTATTTATGCGTAGTCAGAAAACGCCGCAGAAGATAACGGAGCTGAAGCGTCCGGATTACGGAGAGGACAATTATACATATAATTTTCACGCGCTTTACGATAACGAAGACTACGCGGTGGAGTTTCCCGTAAGCGCGAAAAAGCTGTCGGGGACTGAGCTTCAGGCGGCGTTTGATTCGGCGTATGAATTTATAATTGATAAAATGAGGGGTGATAATCCATCGCTTGACGAGGTGCGGGATAACCTTGTTTTTGCGGATTCGATCCCGCAATACGGGATGAAGGCGGATTATACGCTGAACGATTATTCGGTTATAAGCTGTTTCGGGGAGGTAAATAACAGTGGAGTGGCGCCGGGAGGTCAAAAATATATTGTAAGCGCTCGGATATCATACGAAATGCTTTCGCAGGATTATGAAATTCCGGTGACGGTCCTTCCTCCGGTTTACGACGAGGAGCAGATAAAGATAAATAAAATTGTTTCGGAGCTGGAAAAAGCGGATCGCGCGGATTCGGAGACGGATATGAAACTGCCGGAAAGCGTTGACGGACTGGAAATAGCATTTGTCAAACATCCTGAAAACAGAGTGTGGATAATATTGTTCCTTTGCTTGCCGCGTTCGTATTCTGGTATTACAAGCGTTTTGTATTAAAAAAAAGGACCGAAGACGAAATAGAGTCGCAGCTGCGTCTGGATTATCCGGAAATAGTGTCAAAGCTTTCTCTTTTGATGGGAGCGGGTATGAGCGGAGCCAACGCGTTTGCAAAAATAAGCCGCGATTATGCGGACGCTAAGAGAGAGCGGAAACAGAGTGTGCGATGCGGATATGAAGCGGTGGCGGCGGCAAGCGGCAGGATAGCGGCAGGGGTTTCAGAGCCGGAAGCATACGCGGAGTTCGGGCGGGCATGCCGTCTGCACAGTTACATTAAACTTGCTAGTCTTCTGACGCAGAATGTTATAAAAGGCTCGGAGGGCTTTAAGCTAATGCTTCGCGGAGAGGTGACGGAGGCGTTTGCCGAGCGTAAGGCGCTTGCGAGAACAAAAGGCGAAGAAGCGGGAACAAAGCTTCTGATGCCTATGGTTATGATGCTTGGCGTCGTTCTTGTGATAATTGTTGTTCCTGCGTTTATGTCATTCTAGGCCGTGGGGAATCCGCGCCCTCAGGGTATTTCAATGTGCCTTGAAAACCGGCGCGGTAATAATGAAAGGAGGTGAGACATTTGAGAAATCTGAAGACTTTTTTTCACGAGGAGGACGGAATGGGCGTCGTCGAAGTTATTCTTATCATAGTTGTCTTGATCGGTCTTGTTCTTATCTTTAAAACCCAGATTACCGCAATCGTGAAAAATATTTTCAACACAATAAGCAAGAACGCCGGACAGATTTAGGCGGAAGCAGGAGCCGAAGGAGGGAGACAATTGAAAAAATTGAGAGGGAGCGTATCGCTGTTTGCCGCAACGGTCTTTCTGCTTGTCGCGTCAGTTATCACCGCGACGATAAGATCGGCGCGTATTCACGGAGCGAAGGTTATGGTCCGCACAGCGTCGTCTATGGCGTTAGATTCCGTTTTTGCCGAATATGACAGTCAGCTGTTTTCCGAATTCGGCATCCTTCTTTTTGACGGAAAGCAGGGGCAGAAGGAGGTGTCAAAAGAAACCCTGGCCGGAAAGCTTTGGAACTATATGCAGTATAACCTTGACTCTCATAAGGATCTGTATTTTTCAGGTTCATCCGATCTATACGGAATAACCGGAAACGGCGTGTCGGTCGACAGACTTATAACCGCTACGGAACACGGAGGACTTTTGTGGCAGGATATGGCGGTGGATTATGAAAAATACGCCAAGCCTGTAAATCTTGCCACCGAATATCTCGGTTTTCAGGAGACAAATAAGGAAGCTAAGGCGGTACAGGAGATAAGCGATAAAATAGTGGAATGCACCGAGCAGATCCTCAAGATCAACAATAAGGTCAGAATACTTGTGGGATTGGTTGACGGGGTAAAATGTCCGGAGACAGGGATAGATTATTCGGAAATTGAGACAGAGGAGAGTTTTATCAAGAAATTTTGCCCCTTTGAACCTACATACGATAATCTCAGGATAAACCAGCCGTTGTTAAGCAGTATTATTTCAGGAAAAGTTGTCGATCCGTTGTCGAATCTTGATAGAGCGGAAAAATACCTACAGATAGGACAGACAAAAGAAGCGGAGGACGAGCTTTATTTAATAAGCGGACTTGCCGGAGAATGCCTGCGGCGTATTGACAATACCGATATGATCGGCAAATTTGTGGGAGCCGATATGGAAACGCTTAAAGAAGGCATTGAAGAGGCTGACGAGCTTATTTCCGGCAATTCGGAATATCTTTCTGACGATGTCCTGGAGGGACTTGCCGAAGAAATAACACAAATCAAACAGTACCGTGAGGTTATGGCAGAGGAGGTGTGCGACGTCGAAAAAATAAACGGCGCCGTTGTGCGCAACAGAGCTGTATTGGAACGGATCATACATGAAATAAGTGAGATAAATGTAAACGGAGATTCCGAAAAGGTACAGGGGCAACTTATGAAGCTGCGTGAGACAATAAAGTCGTACAGTTTTGAAGGATTGGAATTTAATTATTCGTCGTTAGGCGTAAGCTCGGAAGATACAAGTATTCTTGACGCGCTTTCGGATTTTATTGAAAACGGGATCCTTTCGATCGTACTTCCTGACGGAAAAAGCGTATCGTATGTTTCGGTGCCGAGACTTCCGGATTCCGCATCAAATGTCTGCGGCAAGACAAAAGATACCTCCATGCTGACGGCGGGCGGCGACAGCGCCTCTCTTTTGGCAAAAAATATTATTTATACAGAGTACGTCATGGATAATTTTGCAAGCTTCATGGATGACGGCGGAACGGTTATAAATTATGAGGTTGAGTATATTATCTGCGGAGAAAATACCGATAAAAAGAATCTGACGGAAACGGTTATGAGAATAGCGGCGCTGAGAAGCGGTGTGAATATGGTTTATCTTCTTACTGACAGCGATAAGAAAAGCGACGCTTATACTCTGGCGGTTTCGATGGCGGGAGCGACAGCCTTAGAACCTGTGATAAGACTTTTGCAGTACACTATTATGTATGTCTGGGCGTTTGCGGAGGGATTATCGGATGTGCGGAGACTTTTTGCAGGAGAAAAAATAGAGATCATGAAAACGGAAGATACATGGAATCTGAGTTTTGACAAGCTTTTGTCACATGATTTCAGCAGCAATTCCGACAGCAAAAGTAAAAACGGGCTTGATTACGAGATGTTTCTCAGGATTCTTTTGTATCTTGAGAGCGACAGCATAAAAGCGGCGTATACGATGGATCTTGTCGAATTTTATATGATCGTAAATCACGATAAAAAATTTCGTCTGAAAGATTATGTATATGGAATGGAAATAAGTACGTCGTACCGTCTTAAAGGAATGCGGGACAGTTATGCCGAGAAATCCGTATATACATATTGACATTAAGTTGAAAGGAGGCGGGATGGGATGCTCTTTTTTACCGGAACCCCAAATAAAATTATAAGGCATAAAAATTTTAAAATTCATCAGAGTTCTCCCCCGGACGGATGTGCAGGTTTCAAGGAAAAAAGAGTGTCCCATCCCGTCTTCTGGTTTAAAGGCAGCCTTTCAGTAGAGGCGTCGCTTGTGCTTCCGCTTTTTATTGCCGGGTTGACGGCGCTGCTGTTTTTTATTCAGATCATACAGTTACAGATGCACATACAGAAGGCGCTTTACGGACAGAGCATGAAGGCCGCGGGATATGCTTTTTATATTGATAAATCTGATATGGACGATACCGTGCAAAATGTTCTAGAGGCTGGTTACATTAAAGCGGCGGTGATTAAAGAAGTCGGAAAAGAATATCTTGATAATTCGTATATAGTGGGAGGTAGTCAGGGTTTTAGGCTGAATCTGACGAATAATGTACAGGCGGGCATTTTTGACGCCGCCGTTCAATATAAGGTCAGGGTTCCGTTTGATCTGCTCGGAATAGGAAATATAACGCTTGTGTCGAGAGCAAGATGTCATATATGGAACGGAGATAAGGACGGCGTGCAGGAGAACGCTAAGGATATGGTGTATATGACCGCGAGCGGGGAGGTTTACCATACATACAGGGACTGCACATACCTTGCAAGCGATGTAGGTAATACTACTTATGGACAGATTTCCGGACTGCGAAACGACAGCGGAGCGAAATATTACGCATGCGCGGTCTGTAAAAAAGAAACTGTAAACGATGAAAGCCCGGTTTTTTATACAAAATACGGAACAAGATACCATATGGACAGAATGTGCAGAAACCTGCACTCCGATATTTTTTCGCTTCCTCGTTCGGAGGCGGAGGATAAGTACCGGCTTTGTTCAAAATGCGAAAAAAGGAGGGAGCAGAAATGATAAACGGGATAGTGGCGGCTATGCTTGCGGTGGAAACCGTTTCGGATCTGCGCACTAAAGCGGTTTCGGTCATTCGACTGGCGTTTTTTATGGCGGGGGCTGTGGCGGTGAACATTGTCATGCGTTATCAGCCGGTGTGGTCGATGCTTGGAGGAATGGGGGTAGGGGCGGTGCTTTTTGTATACGCTCTAGCGACAAAGGAGGGAATAGGTTACGGAGACTGCATGGTTTTTGTCTGCGCGGGCGCTTATATCGGTCTGCATGAAAATATAAGACTGCTGTTTTTTTCGATGCTTGCGGCATTGGCGGTGGGCGGCATAAACG
>CAJTON010000038.1:0-3379 GCA_910577605.1 uncultured Butyrivibrio sp.
CGAAAATCCCGAACTTTCCGAATTGCAGGCCGAGCCGGCGGCAGCCGAGATCCCATGCATATCAAGCAGCACCAGCAAAGACTGCGCGTCGATACCGCCGAAGCCGAAACTCATATTATTCGGAAGTCTCCTGCTTTCGTCAGACGTTCCGTTTATTACCGTGTCGGGAATCTCCGACATGATACGTCCGGTCATATGACGGCATATTTTCCTGCAGTGCGCCGCGTTGCGCTCAAGCCTTTCACAGGATATTTTCGCCGCCTCAGCCATTCCTATTATTCCGGCCACATTCTCGGTTCCGGCGCGCATTCCCTTCTCCTGACCTCCGCCGTATATAAAAGGTCGCACGCCTGAATCCTTCCTTATATATATGAAACCGACGCCTTTCGGTCCGTTAAATTTATGGGAGGAGGCGCTGAGCATATCCACTCCCAGTTCCTCGACATTAAGCGGTATGTGACCGAATGCCTGAACCGCGTCAGTATGAAAAAGCACGTCGTATTCATGCGCGATCCTGCCTATCTCGCCGATTGGCTGAATCGTTCCTATTTCGTTGTTCGCGGTCATTATCGAAACCAGCGCCGTGTTCCTGCGTATTCTTCTCTTTATATCGGCGGGACTGACAAAGCCTTCTTTCGTAACTCCAGCCACATCCGCCGCGCCTCCTGATTTTGCGTAATTCTTTACAGGATTCAGTACCGCTTTATGCTCTATCGCGCTGGTTATTATATGCCCTCTTCGCCTTATGGCCTCGTTTACCGCCCAGTTATCAGACTCCGTTCCCCCGGAGGTAAAATAGATCTCCTGAGACTCCGCCCCGATAAGTCCTGCAATTATATTACGCGCCTCTTCAAGCTTTTCCTTTACTCTCTTTGATTTGGAGTATACCGCGGACGGATTGAAAAAATCCTCGGAATAATAACGTCTCATCGCCATATCCGCCTCAGGCATCAACGGGGTCGTGGCGGCATTGTCAAGATAGATATTTATACTCATTTTTTCTCATCACGTCATTTTCTTAATACTATAATATGCCGGATAAGAATAAAATGATAAAAAGTACACAGAGAAATATCATGTCCGGAAAAACTTTTATCAAAGGAACCTTTATTCTTACCGCCGCGGGCGTCGCCACCAAAATTCTCGGATTCGTATTCAGAATATTACTTTCAAGAAATATAGGAGCCGAGGGTATGGGAATATACCAGCTCGTCATGCCCGTTTCCGCCGTCTGCTTCGCAATCGGCATATCGGGACTGGAGGTTTCGGTATCACGCTTTACGGCTTACTACTGCTTCAGACAGAAAAAAACACAGGCACGCTCCATAGCTGTCATCTGCACTATGATTTCCCTGCTCCTGTGCCTTATATGCGCCGTGAGCGTCTATCTTCTCGCGGATACGCTGGCGCAATATGTATTCCACAACCAAAGCTGCGCGCTGCTTATACGGATCGTCGCCGCGTCGGTTCCCTTCGCATGCATACACTGCATGGTATGCAGTTACTACATAGGACAGGAAAAAACGGGGATTCCCGCGCTGTCACAGCTTTTTGAACAGCTGATACGCATAGGCACCGTGTACATAATGATAAAAATATACAAACAATCCGGGGAGCCTTGCAGCGCGGTCATCGGCGCCGCCGGTCTTATAGTGGGCGAAATCGGTGCCGCGATCTTTTGTCTGAGCGTCATAGCGCTCCACACCGGAGGGCGCCGGACCGGAATATCCGCAAAAGGGCTTGCCCTAAGTTTCCGCTCCCACGCAAAAGAGTTGTCCGGAACGGCGATTCCCGTATCGCTTAACCGTTTAAGCCTGCATGGTCTGCAAAGCGTAGAAGCGGCTCTGATCCCGCTTATGCTCCAGACTTACGGAATGACGCCGGGAGAAGCCCTGTCGGTATACGGCATGATAACGGGAATGGCGATGCCGATAATACTTTTTCCCTGCACGTTATCCAACTCTGTCGCGCAGATGCTGCTGCCTTCAATGTCAAAGCTCCAGGACTCTCCCGAAAAGCTACGCCGCGGCAGTGCCGGAGCAATAGTATTCTCCGTATGCTTCGGATTCATATGCATTATCGCCTTCATAACTGTCGGCGCTCCGTTAGGCGCTTATCTTTTCGGGGAGCAGTCCGTCGCAGACTATGTAAAAATTCTCGCATGGCTGTGTCCTTTTATATTTATAAGCTCAACATTTAAGAGCATACTGCACGCCTTGGGCAAAACGGCCCTTGTTTTTGCGAACAATATGCTCTCGGAAACAATAAATCTTGCATGTGTTGTTTTTCTGATACCGCGATTCGGGATCTACGCCTACCTTATGGGGATGCTTGTAAGTCAGTCAGTGAACGCGGCTCTCAGCATAACCGGATTCTACCGCTCCACCAAAAAGAAACCGCGGTTGCAGGCTTCTCAGTCGTAAACCTGCTCGATTCTTAGACCCGGCTCTCTTGAAAGATCGACGGGCTTTCCGCTGGTGGTCATCACCACCGGCTTTGAGCCGCGCTGTCTGTTGATGAGAATGATCTCCGCTCTTTCTCCGTTGTTGAGCCTGACATCCGTATGTAAGTATGAATCCACTATATTCTGCAAAAATACCAACAGATATTCCGTTTCATACATCTGAAAGCCCTCCGTCTCGAACTGAGCTATCACGTCAAACGGACATATCGGTCCCCTGTATACCCGGTTAGCCGTCATTGCCTCATATACGTCAGCAATGGCGACGACCTTTGAGTAAGCGTCTATTTTGTCGCCTTTGATTCCGAGCGGGTAACCGCTGCCGTCACATCTTTCGTGGTGCATAAGCGTGCAGTTGACTATTCTCGGATCAAGCCCCATATCCCTCAGAAGCTCATACCCCTTTACCGTATGAGCCTGCATCGTCCTGTATTCCTGCGGGGTAAGCTTGCCTGGCTTGTCTATAATATCCTTGGAAATCATAAGCTTTCCTATATCATGGAACATTCCGCAGGCGTTAAGCACTTTGATCTCATGGGCGGGCCATCCTAACCACTTGCCTATGAGCGAAGCAATCATTCCGACATTCATGCAGTGCATATATGTAGTATCCGAATAACTGTGCATGGAATACAGCATTCCCAACATATTATAGGAGTTGTAGTTTTTGCCAAGCATATTCCAGCTTTCCTCAACCATATGCTCTACTTCGTTTTTATTGATATTTTTGTTGAGTATTTTGCCGAAAGTATTATTGAGCTTATCCTTAGTCTCCACATACTTTTTATTGAATTTCTTGAACTGCTCCGTGGCGATGGCAGACGCCTCCAAAGCCTCCATATCCCGCCCCGCGTTCTCATCGATATCCACAATGTCCACGCCGAGCGCCCTCAAATGCTCTATTATGGCTCGCGTAAG
>CAJTON010000038.1:3389-10175 GCA_910577605.1 uncultured Butyrivibrio sp.
CATTACGCCCGCCGGAATTATCATTATCCCTGTGGAAGTAAGCAGATCCTTGCCTACCACCATTCCCTCTTCAAGATCGTAAATAAATACCTCTTTCAAGTAAACACCTCGCTAACATACGGCAAACCGGAGTATATCCTCCGCATTTTCCGCAATATAATCGGCTCCAGCCTCAAGAAGCTCAAGCCGGCTTCCGTATCCGTACAGAACCCCGACCGAGGCCGTCCCGTTTTTTTTCGCGCCTTCAATATCAAAACGCCTGTCACCCACCATAAGTATCCTATTCGCGTCCGCCCCGCTATGCTCAACGGCGCGCCTTATTATCACATCCTTGCCGCTGTCCTTCCCGTGCATCGAACTGCCCGACACATAATCAAAATATCGGGAGAGTCCGAATTTATCGAGAATCCTTACCGTATACTCGGCAGGCTTTGAAGTTGCAACATAAAGTCCGCGTCCTCTCTCCTTCAGCTCTGCCAGCACCTCTTCAATTCCCTCGTACACTCTGTTCTCGAAAATACCCTTTTCAGAAAAATATTCTCTGTAATAAGCAACCGCTTTTTCTGCGTCACTCTCCGAAAATCCGCAGAAATCCATAAACGAATGAAGCAGCGGCGGACCGACAAAGCTATACAGTTCATCCCGATCCGCCTCAATTCCGAAGCGTTTAAGCGCATAGACAACCGAATTGACTATGCCCTCTCCGGAATCCGTCAGCGTCCCGTCCAAATCAAAAAAAATATAATCGTATCCCATAATCCGTCCAGAAATAAAAAGGTTAATATGTAATATCATATCACATATTAACCCACGGTTCAATCCATATTTGCGCAATTGCGCAAACGGCATCCTGCCCGCTACAAAAGATACGGCGTTATCTGGTACACGAAATAAACTATCCCATTTTAACACTAAAATTGTCGAAATCCTTGATTTTGTTAGGTTTTATTTTTAAATTGACGCCATTACTACACCATTTTACACCACTTTAGCCTTGAATTTGACAATATTTGAATCGCTTGGATTTACGATTTTTTCAATGTCCGTAGCTGATTTGTCGTCTGTGACATGAGTATATAAATCCATTGTCATTTTGAGGCTTGCATGACCTAAGAAACTCTGTACCACTTTTGCCTCTACGTTATTTTCAAAGCATCGCGTAGCAAACGTATGTCGGAATGTATGCCCGCTGAAAATCTCAAATTGAGCGTCGAATGGTCTTGTTAAATTTATCTGTCTGATTACCGCTCTTATTGCGTCCGAAAATAACTGCGAATTAAGAGGTGTATTAAATTTTGTCACAAACAGATAGTCATTCTGCTGCTTCGGTCTTTTTTGAGATATAACACCCTTCAGTTTAATTTGTTCCTCAAGATAATGCCTACATACGCTATTAATTGGCACCTTGCGATAGCTCTGCTTGGTCTTGGGCGGTTCAATATGGAACTCTTTTCTCGTATCTGTCAAATATTTCTGATAGACAAGCGTTTTATTCACATCAATAAATCCATTCTCAAGGTCAATGTCCGCCAACTGTAAAGCGAATAATTCTCCCGGACGCAATCCTGTGTTCAGTGCCACATTGAACAGATTATCATAAAAAGTATTCCTGCAATAATCCAAAAATGTATTTTGCTCTTCCAATGTCAGAGCTTTAGCCTTAATTTCCTTGTCCGCCCGCAGTTTTATTCCGCTCACCGGGTTATTAATTATAAGATTATCCTCAACGGCTCTTTGCAACATATCACGGAGCATAACTTTTATCTTGCTTTGCCGCTCATAAGCGTAATTGGCATCGGCGGCCCTATCAATAAGCTGCTGAACATCTGATTTTACAAGAGAATTTATATTTCGGCAGCCCAAATAAGGAGAAATATTTTTATTGTAAATATGTGTATATTCTCTTTTTGTATTTGGCCTTACACTTTTATCCTTGTAAATCTCCATCCAACGACTAAACCACTTATCAAGCGTAATTTCCGTCTTTATAGCTGTAAAATTTTCATTTCCCGCCATTGCCTCAGCTAACTGCTTCCTCAAATCTCTTACATTTTTGCCATAGATAGTTTTCCTATGCCCCCATCTATCGGTATATCTGGCTTGGTATCGCCCGTCTTTTCTTTGGCTTAACCCAATACCTAACTCCTTTCCGTGTAAATCTTTTCCCATTGGCAAAATCTCCTTTCTGTGTAAGAAAAGAGCTTTGATACAGCCATATTATACTATAAAAAGGCTCATCTCACAACAAAACTATTATTATTTATCAAATCTTTATATTTCGTTTACTCTGTCTAGGTATCTCTCAAACTCTTTTCGTTTAATGACTTTTCGATTACCTATGTATAATACGAACGGGCAGCTTGGATTGTCTGCTAAACTGCGAAGCTTATTAATTCCTATATTGCTATATACCGCCGCCTCTTCAAAAGTTAAATTAAGTTTGTCCTTTATTTCAACTTCCGTTATCTTTTTCATTCTATCTCCTTTCTGCGGGAGCTTTCGCCCCCGCTGCCCTGCCTGCCTCATTGCTCATGTGATATAAAAATTTTGTGAACAAGCTTAAATATGTTGACTATTTTATAAAATCGTATATGTGGAAACTCTCTCATTCCGTCCATGCAATCCATGTTGTAGTAGCCAAAATCAAGCATTCCTTACCTCGTTCTTTGTATTTTCTAACCGCTGCGCAAGCCGTTTTACTTTATCTCCTATAATCTCGCAAAGCTTCTCCTCGCAGCACCCACCGTCGTATATCATAATGAGCTGAGCAAGCATGATAATTACATCTGAGATTTCCTCGTATATGTCCTGTCGCCTTTTTTCAAGGTTATACTCTTCCGGGTTGTTTTCGGCTCTGCGGAATTTGAACAAAGCCTTTGTAAGCTCGCTCATTTCCTCAATCGCCATGTCTGTTTGCGCCGCTGCCCCGTAGGTATCTACCGCTTTGTTGAGGATATGCGGTTTCAGGGCAGCAACGAAACCAAGGGCTTTGTTGGTTTCTGACAGTACAAAGATATTTTCTTTGTGCTCCTTTTCGTCAGCGGTGGGATTCGTTTTCATGAAATCCTCAATAACCCGTATACGCTGCTGATTCTCCTCTATATGTGTCTGTATCGCTTTAGTAGATTCATCGTAATACATTAAATTCTCCTTCCCTTGCTGACATATCCGGCATTCATCGCAGCTCTGCTCTATTCCCAAGATACATTTACTCATCAGATTCACCCCCTGATTTTTCAAGACCACTCCAATCTATCGCCTGCCCGCAGGAGGGACAGTGGTCATATTTTTCATAGTCAATTTCATAGCTTTTGCCACAGTTCGGACAGTCGTACATATCGTAGATTATCCTGCCTTCAGCATCGGACCCGTCGCCCCATATTCCGGGTATCTTCGCCTTCTGCTTTTCCACAGCCTCCCGGCATTGCTCTACTGTGCCGATTGAACGGTACTGATGGATTTGCTTAAGAGCATCAATCGCCACATTTAAACATTCCGTCCTATTCCCGAATATGCCGTTATGTAATTTTTCCTGAAAAAATTCTAAATCTTCAATCGCTTCATTCTCCGTCATTTTTGTTCCTTTCCGCGGGGGATTTTTAGCCCGCTGTCGTGCCTTTCAACTTCTCTGGAAATTCCTGTATCAACGGTTCTCCCCATGTATCTGCAAGGCTAGATTTCATAAACATCGGTATGTCATATTTCCTGCACTCTTCCAACAGGCTTTCAATCCACGATTTCTCCGGGATAACCTTATCTTTTCTATTTCCGGTCTCAGCGCCTACGATAACCCATTCCGGTTTAGGTGCATCTTCGTCCATCGGTCCCAGGTCCTCCATAATCGGCTCTACTGACAGAAACCAGTGGAATTTCTTTTCTGTAAACCAGGTGTATCTATCTTCCAGTTTAGTCACAGTGCTACCAAACCAGAAGTTATCAGCCCACGGAAGTCGCCTATCCTTTTCCAGTTCAATATATCTCCCCGGATTCTTCGTTAAGAAAATATAATTGTGCTGTGGCGCCCTTTTACAAGCCGCAAACACTTCTTCAATCCAACTCTCCGGTACCCACTTCCCGAACAAATCAGCCATAGAGCAGACAAAGATATTTCTGCCTTTCTTGCCTATGTAATCACTCAATCTATATTTGTATAAAGTCGGTTCAAATCCAAACGGATATGCGGCGGCTACGGCATTTCCACTTTTTGTTTCGTGACACATAGGAGCAGTTAAAATATGATTTATCCCCATTCTGTGTTTTGACGTTCCGTATTTCATTCCACCAAAACGTTCCGCAATTCCTCTCGCATAGCAGTATTCGCACCCGTGCAGACAACCTGTAACCGGATTCCATGTGCTGTCGCACCAATCTATTTTTGTTTTATTCATTCCGCTGCCTCCCTCAGATTCTTACCCTGCATTCGGGGCAGACCGCTATCGGCTTAATCCTGTACCTGCCTACGATTCCCTCGTCAAATATCCCTCCGGCATCGGGGTGTATGATATACGGAAACAAATAGATATGTCCGTTTACACACCGGCGCTGTTCGGCACTATGGGCTTTTATGGCGTCTTTTTCCTGTGCCGCTGCCGCGCTGTTTTTAAGCCCCGAAAGCCATTCGCTGTTATTTGTATCAATCATTTCAGCCCTCCTCAAACCGTATATTCAGGTGTTTAGCAATGGCGTAGCCATATTCGCGGTTCGCGCCGGTGCTCTCACGCCATCCCTGTAACATATATACGGTGTCGCAGAAAGAAAGCATTGTCATGGCTATTGCCATGTACTCCTCATAGGTTGCTTCCGCTGGCATCATGCTGTTGACCGCTGCCGGATTGTAAACTATATAGCCCTGCTCCCTGAGTAAATCTGTAGCAGCACCGAAGCGGCGCATATAGTCGTCGTGTCCTGTTATGGGACCGCTTATGTATACTTTTTTCACGTTAGACCTCCGTTTTCTATCAAATTTTCCGCCCAAAAAATCTCACATACTATTTATGGGACTTAATATTATTTGAATTGCCTTAACAGGCGGAAAGGTGTACAATTATGATACATTTCATTAAAGTAACACAAAAGGAATATCTCAAGTGTATTATCAAGAAAAATACATACAAATTTTTCAACTTTATCGCTCGTCTCTTTGAATGGTTTCTTCCCGAGTGGGTCATTGTCATAGCAATTCTGCTTTATTTGTTTATATATTTCATTAAATTTGTACGCTCCACTTACTATGAACAAGCAAAGTCTCATCCCACTCAGGATACAGCTCCATAAGGTACTCTCGGAACAGTCCCAGCATTTCGGCGCGGCGACCTTTGTTGCCATTGTCAAGCATATCGTGGTGCCACTGGCAGCCCACCGCTCCGTTCTGCTCGATTCCGAGCCCGAGCTTTGACCTCGGGATATAGTGCATGATGCTCTTTACCTCTAAATCGAGCGGAAGCGCGCCCTCCATGTGGTAGCCCATCTGACAGAAGATACATCCGCCGTCACGGGCTCTTATGATGCTGCGCGTCTTTGTGTTAAATTCAAGCTTTCTTGTGTATTTGCTCATTCTCTGCTTCTCCTATCCAACCAAGTATTCCTGAATCAAAATTCATCCAGATTTTTTCTATACGATGCTTTCCCATCTGGGCGACGGCCTGAATCGCGTCAGTGTTCCACCCCGCGAGTTCGGTGTTGTACAGCTCGTTGTCATAGCCGCTTAAAACAATTTTAGACTTGCTTTTTTTCAGCGCGGCAAGAAGCTTTCTGTGAAATTCATTGTCTACCTCGTGCTTATACATATTCTTTTTACGTAGCTCCGAAAGGTACGGCGGGTCGCAGTAAATAAGCGCATTTTCGTCATCATACCGTTCTATGAGCGCTATTGCGTCAACGCATTCTATCTGTGCCTCCTTAAGCCGTCCGCACGCTTCGCATATAATGTCTGGTAAGTAATTCCACATAGTCGCACATCGTGGACCTCCGTAAGTCTGCACGTTGCGCCAACTCCGGCGACTGGAATTACTTGTCCCGAAGGACTGGTGATACCTTACAAGTGTCCTGCGTGCCTGTTCTACGGGGCCGTCTGCTCTTTCATAACAAGCGGTAAATTCTTCCCGAGAAAATGGCGTGAACTCTACAAGCCGAGCAAGCTCTTCTGGCTGCTCCCGACAGACTTTAAACAGGTTTACGATGTTCCCATCTATATCGTTTATTGTTTCTATATACGCAGGCGGCTTCTTAAAAAATACGGCTCCGCTACCAAAAAACGGCTCGCAGTAGACTTTGTGTTCAGGAAAATGCGATATTATCCAGTCTGCAATATTCCACTTGGAACCGGGATATTTTAATATTGCGTTCATCGGTGCCTCTTTCTACATTAAAAATTGATTGCCTTCAGATTGCAAATTGCAGTTGTCCGCCGCTGCCGTCTATCCTCATATTCGGCATACGCTCCCCCACGCATAGCTCCGGAAGGTTGCTACGCACAAGCGCCGCGGCAAACGGCGGCGGGACCGCGTTCCCGCACCGCGCTACCTGTTCGCTTCTCGGGTATTCATTCCCCTCAAAGTCACGGTCTATTATGTAGTCCTCCGGGAATCCCTGACAGTTGTACAGCTCCCTCGGCTCAAGCATTCTCAAGCCTATATCCACTATCTGATAGTCAGCCCCGTGTACCGTTACCAGTCCGAAACGGTCATGCGAAGTCACGGTATCAAGCGGTTTTTTTATGTCCTGCCCCTGATTCTCGCCGCCGTAATACTTAACCATGAACGCCCTTACTTCGGCGAAGTGTCCGCC
>CAJTON010000038.1:10193-27095 GCA_910577605.1 uncultured Butyrivibrio sp.
GGTTTTCATGGGTTCCTTCAGGTCGGCTCCGACGCTGTTGTGGTTGAGCTGGATTAGGTTTGCGGTCACGACGCTGTTATGGTCCTGCGCCGTTACTGTAGGAAGGGGATTTTCAAGGCTGTCCCCGGCTCCGGTGTAGCCTCCGTCAAAGTATTTGTGCAGGAACGCGCTCACGAGGGCATAGCGGTTTGACGCGTCCACAGTCATAATCGGGCTGTCTACACCCTGTCCCCGCACCTCACCGTCCGCCGTTTCGGAATGGTACTGTATGAGCGTGGGAGAAACAACAAAGTTACGGTTCCCCGTCGTTATCACGGGCAGGGGGCTTTCCACAGACGCCCCGGTATTGTTTTCATTATTGCACATGATACAGGGCGCAAGCATGGGCTCGCACAGGTAATGTTTTGTGCTGCCTACGATTGTAGGTAACGGCTCTTTTATGTCATGTACTCTTGGGCTCTGTCCTTTCCGTTCCCCGTAGCCGATTGGAACTATGAAGGGGTCGGGATTGTCCAGTATGAATTTTTTCAGTCCCCGCGCTATCCTCTGCATTGTTTTTTCTGCAAGGGGACGCACCGCGCGCACGCCGTATTTTTCTTTTATCTCCTCTGCTGTGTCAAAGATGCTCGGGCACGGCAGGGAAAAGTCTATCTGTGTGCAGGCTCCGACATAGGGTTTTAACAGCCCTGCTTTCACGGCTTCACTGTCGGCTTTTGCGTGTGTCGGCTGCGGGAAGACTATCGGCTTGCCGTCACAGCGCGCGATAAGGAAGAAGCGTCTGCGCATGGTCGGCGCTCCGTAGTCCGCGGCTACAAGGCTCCTGTACTCGACCTCATAGCCGAGGTCTTCAAGCTGCTCTATAAATCTGCGGAAGGTGTCTCCCTGTTTTGCTTTGACTGGGTGATGTCTTCGGTTCAAAGGTCCCCACGTCTGAAATTCCTCAACGTTTTCAAGCATGATTACTTCCGGGCGCACCAACGCCGCCCACCGCAGCGCTACCCACGCAAGCCCGCGTATGGTTTTGTCTTTGGGTTTTCCTCCTTTGGCTTTTGAAAAGTGTTTGCAGTCGGGCGAGAACCATGCGAGCGCTACGGGGTGTCCGGCGCAGGCTTTCACGGGGTCAACGTCCCATACGGATTCGCAGTAGTGCCGTGTATATGGGTGGTTTGCTTTGTGCATTTTTATTGCTTCGGGGGCGTGGTTTATGGCGATGTCCACGCTTCTTCCGGTAGCGATTTCTATGCCGGTGCTGGCACCGCCCCCTCCCGCGAAGTTGTCCACTATGAGCTTTCCGTTTATCATTTATCGCTACAACCTCCGTGCTGTTAAATATTATTTCTTGTTCCCCGCTCTATTTCGTCTAAAGTTTGCCTTGAGCATTTGATATTAAAGAGCGTCCCAACGATTCGCTTTGACAGCTCCACGGGCGGTATATTCGCCCGCGTTGCATTCTCAAGCGTGACATCAATAACACCTATTATCTTTTTCAGCGGATAATTTGCTCTCGACTTTTTGTTTGCGTGCTGAAGGATATTGTATATAATGCATATATCCGTCATCGGGAAAGTATGTTCTACCGCCGTCTTGTTTAAAAGTGCCGCCGCTTCGCAGTCGGAGCCGTCGATTAAGGCCATTATGTATTTTTCGCGGTAATATTCGTCATTCGCTTTTTCGCTCTGATTTGTAGACATATATCCGCCTCCCTCCCGAATATCTGGCAAGCCGTTTTCGCATTTTTTCCGCCTGCTCTTCGGAATCCCTTATTATCGCTCTTTCTTCGCCCTCGACGACGATAAAATACTTTCCCTTGATGTCCTTGTACTTCATTTCACCCTCCCAAAAGCATTTTATAAAGCTCCTTGTTCTCGGATTTGGCAAGCTTAAGCCTCACGGATTCGTCTGGGAACGGAACAGGCAGCGCCATTTTAATGATGCGGCTGACGGTCCGCTCGTCTAGCTTTAAAGCCTCCATCTGGCAGTTGCTTGTAAATATTGTCACCTGCTTGCAAACCATACGCCCATCAAGAATCTCATAAAATTTTTCGTCAACCCACGGTGTTGATTTTTCTACGCCAATGTCATCAATCACCAACACAGGTACGCGGATAATGTCTTGTATAAAGCGCTGTTCCCCGTCGCCGTCCTTTGTGTCCTGATGCCACGAATTTTTTATCTCGCCCAAAATCTGTAAACCGGTCGTAAATTTAACCGAAATCCGGTATTTTTTGATAATGTCGTTTGCTATGCCCGCCGCCATGCGAGTTTTGCCGCTCCCCTTTGTGTGGGAATACAGGTAAAGCCCTTTGCCTTCCGGCTGTATCTGCAAAAAATCTCTGACATAGTTTGCGCAGAGCAGCTTTGCCATTCGAGCCTTTTCCCGTGCCTCCGGCGACTGGTACAGGCTCAAATCAAACGAATCCACAGTGTAGCCCTCAAATTCGGGCGGGATATTGGCAAATTCGAGCTTATTTTGCATTATCAGCAAATCAAGGCATTCGCACGGCACGGCGTATTCGTTGCCGTTTTCGTGGGTTGAAAATGTATATCCCAAACCTTTGCATTTAGGGCATTTATGTATCGTGCTTGTGGCTTGCCCTGAATACGGCGAGGGCGTCACTTTCAGATTCGCGAGAATGGCTTGTATTTCCCGGTTGAGGTTCGACATGATTTGCACCTCCGTTTTTGTTTTTGTAGTTGCCCTCAATCACTTTTAAGGCATTTTGGGAATTTATGAGCCAGTCGAAACCGCACCATGAATTAGTTTGTTTCCGCCCCGAAAGGAAATCCGATTCGTCCGCCAGTCGGAATATGTATTCCAAGCGCCCGTATGTGTCCAGCTCCGTCAGCACCTTTGACTTGTCCAAGGCATTGATAAGCGTCTTTATTTTCCGGCGTCGCTCGTCAGACAAGCCGCGAACCTTAGGCAAATCCTTGCATATAACGTTATAAGCATCGGCGATGCGTTTGTAGTCGAGCCTTTCGCTCTTGTCCCCGAAATCCATCGGATTTTGGGGTATATTATTATTTATATTTATATAAATATCTTTATCTATATCTTTATCTTTAGGTTGACATTTTGCGTCTTTGTCAATGACATCTCCATTGACATCTGTTTGACTTGTCAATGACACGTCATTGACATTTGTTTGACTAACGGACAGCATATCCAAACGCTTTTGCCGCGCCCTTGCGCGGGATTCGGCTTGTTTGATGCGGTTGTACTCTCTCAATTCCTGTATTTTCCCGCTTTGGCTTTCGGAAAAATTTTGAATAAAAATTCCTTCTCGGTCTGCCTCAATCATCCCGAATGTTTCAAATGTTTTGATTGCAAGCCTTATAATTGACAGCGGTTTGTTGAATATCGTGGCGAGCATATCCTCCGTGTACGGAAGATTGTCGGAAATCATCAGATACCCGTCCGCATTGCTTATCCCTGCCAAAAGCAACATACGAATCCAGACCACAATAAGGGCGTCACCTTCCGGCATTGCCTGTATTATCTTGATTTTTTCGTCGTCAAACATTTCCGTTTTGAGCATTATCCATTTGACTTTTCCCATGTCGCACTCACCTACCCCATATATTTCTTGAGCAAATCCCGTCTTGAGGTCTTTGCTTTCGGTGAGGCGTCGAGCGGTGGCTTGGTAGGCGCGAGGAAATTCACACCATTTTTGAGTGTGGAATCCGACGTCGCCTGAAGATTTTTGAGAATCAAATCCTGATGCTCAACGGCTTTTTTGTAAACGGCTTCGAGGCGCGTCATCGGATAGTTAAGCCCCGCAAGGCAGCATATAGTCGCTTTGTCGTTGTATGTAGCGAAAATATCTACCGGAATGCCTATTTCCTTGCTCATTGCCTCCACATCGACATCTCCGGCGATTGAAACGGCGATATATTTAATAACCCTGTCCGGCTCAATCGGCGCGAATATGTTGCTTTTAAAGGATTCCAACACCGCCGCCGTACTGCTTCTTTTGACAGGGACCCGCGTCAGGATAAGCATTCCTTTAGCTTTCAGCGTTTCTTCAATTTCTGCGCGGTCAATATTTCCGCGCTCGTCCTTATGACGGTCCGGAATTTCGGTGAAACTGCAAAAAGCATTTACAAAACTCTGATTCAGGCGCAGCTTGTCACCTTTGCCGTTATCAATTATCATTGTGCTTGCAATTCCGCCGATTTTGGTCAACTCAGCAAAGCACTCATAGCAATTAATCTGTGCCTTTACACTTTCCGTTTCTGCCGGAATCACCGTTATAGCGCCGACTGCCTCAATGCGCGATGCGCCGCCCGAAATATCGTCGAGCAGTAAATCAATAAGCATCGGTCCGCATCCGCTCCCTGTTCCGCCGCCAGAGGAAAAAATGACGTAAATCATCGACACGTCCATCTTTTCGTAAATTTCTTTGCTGATGCTGTCAAAATCGTCTATGACAAGCTTCTTCGCCTTATCGCGGTCTTTATTGCAACCCTCGCCCCCGGCGATGTGGTATGTATACTTCGCTTCTTTGAGCGTCCGCAAATCCTCCTGTGAGGTATTGAGATACAGGACATTAAATCCCTTCTGCTCAAACAGCTTTCCGATGTTGCCTCCCGCCTGTCCCACGGCAACGAATCCGATTTTTTTCTTCATGCTCAATCTCCTTTACACGTTTTTAATAATTTCCTGCCGGAATCTGTAATAAAAAATGTCTTTGCCCTGCCCTCCTTTAAGCCTGCGGCTACAAGTCCCTTTGTTTCAAAATCTGTTATAGCCTTAAAAAGCGTGTTATCCTTGTAGCCTAACTCCTCCGCCTCTGCAATTTCCTTAACGGTCATGGCAGACGTTCCGGTCACGGCACCGCTTTTTGAGAGTACGGACAAAATCAAGAATCCCAAACGGTTCAAAGCCTCACCGCCTTTCTTGGATTTATTTGGATTATCTCTGATTAAATCTGATAAACTCTGATTTTCTCGGATAAACTTTGATTTATTTGGATTAATTATGATTTTCCGGTGCATTTACAAACACATTCTCCATATTTGAGGTGCCTATCTCGAAATACGGACAAGTGTCGCTTGGTGCAGGATTCTTTATCCCGCCACGCTTAATCGGTACACCCCGTATACAATGTCCTTTGTCAATAGGGACATATTTTGTTGTGTGGACTGGAAAGCCGCCTTTGATGTAATACTGTACAAAATACTTGCAGTATTGGCAGCTCTTAGGCTTGCAGGCTTCATTGTTTTCCATTCGCTCCTTCAGTTGGTCCAATGCTTCTCTTAGGATATAATTCTCCTGCTTCAAAAGCTTAGTTTCTCTTGATTCCATAGATGTACCTCCCAAAATATGAACAAATTGTTCGTACTTTTTGACTTGATTATAACGTACAATATGTTCATAGTCAATAACTTTATGAACATTTTGGAGGTATTTATGTTTAATGAGCGACTTCGTGCTACAAGGAAACATCGAAAAATCAAACTTCAGCAAATGGCGGATATGCTTGATATTTCATTAAGAGCCTATCAACACTATGAAGCCGCCTTGCGTTCTCCCTCATTAGAAACACTTGTCAAAATTGCTGATATTCTCGATGTTTCTCTGGACTATCTCCTTGAACGCGACAACTTTATGAAAGCTCACGGAGTTTCCTTTGATGAATATTAAACAAGTCCTCAAGACTGTCCCATAATGCAATATCTCCTGTTCTGTCTCCGGCTTCTATGTTTTGATAGTGCCGAAGACTTATTCCGAGATGGTCTGCCACCGCCTGTTGGGTCAGACCTTTTTCTTTTCGTGCGTTTCTTAAATTCGCTCTCATATAGACCACTCTATTCTTTCGCTTTCTCTGCCGCCAATCTCGCCAGCCTGTCCGCCCGAATCAAGCTGCGGAGCGAATATTCATTTCGATTCTTGGCTTCTTCCGCCTCGATTTCGCGTAGGTACATAAAATGCTTTGTGTAGCAATCAGAACTGTCCTGTATGACCTTTGAGCGTGGCACATTAAAGTGTTTCGCAGTCCTATCTATATCCGCCTCATGTATGGCGTTAAGTCTTTTCCAGTCCTCAAAATCCTTGTCGTAGTAGGTGGCGTTGTAGGATTTGGCGCACTTGTAGATTGCGGCGGCGTACTGTTCGTTTGGCTTATCTGTCATGATGGCTTCTGTCTGTTTTATACCTGTTGTATTTTTCCCTGTACGCATAACTGTCACCAAATATGTTCCATGCGGCTTTAACTACGTTTGGCTCGTATGGGCGGATTTTTTCTAAATCTTCCACCGCCTTATAAGATATAGGGCACCCACAGCAGCCAGTCCTTGTCAGTCCATAAACTTCGTAGGCATCCGAATACTTGATTCCGTAATAGTCCTTGTACCATGCCTTATCATTATCCGTGACGTAGTACAGCGGTCTAAGCCGGTATTGACCGTCGCTTGTTTCGGTAAAACACAACGCGGAATTGTCTTTGCGGGGAACTGAACGCATTCCGCCTTCTGCCCTTCGTTCGCCGGTGATTATCATGTCATAATCCTTCTGGACTTTATGGGCGACTTGCTTTTTGCAGTAGTCACAGCATTTTGCGCTTATCTTAAAGTTTGGCGGGCACTCGCCTATGAAGTCGCGCATATATTTAGAAGAATTAATAACAAGCTGAATATTCGGGCGCGGTTCTCCGGCTGAATTACAGCAGCAGAGGAAATTTATCACGCTTTCGCACTTCGGATAGCGCTCTTTGAGTTCTTTCCGCTTTGCCGCCTTATCTTCTGCTTTTTCGTATTCTTCAGCAATCGACAGGGGTATATTTTTCTTCTGCCATTCCGACAATCCCGCGGACATTATTTTTGACACAAACGGGATTCCGTAAGTTCTTGCCGCCTGAACTATGTTGATTTTCGGACGGCATTCTTTGATTTCCACGCCGTATTTTTCCGCGGTGGATTTTACATGATTTTTTGTGACTTGCATCTCAAGACCAGTATTAAAAAAGACATATGTAATCGTCGGGAGGTCAAATATCTCTCTTGTACGTTCAATGACATCAATCATGATGTCGCTATCTGCTCCGCCCGAATAAGAACATATCGCGTTCGGATATTCCCGGAGCCGTTTTGCTATAATGCTTTGTATTGCCTGAAATTTTGCGGGCGCTTCAAAATCAGCGTATGCGGGGCGTTCGGTATAGACTTTGCTTTTATAGGTTTCTTTCATCTTTTTTCTCCTTACATCATCATGTTAAGCGCTCCAACTTGGCACCCTCAAAAATAATATTTTTTCTCAGTGCCAACGCAAACCCAAATTCACGGTTCGCAAAAATGTCATACTCCCAATCCTTGAGCATATAAATGCTGGCGCACGCCATTATACAAAGCAAATCTGTCGTTATATAGTCTGCCGCTTCACTCTTCGGAAATTCGTCAAGCTTCAGTTGAATATCCAAAGTTTCAGCCGCTATTTCGAGGGGCAATATGCATATCCGTACTCTTTTCGGAAGCCGAACATCATATCCGCATTCCGATAAAAGCTTTTTCGCGTTTAGAAAACGGTCTATACTGTCGGTTTTGCCGTTTTTTGCTCCGCAGAGATATATAAGATTGTTAGTTTTTAAAATCTGATTTTCCATTGTCATATATCCATTCATAATTTGCGTATACCTTCGCCGGATAGTCCGCGCCGCCGTTGTACGCTATGAGCGCCTTGTCAAGGTCCCCGGCGTTTTCGTCCAACAAAAAACCCAAAATCGCTATTCCGAGAGCGACGTTCTGCACAGGGTCGGTGCGGTAGTCGGTCAGTCTTTTTTCGGCGGCGAGCCAGTCCCACCAGCGGGGTTGTATCTGCATCAGTCCGTAGGCGTTGCCGGAGTCGCCGATTGCGGCGGCGTCAAACTCGCTTTCGGTTTTGATTATGGCGAGTATGAGGTCGTAGGCGATTTCGTACTGGGCGCAGGCGGCATATATTGACATCTGGAGGTCTGCTGAAAGCGGAATAAAACTGTATGCTACAAAATTTTCCGCCTCCGTTATGTATTCTTGAACGGTACTTTCAACCGGCGTTGTCATATGTTCCGTAGGCAAATCGGCAGTAACCGAACTTTCCGGTTGAAACGCGGGCGGCTGTTTTTGAGGGCGCACACAATTTTTAAAATATAATGCGCCCGACGCCGCAAGAATAAGAATTGCAAGGCATATAACCGCAGACGGCAGACTGTCCCTTAGTTTGTATTTTTTCATGGCTTGTCCTCTGTCACGATTCGAGGCTCATAATTAATTTGAGCCTGAAATCCGGAAGCCGATGTTTTTACGGCATTAGGGCGAAGTACATCTTTACAAAGCGAACTATGTAAATACATTTCAGCGGCACGTGAAAGATCATTCTTAATTCTCCGAATAACCGACCAAGCCATTTGATATGTAACATCATCATCTTTAAGAATTGTTCTTATCTCAGCCTCAATTTGTCTCTCTTTGTCTATTTCTGTTATCTCATTCATACCCTCAATCTCCTTTTTTCAAAACTCTTTATTGCCGAATCTGCATTTATCCCTTATACTTGTGCTAGGCTATTGCAGTAGCCTAGCACATAAGAAAGGAGTAAAAACTATGATGTCATTTATTAATCCAGAACTTGCTGCGCATAATATCGCAACAGCCTTTTGTGAACGTCAAATTCAGAAACTGCCCGACAATGCCTTTATTCCGGGTGATAAAAAACATTCTGATCCAGCCATAAAAGAAATATGGGAATTGTATTCCAACGTTTACGATTCCGTATTTGAAGCAGCAGATCACGAAAATGCATTACCCACAGATGAAGAATAGTCAAAGTCGGCTATTTTCTTCAATGGGTCAATTTCGATAATATCTTCCATTACAAGACCCATTGAGGACATCAGATATTTTATTTCCAACAAACTGAACCCATTTGTATCCAAATACTTAAAAATATGTTCACAGCCCCGTTGAACCTTATTTAAATCTATTCCTTCTGCTTTTGCCCGTCTGCGTTGTCGTTCTGTCATGCTGTCACCTCCTGCAATTCTTTCTTATTTCCACTGTCAGCGACATCTTCTTTCGCAATCGCCATACCCTCCGCAATGCCGAGAATGTAACTCTGCTTGTCCTTGCTAAGTTTAGGTACGGTTTGTGCAATTTTTCTAATAAGATCTTTTTCCTTTTCTGACATAGATTCCACTTCCCTTCTGTGATATAATTACCTTAAAAACCTAAGGAGAAAACCATATGATTTTCAAAAATGATAAGAAACTATTAAAAATAATAAAATCTCAATCCCCAAAACTTCCAAACAACTACTACGATTGGGAAGATATTTATAGGGTTTCCGGCATGTCAAATACGGATTATTTGATTTCCCTCCGTAGCCTTGCAGAAAACGAGATAATCTCATTTGGAGACCAATCAAAGACTGCATTTCGGCTTGAAGCAAACGGATTGTATTTTAACGAATATCAAAAGCAAAACCGCATTCAATACATGATGGATAAACTTGTTGATTTCTTTGCTTTGATTGTTGCCATAATAGCATTGATTATCTCGATAGCTTAACGCCGGATTTTTCTAAATCTTTCCACCATTCCTCAAATTCGGAAGGAGTTAGGCATTTCTGAATTTCTATCATGAGATGCCTTCTTCTTTCTTTTTCACTTGTCATTCTCTCGATTTCTCGAATGTACGACTGTAAAATTTTGCTCTTTGACCTTTTCTTTTTTCTTTTGGTTTCATATGGGAGCAAGTCAAAATCTATTGGCTTTCTTCCTATCCTCCTATCCCATGTACCGTCAACTAAATTCCAAGATGTCGCATAGGTCATCTTTTGAATGGTTTTCGAGGTTTTTCCATAAAAATTTGATTGGCAAACTCATTTTTTTCCTTCTTGTTGATTATACGACTATTATATGTCTAGTAGCGTACAATGTCAAGAACTTTTTGTTGACTACTCGACTTTTTTTTGATATGGTATCTTAAAAGGAGGTATTAAAATTGAAAGACAGAATTAAAAAAATAAGAAAAGATTCTGGTCTTACGCAGGAAAAATTTGCGGAACGGCTAGGAATAAAAAGAAACACGGTCGCTACTTATGAAACCGGAAAAAGCGAGCCAATGGATAATATTATTGTTTCTATTTGTCGGGAATTTAGCATAAGTGAAAATTGGTTAAGAACCGGTATCGGCGAAATGAAGAAATCTCTTACCAAAAATCAAGAAATAGGTGCTTTTGCAAATGAAGTTATGAAATTGCCAGACGAGGCATTTAAAAAACGGTTTGTAGATGCTTTGAAAAAACTTGATGAAAAAGACTGGGAAAACCTAGAAAAAATAGCAAACAAACTTCTGAAAGAGGACTAACTCAGTCCTCTTTCGTCATGTTTAGAATAAATTGTAAAATCTGTTCAAGAATCCATGGATTCTCAATTTTCTCTATCATTTCAACTATTATTTTTTTATAATCCATAGCCTTATCCCCCAAGTAAAACACACGTTCTAAAGTAGCGATATACTCATTATATCGAACACTTGTTCATGTGTCAAGATTGACAGAACAGGAAAATTATAGAAATTTAATTTTATTACTGCATATCATTCTCATTAACAGCAATTAATTCTCTTAAATTTATTATTGCCTTACACTTTACCACCCCCCGCCACTATTTTTGTTTGCAGAATAATATTTCTTGACATTATGAATCAAATTGTAATATAATCATAGCAATTATTAAACAATGCTTTGCCATTGAGCGAAGTAAAAGAAAGGAAAGAATACATATGAGAAAAAAAATTTTAATTCTATGCAGCATAATGCTTATGCTCTCTTTGTCGGTGATCGGCTGCTCTAAAATCAGCCAAGAGGACTACGATTCTCTTAATCAAAGTTACGAATCGGTACAAGAAGATTATAAAAATCTTCAAACAAACAATCAAAAGCTTCAAAATAACTGCAAAGAACTCGAATCACAGTTAGATAATTCCAAAAAGGAACTTGAATCGTTATCAAATCAGACTGTTTCCAGCACTGATATTTTTTCAGAGGATTATTTAGACTTATCAATTTGGGTTTCTACGTCATTCGGTGATAATGCTATATATTCCGAATTAGGAAATAGAGAATCTCCAGACGGAAAATATGTGCAAATTGTTGTTCCATCGAATTATACTGCCAAAGATACAGATACTATACTTACAGAAATTGCTATGGCTCTGGGCGTTTTTGAGTTACTTGGTACAAAGTATGATATAGTCTCAATAAAATATTTAACAAGCGATGGACACGAAATTATTGACGGCGAATTTTTCAGAAATGAAAATGGAAAATTTCTTTTAAATACTCTCAGCGGAGATACTCAAAACATAACAACCATACTCATACGAGTAAATGAATGGTTAAAATAATGTTTTAAATTTTCAAACTCAATAATATCATTATCAACTATAAAATAAGCGCGGACTGGATATTATTCTGCGCTTAGTTTTTGCCTAAAAACTTTTAATTCCTTTCAAATTCCTCTTGACTTTTATGCGCATAATGCGTATAATATGACTATAAGGAGGTTAAAGCATGAAATTCCGGGAAATAGAAAAAATAATTTTAGCTGACGGTTGGAAATTTAAAAAGGCGAAAGGCTCGCATTACTCATATGTCCATCCGACCAAAACGGGTAAAATCACAATCCCAAACCACCCCGGAGATCTTGATCCCCGAACAATTAAATCCATTTTAAGGCAGGCGGGGCTATAAAAGCCCTGTTCTTCCTAAGTTTAAAGGAGGTTCTTTATGAAATTAACTTATCCCGCTTGTTTTTACCCTTGCGAACAGAAAAAGGGCGCATATACGGTTGAAGTCCCTGACCTCCCCGGCTGTGTAAGCGAAGGAGACTCTTTAGCCGACGCTATTTTAATGGCTACCGATGCCGCCTCCGGCTGGGTTCTGGACGAACTTGAGGACGGAAAATCCGCTCCCGCAGCAAGCCCATTAGAAAGCATAGTTCCCGATTCCGGCGGCTTCGTCAATATGTTGGTTTTGGACATGGATACTTACGCAGAAAAATATGGCGAAAAAGCAGTAAGAAAAAATCTCACTATCCCCGCATGGCTCAATACCTTTGCAGAGAAAAATGATATTAACTTTTCACAAGTGCTTCAGGATTCTTTAACTGCAATGTATCAGCAAAGCCAGCAGGCATAATGCCCCTTCGTTTCGACATTTTACTCACTCAAGGAGATTTTAACAATGGCAGAATATGTATATCCCGCTATTTTTCACCGAAATGAAGATAACTCATATTGGGTTGAGTTTCCGGACCTTCCCAGATGCCACACTTATGGAGCTTCTATCCCCGAAACTATGGAATCCGCCCAAGAGGCGATGTCCGCTTATTTGCTCACATTATTAGAGCAGGACAAAGACATTGCTGCTCCCCCTGACCTTTCGGCATTTCATGCTCACGACGGTTTTTGCACACTTGTATCGTGCGACATAAACCAGTACAGGGACACAAAGGCAGTAAAAAAGACTTTAACCATTCCGGCATGGATGAACGAACGCGCCGTATCTATGGGTGTGAGTTTTTCACAAGTTTTGCAGGAAGCTCTTCTTTCAAAAATACAGGCACAGTAGCTTGTTAATAGGTTATTTACATGAATAAACTTTTCGCAGGTATTGCAAGACGCTCTAAAAACTCAGCTCCATATCGGATAACATCTCACTACTCTCGGTTCATATAAAACCGAGAGTAGTGAGATGTTACTTTATTATCATTTATTATACTTTTAAAATATTACCGCAATAATTTAATATTACTTGACGTTGAAATATTTGCTGTACTATAATTATAAAGAATATCTACAAAAGATTTCCTTAACTGAAAATAGAAAGAACAAAATACTTATGAAAAGAAAATATTTAATGCTATCCCGTATAATTTTATTGCTTATATTAACTATAACCGGATGCTCAAGTAGTATTAACTATGATACCACGCAGAAGCAAATTTATAAACAAAAATATAACGCTGAACAAAAACAAACTTTCGCTAAAAGAGGACCCACAAATACTATATCAATCGTTCCTGACGCTCACTTGTTTACCATTATCGAAATACAATATTATATATCTTAATGTAATAACAAACATCAGATGGAGTATCTATATGAATGACTTATTTTTAAATTTATTTATTTTTATATCAATTTTCTATTTTATTATATGGATATCATGTTTAAAACTTCATATAAAATTTTTTTCTTATACATTTAGTATAATTATATATGTATTATATGTATTTTATTGTCACGGATTAGCCTTATCATTACAATTTCATTACGGCAATATGATTCTAGGCATCATAAATGCCATTATAGCCATCATTATTCTTGCATTTTACATATGTTTATTCATATATTTTAACTTATTTAGAAATTCTTTATTTGCGTTTATTTTTATTTATATTACTTTTCGTACTCAACTTCTTTTATTTTTACGAGCTTACTATAGACTATTAAGCTTTAGTAAGATATCTTTTCCTTCATTCTTTATAACACTTTACCATTTTCTAAGGAAAATTTACTCCCATGAATTATTTGAATATATATTAAATGATAATAATTTTTTCAATATATTATCGACAGTAATTGGAGGAGTTATAGTGGGATTAATATTAAATCATATACATAACAAAACTTCCCACAAACGCTAAAATATATCCTAAACTTCTGAATTAAATATACATAAAGGTATCTTACTATGAATCAGATACCCGCAGACCGTCCTACGAAGTTCTGTTCAGATATGCGGAAAACTTCAGCGCATCACTGGATTTCATTTTCGGAATTGACAAGCACAGTAAGGACAAACTATCCCGCCTAGATTATGAACATCGCAAATCTGCGGACGATTATCTTGATTTTCTTTTGAGTGAACAGCAGCAATCTTAAGATAGACGGTTAGCCCGATTCATAAACTTACAGCAATTAGCCGCTTCCTGCGACAAAGTGAAGCGGCAATTCCGCTGAAACCATACAGGAAACTCTTCTTTCAAAAATAAAATAACACGAGCGTAAACCGTGTTGTTCGTGTCTGATTGGTACTGTAACATGGGCACTTATGTGTTTAAAATATTGAAACAAACTTTTTAACATGAGCGGTTGCCGTGTTAAAAGCCTGTTTTTTACCCTTAAGCAGCGTTTTTTTGCGCCCGTTTTGGGGGAGCACTCATGTTATCCGCAAAAGCCCGCCGTATAAGGCTATAATGGTCTTGCAAGAGGCAAACTATTATATATTTATCTTCTAAAAAACGGCTGCCCGATATAGTTTTTATAATCAGGCAACCGTTACAAATTTACCATTTTATAATTAAAGTTTCAGAAGTTCCTCTATACTAACCCAGAAGCTGACCTCTCCCCTGACACCGACACGCGACGCGCTGTTCGTCATGCGCACACGCCCGTTCTTAACTTCGTCGGACCAAACATAGTATGTACCGTTCCGCCGCCCTACTGATGCCCCCGTTTCGGTATTATAGACAGACGCGTCTTTCAATTCAACCTTCAGCCCAGCTTTAACCTTGTTTATAGTGTTTTCTGCGACAGGGATAGTTTCAGTCGTAGGCTCGGTCTTAACTTCCGCCACTGCCCCGATGTCAGCCAAAGCCGCCCAGAAGCTCACCTGTCCGCTCACTCCGACCTTTGCGGCTCCGTTTGTCATTCTGATACGGTTGTTCCTTACCTCGTCAGACCATACAAAATACGTCCCCGTCCTTGTTCCGATAGGTCTTACTGCAGATTCGGAGTTATAGACGGGCGTATCCTTGAGATATACTTTTGCACCTGCCCTAATTTCCGTCGTCAAGGGCTTCGCCGCTGCGCTAGAATCATCTTTAGACAGCTCTTCTCTCTTAGTTTCATTGCCGCCCGTCGCTACGGCATCATCTGCCGTTTCACCACCGCCAGAAGCTCCTAAATCCGCAACATTCACCCAGAAACTGACCTGCTTATTTACGCCGACGCGCGCGGCGCTGTTCGTCATTCTGACGCGCCCGTTTCTGACCTCATCGGACCATACATAATATGTTCCTGACCTTCTGCTGTAAACATTTCCACTCTCGGAAACATAAACGGGGGTATCCTTCAAATCGAATTTCGCTCCCGCTTTCACCACAATAGATGCAACAGCCCCCGGCAGCTCCTTATCGAGCCATTCCTGCGCGTCAAGCCACTCATACGATGCGACGTTGTGCAGATTTCCGATCGGCACGCCTTTATATTTCCGTACCTCAAAATGCAGATGCGCCCCGAAGCTGTTCCCGGTATTTCCCATAAGCCCGATCTCATCGCCCTGATTTACCGCCTGTCCCTCGCGGACATACACAGCCTCCAGATGAGCGTAGAGCGTGACATAATTGTTTTCGTGCAGTATCATTATGTAATTTCCGTAGCCCATGCCCGCCTTGTCCGTGACGCCGTTTGTGCCGGACAGATAACCGACCGTCCGAAGCACACGCCCCGCGCTGTGCGCCGTAACCTTGTCGATCTGGGCTTTGTACTTAACCACGTCGACGCCCTTGGCCCACGCCCTGCCCGCGTCGACATTGGCGCAATGCTGCGCGTATGTACACGTTATCTGATTTTCTCCTGTTTTTAATACTCTGCTCATCTCTTACTCCTCCTTAGACGCCTGTTTTATTATCTGATTTGCGTAAGTGCTAAGCCCCGCCACAAGGACCCCCTGCACTATCGCCGTAAACACCGCAAGCATGATCTGCCGCGCGCCTCTTACCTCCGACGTCGCAAGCACCCATATGAGCGCAAGCGCGATACCAGCAAGTCCAAGAATCAACGGGATAAACTTATCCTTAACCGCCTGAGCCTTTTTGAGCGCAAGCCCGACAAAATACAGTACGACCGCAAGCACTACAAGCTCCGGCTTCACATAATTTAAAATAATTTCCATCTTTTTTCCTTTCCGCCCTTTCGGGCATAAAAATAACCGGGATATTCCCGGCGTGAACAGGTTGATATTCAGTTTTCAGTCACCGTACAGATCCACCACCCCCTTAACCGTCGAGATCATGCGCCGCCTGATTGAGATGCTTGTCGATCTTGCGTATCGCTTCGGTCACAGGACCGTTGCAGCCCTGCTCTTTAAGACCTTTAAGACACGCCTGCACACCGTAAATCACAAGGCACAGCTCTTTGTTGGTCTTTTCTTCGTCGGCTTTGTGCTGCGCCTCGATGTCCGCGATCTTCTTGTCCTGCTCCGCGTCGTGCAGAATAAGCTTATATGCCTTGTTGTAATACTTGCATATGACCGCGATAGCTGTTATTAAGGACGCTGCCGTTATAATCATATTTACCATTGTCAATTTTTACACCCCCTCTCCGTATATCTCCGACTTGGCGCGCGCCTTGCACTCCATGACGTAGCTGTTGTACTCCGCAAACTCGGCGCTTTCAGCCGGATTCGCGAGATACTCGCGGATTATCTTGTTTTCGTCGTTCTGCGAGTAGCGCTCCCGTATGTAATCCACGCTGAGATCTTCGTACTCCGCGCGCTTTTCGGCTGCGACTTCAGCCTCCGTTTTCTGCTGTTCAACGACGTCGGCGACATTGCCGGCTTCGTCCGTTACAAGCTGCGCCCGCGGATAGAGCGCGCGGTATTTTGCCGCAAGCTCAGAATCGTCGGGTATGCAGTAGGCTGCGTTTTCGTCGTAGAGTGTGTCAGGAAAGGCGGAGCATTGCTCGTAGCCGCCGTTTGGATAAATGATCATGGGTTTGTCCTCCTTATGCAAAATAGATCATGGTGTATACCATATTTTTTTCGATAATGGATCCGCTTTTTTCAAGCGTTATTTCACCTTTTGCGCTGACAGAATAGTAGATGGTGGTAGCGGATGAAATATTGGCAAGTATAGCCTT
>CAJTON010000039.1:0-8659 GCA_910577605.1 uncultured Butyrivibrio sp.
GGGGTCCGTAAGGTCGTCGGCGGGGACATAGACCGCCTGGACCGAGGTGATGGAGCCCTTCTTGGTGGAGGTGATGCGCTCCTGCAAAGCGCCCATTTCCGTCTGCAGCGTGGGCTGATAACCTACCGCCGAAGGCATACGTCCGAGAAGCGCGGACACCTCCGATCCTGCCTGTGTGAATCTGAAAATATTGTCGATGAAAAGCAGCACGTCCTTACCGCCCTCGTCACGGAAATACTCAGCCATTGTGAGTCCTGTAAGACCGACTCTCATTCTCGCTCCCGGCGGCTCGTTCATCTGTCCGAATACCATCGTAGTCTTATTGATAACGCCGGATTCCTGCATCTCGTGATAGAGATCGTTGCCCTCACGGGTACGCTCTCCTACTCCGGTAAATACCGAATATCCGCCGTGCTCGGTCGCAATATTGCGGATAAGCTCCTGAATAAGCACTGTCTTTCCTACTCCCGCGCCTCCGAAAAGTCCTATCTTACCGCCCTTCTGATAAGGACAAAGAAGGTCAACGACCTTAATTCCCGTCTCAAGAATTTCGGTGGATGTGGACTGCTCCTCAAACGTAGGGGCTTTTCTGTGTATCGGCATATACTTTTCGGCTTCGGGCGCCGGCTTATTGTCTATAGGCTCTCCCAAAACATTGAAAATTCGTCCTAAGGTATTTTCTCCGACCGGCACTGATATAGGCGCTCCGGATGCCTCCGCGTCCATTCCTCTTACAAGTCCGTCCGTGGGACCCATGGCTATACATCTTACCGTATCGTCACCAAGATGCTGCGCGACCTCGGCAACCAGCTTTTCGCCGCTGCTTCTGTTTATCGTTATCGCGGTATTGATTTCCGGAAGAGCGCCTTCCGTAAATTTAATATCGAGTACGGCGCCGACGATCTGAGTGATTTTACCAATATTCTTTCCAGCCATTTTCTCACTCCTTCTATTACGCCCGGCATACCGGGCTTATTCTTCTCCGAAGCTACGATATAGCGTTGGCTCCGGCAATAATTTCTGTTAATTCCTGCGTAATGGAACCCTGACGGGCTCTGTTATACATAAGTGACAGATCACTGATAATTTCTTCGGCATTGCTTGTCGCGTTATCCATGGCGGTCATACGGGCGCCGTTCTCACTGGCAACCGCCTCCATAAGCGCGCCGTAAATAAGGCTGTTGATATATTTCGGAATAATAATATCAAGCGCCTCTTCCTCCTCCGGCTCGTACGAAACCATTGTCCGGCGTTCTTCGGAGTCCTCCTGTCCGCCCGCTATATCCTCATGCGACATCGGCAGCAGCTTGACAAACTTAGGCACATGTACCACTGTGTTTTTAAAGCTTGTGTACGCCAGATATATCTCGCTTACCCTGCCCTGCTCAAACGCTTCAAGAACCGTCCTGCCGATCTCCATAGCGTCGGAAAACATCGGCTCGTTTATCACCTCGGAAAAGTCCGCGGCGATCTCATATCCCTTGCGGCTCAGAAAATCCCTGCCCTTTGTTCCGACGGCATATACTGCCGCCTCTCCGGGCGTGATTCCGCTCGATGTAACGAGCTTGGTTATATTGGAATTATAACCTCCCGCCAGTCCTCTGTTCGCCGTGATAACAATGACTGCCTTTTTGCCGGTCTCGCCCGCCTTGAGATAACGGTGCTCAATATTTCCGCTTCTCGCAAGCATCGTCGAAACCGTATTGTACATAGCGTCAAAATAAGGTCTCGCACTCTCGGCTTTTCCTCTTGCCTTCTGAAGCTTTACGGTTGACACAAGCTTCATTGCCTTTGTAATCTGCCCGGTGCTCTGAATACTTTCCTTGCGCCTTTTTATGTCCTTCATTGAAGCCATAAGTCATTTCACCTCTTTGCAGTCAATGCTACCTGAACTGTTGCTTAAATTCGGTTATCGCCTTAACAAGATCCGCCTCGTTCTCTTCGTCAAGCTGCTTCGTAGCCTTTATCTTCTCAGGAATCTCCGCATACTTGGTGTCGATGAACGCAAAAAGCTCTTTCTCAAAATCCGCGATCCTGTCAACCTCAATATCTATAAGGTATTTCTTGGTCGCCGCGTAAATTATAATAACCTGATATTCAACCGGCATCGGCTTGTACTGGGGCTGTTTAAGTATTTCCCTGATACGCTCGCCCTGAGCCAGCGTTTCTTTGGTGTCCGCGTCAAGCTCGGAACCGAACTGCGAGAACGCCGCAAGCTCCCTGTACTGAGCAAGCTCCGTACGGATGGGCGCCGAGATCTTCTTGATCGCCTTTATCTGCGCCGCGCCGCCTACTCGGGATACCGAAAGTCCGGCGTTGATAGCGGGTCTGAAGCCCGAATTGAACATTTCCGTCTCAAGATAGATCTGACCGTCCGTAATGGATATTACGTTGGTAGGGATGTAAGCCGACACGTCGCCCGCCTGCGTTTCGATTATCGGAAGCGCGGTAAGCGAACCTCCTCCAAGTTCTTCGGAAAGCCTCGCTGCTCTCTCAAGAAGTCTTGAATGAAGATAAAATACGTCGCCCGGATAAGCCTCACGTCCCGGCGGCCTTTTAAGAAGCAGAGAAAGTGTACGGTACGCGGCGGCATGTTTGCTCAGATCGTCGTAAACGACAAGCACATCCTCGCCTCTTTCCATCCACTCCTCGCCGATGGCGCATCCCGAATACGGGGCTATATACTGTAAGGGCGCAAGCTCGCTCGCCGTGGACGCAACTATCGTTGTGTAATCCATCGCGCCGTACTCCGTGAGCGTCTGTACTATATTCGCGACCGTTGAAGACTTCTGTCCTATCGCGACGTATATGCAGTGTACTCCCTGTCCCTTCTGGTTGATTATCGTATCTATCGCGATCGCCGTCTTACCGGTCTGTCTGTCTCCGATAATAAGCTCACGCTGTCCTCTTCCGATAGGGATCATGGCGTCGATTGCCTTAATACCCGTCTGAAGAGGAGTATCAACTGATTTTCTGGAAATAACGCCGGAGGCAACTCTCTCTATCTGTCGGTATTTATCAGTAACAATGGGTCCCTTCCCGTCTATGGGCTGTCCGAGGGAATTTACAACACGTCCCGTAAGCGCATCGCCTACCGGAACCTCAACAACGCGCCCCGTAGTTTTTACGGTATCTCCCTCGTTGATATTCTTTGAATCACCGAGCAGAACCGCGCCTACGTTATCTTCCTCAAGGTTAAGCACCATGCCGAAAACATCGCCGGGGAACTCCAAAAGCTCTCCCTGCATCGCCTTTTCAAGACCATGAATTCGCGCAATACCGTCCGCCACCTGAATGACCGTTCCCACATCAGACACATCCAGTTCTGTCTTATATCTCATAATCTGCTCTTTAATAACCGAGCTGATCTCTTCCGGTCTTAAATTCATAGGGCTTTAGCACCTTCTTTCTATGATTATTCACTACACATCAAGACTGTAAAGCTCACGCGATAAAGCGTCGAGCCTGTGCTTGATGCTGCTGTCCACTACCCTGTCGCCGATCCTTATTACCATTCCGCCGATAAGGCTTTCATCAACAGCATATTTCATTTCAAATTCTTTGTAACCCGTCGTCTGCAAAAGCCTGTTCTTAACCTTTGTTTTCATCGCTTCCGACAACTCCATGGGAGTCGTGACAAACGCGGTTCCGATTTTCTTATATTCCCTTACCCTGTCAAGGAAATATTCAAAAATATCGGTGATGTATCTGCTCCGGTCCTTTGTGACGATCGCGACAAGAAATCCCGTCATCTCGTTTGACACAAATTTGCCGAAAATATTGTCGATTATAGAAATTTTATCTTCTTTAACAATCTTAGGGTGATTGAGCAGCTCCTCAAGTTCTTCATTATCCCTGAAAGCCTGCAAAACAGCTTCCGCCTCCTCATAGAACGCGTCAACGCGGTCCTGTCCGGCGGCAACGTCGAAAAGCGCATCACCATAAGTCGCCGACACTAGCTTTGCCATACGTTATCACCCATTTCATTCAATGTTTCGTCAACAAGAGATTCCTGCACCTGAGTATCTATTGAAGCCGACACCACCTTGCCTGCCATTGCAGCGGCAACGGCGATCATCTCCTTCTTCATGTCGTCCGCGGCGCGTTTCTTCTCAAGCTCGATCTCGGCGTTTGCCCTCTCAATGATCCTGCCTGCCTCGCTCCTTGCCTCGTCGACTAT
Source organism: uncultured Butyrivibrio sp. (assembly GCA_910577605.1). Taxonomy (GTDB): domain Bacteria; phylum Bacillota; class Clostridia; order Lachnospirales; family Lachnospiraceae; genus Eshraghiella. The sequence continues at coordinate 4,181 of CAJTON010000039.1, forward strand.
CTGTTCCTCTCTGGCAAGAGCTTTTTTGCGCGCTTCTCCGAGAATTGCGTCAGCCTCTTTGTCCGCATCCCTGAGTTTGGCGTCGTACTCATTCTTGAGCGCAGCCGCCTCTTCCTTATCCTTCTTGGCGTTGGCAATATCCGCGTCAATAGCGTCCTTTCTCTTTTTGAGAAGTTCCCTCACCGGATTAAAAAGGAAAAAAGAAGCCAACAAAAACAATATGAAAATGTTGATTGCAAGAATTACGGCATCATGTATAAGCTGCGCATCCAGATTGAATATTCTCTGCATTTCCTCCGCAGCCTCGGTTACGACTTCCGTCGTTGGCATATTCCCGCCTCCTTCCGTTATTATCCGCGCTTATTTTAGAGCTTACCGATAAGCGGGTTAGCGAATAACAGAATGATGGCTACGGCGAAGCCGTACAAACCTGTCGTTTCGGCTACGGCCTGTCCGAGAAGCATGGTTGAAGTGATATCGGATTTAGCTCCGGGGTTGCGTCCTACCGCTGCCGCAGCGTGACCTGCCGCGATTCCCTGACCGATACCGGGACCTACACCTGCGATCATCGCAAGTCCTGCGCCTATTGCCGAACATGCTAAAATTAAAGCTCTGCTTGTTATTTCTACCATTTTTATTTTCCTCCTAAAAATTAATCAGTCGTCTGCTATTTTGTCATTAATATAGACCATAGTCAACATACAGAAAACGTATGTCTGGATCGCTCCCGAAAAAATGTCGCAGTACACATGTATCACCGCCGGAATGCCGATGGTGACGGCTGTGGGAAGCAGTCCGTAAATCAGCCCCATAAGAATAGTACCGGACATTATATTGCCGAAAAGACGCAATGATAACGAAAGCGGCACCGCAACTTCCCCGATTATATTTATCGGAAAAAGTATGGGGGTCGGTTTAAAGAGATTGGTGATATGCTGCATTTTCCTTGCCCTCATGCCGTTGATCTGAATAAGCATGAAAGTAATAATACCTAACGGCAGCGTTACTCCGTAATCCGCGGTGGGCGGTCTCAGCCCGAACAAGCCCGATATATTGCAAACAAGAATAAACATGAACACCGTGCATATCCAGTTGCGGAATCGCTTGCTGTTTTTACCCATAATACCCGAGACCATATTGTCGATTGCCGAAACCGCCATTTCCAGAATATTCTGCAAGCCCCCCGGCCTTGCAGTAGGATCGGCGTGAACAATCTTGTGATGACCTACAATCATCAAAATGACCAATACTAGCGTGACAATTAATAATCCAACATGCGTGGTGGTAATCCACAGTTCCTGTCCAAACAGTCTATACTTGAAAAGTCCTTTGATATAGAAATCAACGTCCTTGGCAAGTATCATGCCGGAAAGATATCCCGTCACATTCATCACCTTCTTTATTCTTTATTTTGTTTTGAAAAAATTTTTATAAATAACGGCTGAAGATAAGCCGATATTTTCAGACTGAAAAGTCCGACAAAAATCATGACTATATTGAGCCATCCCGTAAACCCGAACAAAAGCAACACACCCGCCACACAAGCGAGCCTTCCTACGGAATGCCACGCCATATATGACTTTTGCTTTGCTTTCATATACATCATTTTATTCAGGGTATACTGCATACTGACCGCCATAGCAGACGCCATGAGGGCTCCAAGTAAAAGCCCGAGTTCGCATTTTAGTTTGTCGTGAGTAAAAACCAGCACCGGAACCGACACAACCGCGGAATAGATCGCGATTCCAAGAATCAGTGTCTTCAGCGTCCGGATCATTTCTTTATCCTTCATCGTCCCCGTCATCCTCATCCGATCGTTCTCCGGTTCCGGAAACGGCTCCGCCGCCTTCCTCCCGGCTGTCAGTCTTCGCGGCGGACATCGCAAGCCTGTAAGCGTTGCGTCCTCCGGCAAGCATTCCGAGAAACATCAGAGGTATCACCCAGTAAGTCCCGAATCTCCTGTCTATCAGAACCCCCAAGGCAACACAAAGCGCAGTGGGTACCATGACATGAAGCCCAAGCTGCGTAATTAAGGCAAACGATCTGAAAACACTTTTTTTGCCGCTATCCATTAAAAGACCTCCCGGCTGTCAGACTGATTCGCTTTTCATGTTAGAAAGTATAACCTATTTTTTTCCAAAAGGCAATAAGATTTTATCCTAATTCTCTATCTCTTTTATGCGCCTTATATGCTTTTCCTCATTGCTGAAACCGGTGTCCAAAAAGGTATCGACTATGCGGATCGAAAGCTCCCTGTCGTAATCTCCTCCGGCAAGCGCAAGCATATTGGCGTCGTTATGGAGTCTTGTCATTTCAGCAAAATGAGGGTCCGTACAGAGCGCGCACCTTATGCCTTTTATTTTATTTGCGGTAATAGAAATTCCTATTCCTGTGGTACATACCACGATGCCCCTGTCGCATTCGCCCGACGCTACCGCGTTCGCCGCCGCCTTTCCGAAAACCGGATAGTCGCAGGAATTTTTGTCATAACACCCGAAATCTTTGTACTCAAGGCCCCTTTCCTCAAGATGCCTTATCACCTCGGTCTTTAAATCGTATCCGCCGTGGTCCGAAGCTATCGCTATCATTGCATGTTCTCCTCCGTTTCGGCGTCTGGCGCCGAATTAATCTCATATATTTTCTGCTCTGTCTGCGCGACCCATGTATTTATGGACTCCAGAAAAAGAGCATACACGTCCCTGTGTCCGCCGTACGGGTCCATTATATCGCCGCTGCCTCCCGCGAATTCCATTATGGTATAAACGTTTACGGCGTTCTCAAACTCCTCGAAAATCTTCTGCTTCTCCGTCCTGTCCATGGTCAGCACAAGAGTATCCTCCGCAAAGTCCGCCGCCTCAAGGGGCTTTGACTGTCCGTTTTCAAGGATTATTCCGCTGCTTCTGAGCACGGACGTAGCCTTAGGATTGTACGGCTCCGGAAAAAGAACGATAATTCCCCTCGAACATATCTCCAGTCCCGGCGTCCTGTTTATCCTTTTCATTACCGCCTCCGCCATAGGGCTTCGGCACAGATTGTCCATGCACACAAAAATAAGTCTGTTGTATTTTGCCATATAAACCGCCTCTTCTCAGACCTTGATCACACGCTGTCCGGCAGCTTTAAGCAGCCGATTCATAACCGCGTATCCTATTCCCTCAAGCGGGAAAGCTTCCGCGTATATCGTATCCACGCCGCGTTCGTCAAACTCGCGCAGCGCGCCGAAAAGATGTCTCGCTATTTCTTCGGGGTTTGTCCTGCTCCCCAGGCAGATCATCTCTCCCTCGCAAAAGAAATCTTTATTTTCCTCCGATACCATTATACCGGCTTTTCTTCCTTGAGAAATATCGTTCCTTACGAGCTGTTTTATTTTATCCGCAACGGCGCCGCGCTCTCCCTCGACGACCGTCATCTCCGCTTTCGGCGCGTAATGCCGGTATTTCATTCCCGGCGCCTTCGGTCTTACCTCTCCGTCCACGCCGCTCATAAGCGCGGGATCGTACGCCACCTCTCCGACCGCTCCGCAAAGCATTTCAGCCGTCACGAAACCGGGGCGGAGCAATACGGGAACATCTCCCGTCATATCAACAATCGTTGACTCAAGTCCTATATCTATATCGCCGCCGTCGATGATCATATCTATTCTTCCAGAAAGATCCTCCGCGACATGTTCAGCCGACGTCGGACTCGGACGTCCCGAAAGATTAGCGCTCGGAGCCGCGATAAAGGTCCCCGACGCTTTTATAAACTTCCTTGCGGTCTCATTATCCGGCAGCCTCACGGCAACCGTGTCAAGCCCTCCTGTCACAGTGTCGGGAACACGGCAGTTTTTCTTTATTATAACGGTCAGCGGACCCGGCCAGAAACGCTCCGCCAAAGTATATACAACCTCCGGCACGTCGTCCGAAAGCTCCGTCAGATCGGATATATCCGATATATGCACTATCAGCGGATTATCCGACGGTCTGCCCTTTGCGGCGTAAATCTTTGAGGCTGCGTCCGCGTCAAACGCGTCCCCGCCCAATCCGTAGACCGTCTCGGTGGGAAACGCCACAAGCCCGCCTTTTTTTATTATGGCGGCGGCTTTTTGTATCACCTGCCTGTCATGTCCGGAATCTCCCGTTATTTTCTCAATTATCGTATCCATGGCTACTATTCTAATCTTTTATTGCCGCAAAGTCAATTTTTTGCTTCAAAGTATTGTTCAATTCCGGCGGTGATCGCCTCCGCGATCTTTTGCTGGTACGCTTCGTCCGAAAGCTTCGTTTCCTCCGCCGGACAGCTTAAAAATCCGCATTCGACTATAACCGTAGGACATGGCGTGTGTATCAGCATATAATAATTGTCGTTTGACTTGCACATTCTGCGGTTATCCCTGTCAAGCTTTTCCTTGAGCTGCTCCTGTAATATCTCCGCCAGTTTTTTGCCCTGCGCCGAATGCTTATAATAAAATACCTGCGCCCCGCTGACAGACGGCTCCGG
>CAJTON010000039.1:8669-9008 GCA_910577605.1 uncultured Butyrivibrio sp.
ATAACTGTTCTGATGAATGCTGACCGCCAGATCCGCGTCCGACTTCTCTATCAGCTCGCATCTTTTGTTCATGTCCGCCGCTTTTTTATTGACGTCCGTCTCGGAATAAAGCCCCTCGCCGTCCTCTCTTGTCATAACGACATTATAACCCTTCTCCGTAAGGCATTCTTTGAGCTTAAAGCTTATCGCCAGATTTACGTCCTTCTCAAGCGAACCGTTCACCCCGACTTTACCGGGGTCTATGCCTCCGTGCCCCGGATCTATCACAACAGTCACAGGCTCCGGCACCGCTGCGCCCGTCGTTTCCGCCGCCTTAGGCAGCCCGAATTCCATCGTACA
>CAJTON010000039.1:9022-10402 GCA_910577605.1 uncultured Butyrivibrio sp.
CTCCGGCAATAAGCATCACCGCCATAAACACGTCAAGCACTTTTCTGTTCATAAAATATACCAAACCTTGCTGCGTTTGGTATATTTTATTTGCATAAACGCAAATATAGAAGCATATTCGCAGACGGACAATCCCGTGAATTACTTACCCGCTATTATATCCCACACGGAATCTGATTCCATTCCGAGGCACCATGCCGCAACGCCCGCTATATTATAACTGCGTATAAGCTTTATTCTCTCTTCCATTGAGCGCTCGTCTTCAAGCCATATACTGTAGCTTTTGCCGTCCGCGCTTCCTGTGGCGACAAACTGCTTGACCTCATCGTCCCATATTTTTGTAAGCCCAAGCTCTTCGGCTATCTGCGCGCCGCCTCCCATTCCGTAGCTTTTGGAGGAAAGCGAAACGTTTCCCTCGTCGTCCGGTCCTTCTATCCACAGTCTTGTATAAAAAGGAACGGCATTTATGAGCTTCTCCCTCGGAACCTCTTTAAGCGATTCCGAAATTCCTTCATTCACAAAGCCTATAGACGCTACAGAACCCGCTTCGCTGCCGCCGGAATAATGCTCGTCATACCCCATTACAATTACATAATCCGCGCATTCTCCCTGGTCCGTCCTGTTATACTGCATATTGTACGGCTTCGGCACATAATTGTCCACCGAGAGCACGACTCCCGCCTTGCGGCAGCTTATTGAAAGTTCTCTTATAAACTGTATATATCCGTCTCCCGCCTCCTGCGAAACTTTTTCAAAATCGACATTTATTCCGTCATAGCCGTAATCTTTTATTTCCGCCATAATATTTTCAATAAGGCGGCGTCTTGAATCCGTATTGCAAAGAAGCGCCTTCTCGTCCCAACCTTCCCCTTCTGTTGAGGTAAAATCGCTTATCAGCGGCCATATCTCCATGCCAAGACTATGAATGTATTCCACATATGCCCTGTCAGCCATTGATTCAATATTTCCTTTTGCGTCGACCGCCTTATACCATGTAGGCGAAACGGTGTTGACTCCTTTGCTGCCCGCAAGCAGCTCTTCTATTTTGGCATTGTCGTTCAAGTCATAGACCGCGTGCCACACCAGAAGAATATCATGGTTCCTTAACTGCGACGGATACTCCTCCTTCTTATATTCCGAATCGTAGGTATACAGTACCGCCGCCCCCGTCGTATGCGAGGACTTCACATAGCCCGTTCTGCCGTCCTCGGACTTTACTTTAAGCCATTCCTGCTCCTGTGAAGCCCCTTCTTCAAGCATCCACATCGTATCGGCTTTATCGGAGGCATCCTCCATAATGCTTCCTTTTATAGACGCGCCGTCCCTGACGACGTACTCTTCGTTCAGCACGGTTTTCATATACTCCGAGCCTCCGTCAAC
>CAJTON010000039.1:10412-25176 GCA_910577605.1 uncultured Butyrivibrio sp.
CAGGAGCTTCATAGGCGCGCCATACCATGTCGCACCTTTCCGACGCGAATTCCAGCAGAATATAAAGAGTGTCATTTTCTCTCAGCACAACCGGCTTGTCCGTCTGCCTGCTCTCCCCGTCAACACTGTATTTTTTTTCACCCACGGGAAAAGTATATATCTGCGTCGCCGTAGTGTACAGCACTTCGTTCCTGCCCTCGTCGTAAAAAAACTTGTCCGTAAAATTATCTTTCAGGAATTTATTTTCCACATAGAAGGCTCCGTCCTCAAGCTTCACTTTATAATCCGATTTAGCGTAATTATATATCAAAACAGGCGTCTTTCCAGCCGCTCCGAAATATTCCTCATAATCCACCCTTGTTTTGGAGGGCGTAAACTTGTGAATGATGATTCCTGCCGCCAGAAGCGCCGCGACAATAAGCAGTACCGCCGCCGCGACAGCGATTATCTTCCCGCGTTTTCCGGGTTTAGGCGGCTCCTCATCATACAGCTCGGCATACTCCTCCTGCGTGTTCTGTCCGGACTCTGTCTGCCCGTAGCTGCTTTCCGGCGCACCGTCCCCGTCAAGAGTCACCGCTATCTCCTCAATATCAGGAGTTTCGATCTGCTCCTCTAACTCCTGCTCGTCTTCAAATATGTAATCGTCTGAATCCTGATTATTCGTGTATTTTCTGTTATTTATCAAATCGGCACCTCATTGTTTCTTCCCCCGCCGCGCTCAGCAGGAGATCAAGCGACTGGATTTTTGAGTTTATTCCATAAGCAATGCCGCCCGGAAACTGCGTATTCCTCGCTGAACGGGCCATCGCCCTATAAAAACAGTCATAGTCTGCCCTTGCGGCAAGCAGCAGGTCTGTCTCTGTCCGTTTTTGCACTGCTTGTTACTTACGCATATCATACCATAAACGCGACGAGCCGAGCATGCCGAAGGCATATTCGGCGACCGCGGAATGATAATAAGCGCTTGCGCTTATTATACCATAAAAACAAACGGCGTTGCAATGCAGCGACGCCGTTTTTTCATGGAATTCATTTCAAATGCATCAACAAATTCCGATTAAAGCACATAAAGGGGTTATGTTGTCTGCTTTAAATTAATTTTTTCAAATTCGATTTCTACTAATTTCCCACCCTTAAATTCGTAATTTCTCATATATGTGCAGTCATTTTCGTTAAGAAGCATGTCTATAAGACCGTCTTCCGGTTCAACTTCGTCTCCGTTTACGCGAAAAGTGACTCCGTTTTCTTTAAGACCTAACAATTCTTCTTTAAGGGCTGACCTGTAATTTTTATCGGTTTCCATTCCGAAATCCTCCCGTAATAGCCCGCAGCGCAGCATTGTGTGCGGCGGCAGCATGTTTCAATAGTACAGTTTGCCGCCGTCTAAATTGCAAGGAAGTCTATTGTGATATAAAGACCATTCCGTTATAAGGGCCATCAGAAAAATCCGTACGTCAGCTCCTGTAAAAAATCCATGCTCTGCTCTCCGAGACAAAACGGATCGGGCTCGCAGGGAATCGCGCCTACCGAAATTCCCAATTCTTTGCTGAGATAGCGTATTCCCTCGCGCACCGGCGAGACCGCAAGAAATTTCCATTTGTTTCTTGAGGCTTCCCTTTTTGTCCTGGCGGCAAATCCCACATATTCATGGATCTTCCACCACGACAGGCTTCCGACAACAAGCTTCGCTCCACACATAAGAAACTGCTGTCTGTTACGTTCAAAATCACATCCGAAATCAATGATAACATAATCGTAGCCCTCAGACATAAGCCCGGCGATTTGTGAACTGTCCGACTGCGTATAAATTGAAATCAACTTTTTAATTTTACCGTATTTGGAATGAAAATTATTGCTCAGTATAATTCCAGCCTGCCGAAAACAGCCGCTGTCGTTCATTTCCGCCAGCGCCACCCTTGCGCCCGCAACCGCCGACAAAAACACGGCAAGCATCACGGAAAGGTGTGTAACTCCCGTTTGGCCCGCGGTTCCCATTATGCCGACAGACGCGCTCATGCGGTTATCTTTTAAAATGACGTTTCTTTTTCCCATATTCAGACGCAAATCCTTTGCAGTGGTATTTATATGGCTCAGGCTGATAACATACCCTGACAGGATTTATGATTCCGCGCTCCGCGAGCGCGCCTATGCTTATACTTCCGGCAAAATTGATTATTGTACTCAGTCTTTGGGAAATCCCGGACGACATGTTTAGCAGCCGCCCGGTGATCTCCGCCGTCTTTTTCAGCTCATAGGGCTTTGCGCCCGTCACAAGACAGACATAGTCCGAGCTTATGATCTCATTAAGATTAGTCTCTTCGGCACAACCGTAATCACATATTATCCTGTCAAATCTGTCCTCATATCCCGTCGCCGCGCATCCGCAGTAATCGGGAATCATTCTGATCCCGTCAGCCGTATACACACCCCTGTCAAAAACCACCCTGCCCGCCGCCTTTAAAATTTCCATAAAGTCCCGGCTCTGATTGCATTCTTTGGCAGCCGCCATAAAGCCTGCTTTGGAAAGAACGTAAGCAGCTATGAGAGAACAGTGTGTGGTCCCGCAGTGCGGGTACGCTCCGGCAAAAGCGATGCGCAAGGATACTATTTCCGATACGGAGCTATTTCCGCGAATTTTAGAAAGAGCCTTTACAAGCTCCCCGACGGAGCCGAATCTCTCCCTTTTTGAATGTAGAAGACATTTTCTGACAATATCGGCAAATTCCCGTGGGCGGACGCCGTCAAGTCTTCCAATGTCCATAGCGCCTGCCGCCGCAGTAAGCATGACAGCCCCAATGGAATAAATGTCGCCGCCCGCGTCCGATGTACTTCCCGTATACACCTCCGGAGCCGCGTACCATTTGGTACCCATTGCGGGCGCGCGCTTACCGTTGGCGCAGACCGCGCTTCCATAGTCAAGAAGCTTGATACTTCTGCCGTTGTAAATAATATTTTCCGGCTTTATATCGCGGTGAAAAACTTTTCTGTCATGCAGATATTCCACAGCATTGCAAAGATCAAGCGTTATATCAATAATATTCCTGACCGGTAATTTTCCTTTGTCTGATAGTAAGGAACTAAGCGACGATCCCTCAACATATTCCTCAACAATGCATACGCATTCTTCATTTTCTTCTATATCGTAGATTATGGGAATAGCAGGATGTCTTAGATCTTTAAGAATGTCGGCTTCTCTGACCGCTGTCCGGTATATGTCCCGACACTTTTTGATGCACTTAAGCGCACGATTAACCTTTAGATTGAGATGTTCGGCAAGATAGACCTCACCGAAGGCGCCTGTTCCAAGCAGCTCTTCGATTCTGTATCTGCTGAACAAAATATCACCCTTTTGAATAACACCATCTCCCGGTGCGTCCGTATCTCAATATGTATCCTGTAAGAAAATAATAACTACTTTCTGTGAATTTGACAAGTGCTTTTCGTGAATTTATAAAAAATTAATAATTACAAATTGTCCCGCTTTTTACAAATCAGCTTAAAAAATACCGGAATTTTTCTTTTTTCGCGTGAAAACGACTTATTTTTAGCAAAATTTTACGTTTTATCCACTAAAAATTCATTTATCAATATTTACATTACTAAAACTTTTGCTGTATACTAATACTACAACTACAATAAAATTAAGACAGGATGTGAAAAAGATGAAGATCGAAAAAATCAGCGACACACAGATCCGCTGTACTTTAAGCCGCGGCGATCTGATTTCGCGCGAGCTGAAAATAAGTGAACTCGCATACGGAACTGAAAAAGCAAAGCTTCTTTTTCACGATATGATAGAACAGGCATCTAATGAATTCGGATTTGAGGCGGATGACATTCCCCTTATGATCGAGGCGATTCCGATGTCGTCCGACTGCATTGTTTTGATAATAACCAAGGTGGACGATCCCGAGGAACTTGACTCCAAGCTTTCCAATTTCTCGCCTTCCGAGGGCGGCTATGAAAACACCGTGGAAAGTCTTTTGGCTCTTGACGAAATCGACGAGCTCTCCGCCCCCGAAGAGTATTCCGGCAATGAGGAAATGCCCGCTTCACCTTCTTCCGGCGACGGCTTTATTCCAATGGCCGAGACCATAGCCGGGAAAGCGCAGGCGGATGCCGCCCGCAGCGAGAACGAGGAGGCTACGCGGATATATTCCTTTGATTCATGGCAGAAGGTTTCGGACGCCGTATCGCAAACAGGCGCGTCCTTTGACGGCGCAAGCCGCCTTTACCGCTCCGCTTCCGGAATTTATTATCTTGCCCTGACCGGATTTCTGGACGACAGCGGCGATATGTTCCGCATCTGCAACCTTTTATCCGAATACGGACGCAAGCTCAAAATCAACTATGCCACCGTTTCATATCTTGAAGAACACTGCTCGGTCATAATTAAAAATGACGCGTTTAAAATTTTAACCGAATACTAAATCAGAACAAGCTGCCGAACAAAAATTTTCCGTCCGTCAGCTTGTCCTTGTTTGACTCAAATATTTTTGGATTATCTTTTTGTTATTTTTTATTTCGTTTCAGACGGTTTGCCGTCGTCAAACTCGACCTTGGTCACCATCATCGTTTCGGGGTCGTAGGTTATTTTGGCAACCGTGTCATGCATCGGCATATCTCTTGCAAAACCTTTTCCGTCGTTTATCTGAGAGGCATACCCATGAAAAATATTATTGACCTGACCGAACATCTGATTTGCCGCGCCCTCATCCTCGCGGTCCAAAGGAACAAAGCTAAAATATGTATCAATGCTTTCGCCAAACCAGCCGTTTTCGTCTCTCACATCAGCAATATATTCCAATGTTCCGTAAAAGCAATAATCATTCTCCCATGCGGAAATTCCGGTATAATTATCCGCAATAATATACATTTTATCCCCCGTCAAAGGAAACTGATCGTCCTCAAGTCTGTTCATATCCTCGTCATAATGGCGCAGTTTTCCGGTATAGCTGATCTTTACGCTGTCGCCTTCTTTATAATCCGTACCGCATTTATCAGCTTTCATCTGATATATTGGAGCGCTGGAATTAATATTTACCAGATAGGCATCTCCCTCAACGCCGCCTATGATTCCCGCAACATAATTATCGGCTTCAGCTCTCTTATCCTCCGCAGGCTCAACCTTAGTTACAAGCATCGTGTCGGGATCATAGGTTATTTTGGCACGCACATCCTTCATAAGTATATCTCTAGGCAAGCCTTCGCCGCCGTTTATCTGAGATCCATATCCCACAAAGCCTCTGTTGTCTCCGAGGATACGGTTAGCCTGACCTTCCTCCTCGCTAACCGCCGGAATAAATTCATAGTAGGTATCGTCAGGGTTGCTGTCATGTACACCCCAAGCTTTCTCTACTGATCCGTAAAAAACATAATCATTATCCCACAATGAAATTCCGGTATATTCATCTGCTTTTATATGCATTACATAATCTTCGTTTATAACAACGCGTCCGTCCTTCTCATTCCATTTTCGCTCATTATTGTCATTATTGCTGACTGCTCCGGTATAGTCCACTTTTACGCTGTCTCCGACCTTATAATCCGTGCCGCATTTATCCGCCACAAGATAACAGCGCGAATAATTCATGCATATCATGTATTCCTTGTCCGTTACCTCTTTTATGATCCCTACAACGCTGCCTTTAGTATCTGCGGCAGCATTTTCCTGCCGTGTGCTGCTGCCTTTTGAGCAGCCTGCCGTTACACAGATTATCAAAAGTAAAGAAACCGTACAAATTTTCTGAATAATTTTTTTCATGATCTATACCCCCTTGCTGAAATTGTAAAACGAATAATTGCATCTCAAATAAAAAATACTGCCCCCGCCATAATAATATAAGTCATTGGAGCTGCTTGTTATTTGCGAATAATCCATATAATTAATAACCAATCTTGAATATTCATTCGGATCCATATAAATATACCCGTAAGAGGTGCTTATCTTAAATGAACCGCAAAGAACTACCACATGATTTTTTTCGGCATTATTTTGTAGTCTGTCTTCTCCATAAAGACAGCACATTATCGGAGAACCTTTTTTATGCTGGGCTGAAACGTTACTGTACGTTAATTTCCCCGCCTTTCCGCTGTATTTTAATAAACAGACATCAAACATTGTTTTCATATTTAATATAGTTCCTGCAGGTGTCCCGCTCATTACCGACTCCACCTTATCAAACATTGTTTTTGCCGTATAATCGGTTCCCATAAAATAATTGACAATACTTGCCCCGCACGCCGCCCAACATAAACCGACATCATTACTCAATGAGTCATTCGGTACATTTTTTACCTTAACTAAATTTCCTTCCGCACCGGGAGTAGTCTTGAGCATCATCTCAATATCAGAAACATAAGTCGGATAGTGTTTAGGCAATGTCGGAGTATTTACCTGAACCTGATACTCCCTGACCTCAAATTCCTCCGCCTCAATATCTTCCTGCCCCGCATCGTCATAATCGACGGTCAGCTCAATTGTATCTCCGTCAACCTTGACCTCTATACCGGCGTTTTCGCTGCCCGTCAACGCGTCGAAAACTTCCTCGTTATTTTTAACCAGAAAACAGGTTCTTCTCTCAGAAGTTTCCTCGTCAAACGCTTTGACGTACTCTCCTATCATCTCGTTTTCAGTATAAAGAACCGCAACCTGCGTAGTTATTCCCGTATCATCCGAGGTTTCTATGTAATCGGTACAGTAAACCGTATCCTGGGAATCATACCCTAAATAATTTAATGAATAATTGATTTCTTCATAATCAGCGCCTTCTTTGGCAAATCTAGCTTCGCCCGCCTCTTCCGAAGTCACATCATCAGCGTATGATAAATATGTCGAATTCCGCACAAATAACATGAATATTACAACTAATGCTGCGAATTTTGTAGATTTCCTCATTAATTTACTCCTTATGATTAATGGTGTATTGTTGCTTTTAATTATCACATATTTTTATATATCTGTCAATGGAATTGCTATGTTAATTAGTGAAATTTACATTTTTATATTTTATATTATCATCAAATAAGTATTATGTTTTTTTATAATACAAAATAAAAACATCCCCAACAATCAATGCCGAACGTGATTGGTCCGCGCAGCGCCGCCCAAAATTCCTTGTTAAATCCGCGCTCCTGTTGTATAATCACTTCCATGGACATTATTTTAATTATTACGGAAGAATTACAGGTAAAAAAATGGCAGGTTGAAGCTGCCGTTAAGCTTATCGACGAGGGCAATACCATACCCTTTATTTCGCGTTACCGCAAAGAAGCTACGGGAGCGCTTGACGATACGCAGCTGCGTAAACTTGACGAACGGCTTTCATATCTGCGCGGTTTGGAGGAGCGCAAACAGACCGTTCTGGCTGCTATCGGGGAGCAGGGCAAGCTCACGCCGGAGCTTTGCGCGCAAATTGAAGAGGCGCGCACTCTCGTGGCGGTAGAAGACCTTTACCGACCCTATAAACAGAAAAAACGCACCCGCGCCACAATAGCCAAAGAACGCGGGCTCGAAGGGCTTGCCGCTGTGATCAGGCTCCAGCAGACCGCCAATCCGCTTGAGCTTGAAGCCGCGCCCTATATTGATAAAGAAAAAGACGTTCCCGACGCAGGCGCCGCGATTGCCGGAGCTATGGATATTATTTCAGAAGAGATCTCTGACAACGCTGACTACCGGACCCGTATCCGCGAGCTGACCTTCAGCGAAGGACTTATCTCGTCCGCCGCCAAAGACGCCGATACCGAGTCCGTTTATGAGATGTACTACGATTTTACGAGCCCTCTCACCAAAATGACGGGCTACCGCACTCTCGCGCTCAACCGCGGCGAAAAAGAAAAATTTCTCACCGTTAAAATCGAAGCGCCCGTGGACAAGATTCTTGCCTACCTCGAAAAACAGATAATTGTCAAAGAAAACCCTAACACCGCGCAGGTTCTTAAAGACACCATAGCGGACAGCTACAACCGCCTTATCGCCCCCTCGATCGAGCGCGAGCTGCGGAACCGCCTGACCGAAGCCGCGGAGGACGGCGCGATCGACGTTTTCGGCAAAAATCTTACGCAGCTTCTTATGCAGCCGCCCATCGCCGGACGCAATGTTCTCGGATGGGACCCCGCGTTCAGGACAGGCTGCAAGCTTGCCGTTGTGGATCCAACAGGCAAGGTCCTTGACACCGTGGTCATCTACCCCACAGCGCCGCAGAACAAAGTCGACGAGGCAAAGGCGGTTCTTAAAAAACTTATACGCAAATATGATATATCGCTGATCTCCTGCGGCAACGGAACAGCCTCACGCGAATCCGAGGCTATAATCGCCGACCTGATAAAAGAAATACCCGAAAACGTACAGTATGTTATCGTAAACGAAGCCGGAGCCTCCGTATACTCCGCAAGCGAACTTGCGGCTGAGGAATTCCCGAATTTTGACGTGGGACAGAGAAGCGCCGCTTCGATTGCGCGCCGGCTTCAGGACCCCCTTGCGGAGCTTGTAAAAATAGACCCCAAGGCGATAGGGGTCGGTCAGTATCAGCACGATATGAACCAGAAAAAATTAGGCGTCGCCTTAGACGGCGTCGTAGAGGACTGCGTAAACCACGTCGGCGTAGACCTGAATACCGCGTCAGCGCCGCTCCTCGAGCATATTTCCGGAATCACAAAGCAGCTTGCCCGCAATATCGTCGCGTACCGCGAGGCAAACGGACGCTTCGTCACGCGCAAGGATCTGCTGAAGGTCCCCAAACTCGGACCCAAAGCCTTTGAGCAGTGCGCCGGATTTATGCGCATAAACGAAGGACGCAATCCCCTCGACTCTACCGGAGTACACCCCGAAAGCTATGAAAAAGCGCTTGCTCTTTTGGAACGCGCGGGCTTTTCTCCCGAAAACATTACGAAAGGCGGCGTATCCGGACTTTCGCTCACGATAAAAGACTACGCAAAACTTGCAAAAGAACTTGACATCGGAGAGCTTACTCTCCGCGACATTGTAAAAGAGCTAGAAAAACCCGGACGCGACCCGCGCGAGGAAATGCCTAAGCCCGTCCTAAGAAGCGACGTAATGTCAATGGAGGATCTGCGCCCCGGAATGATACTGTCCGGAACCGTGCGCAATGTCATTGATTTCGGAGCCTTCGTTGATATAGGCGTTCATCAGGACGGACTTGTACATATATCGCAGCTCACGAACGCCAGATTTGTAAAACACCCTATGGAAATAGTAAGCGTAGGCGACATCGTTTCAGTCAAAGTGCTGAACGTTGACGCCGCCAAAAAAAGAATACAGCTGAGTATGATCATCTGATTTTATTTACCCATAAGCACCGTGATGACGACGCTCGCCACAATTCCCGCCGCAGTGGAAACAAGCGCGCCCGCGAGCGTCCATCTCGTCTTGGTGACCTTTGCCGCCATGTAATATACGCTCATCGTATAAAAAACAGTTTCGGTGCAGCTCATCATAACGCTCACCATAAATCCCGTATACGAATCCGTTCCGTAAAGCTTGAATATGTCAAGGCACAACCCTGTGGCGGCGCTTGACGAAAAAAGTCTTACAATGATAACAGGGACCACTTCGGCAGGAAGCCCCACAAAGCCGCTAAAATATCCTATCAGTTTACCTATCATTTCAAGAAGTCCGGACGCTCTCAGCACCCTGACTCCGACCATAAGTCCGATGAGCGTCGGCAGAATCCCGACGACCGTTTTGAGTCCGTCCTTTGCCCCGTCGATAAAATCCTCGTAAACTTTATTTTTCTTCAGAAGGGCGTAGCCGACTATATAAAATACCAAAAGAGGGATAATAAACTCGGACAGATACAGAATAATCTTCATAAGCACCAAGGGCACAGAATTTTAATACATTCTATGCCCCCGGAATTATCATTATTTCTTTTTGTGAAAATTAACCTTTTTAATATGAAGACGCCTTCGTTCCTTTGCTTCCGCCTTAGCCTTCTCCTCCATAGCCTGCTCGGCTTCGTACTGTTCGTACATCTGCTCCTTATTCCGTTTGACAAGCCCTCGGTGCATAAGCCGCTTTATTATGTCGTAAAGCACCGCAAAAAGAGGCACGCCGATTATCATTCCCGTAAAACCGAACATTCCGCCGAAAAACGTAATCGAGAAAAGAACCCAGAAGCTTGATACTCCCGTTGCATTTCCAAGAATCTTCGGTCCGAGGATATTTCCGTCAAACTGCTGAATGGCAATTATTATTATAATGAAATAAAGGCATTTCAGCGGACTTACCATAAGCACTATAAACGCCGACGGTATTCCTCCGATAAACGGTCCGAAAAAAGGAATGATATTAGTAACTCCGACAACCACGCTTATTAACAGCGCGTACGGAATCTTAAATATCGACGTCACTATAAAAGTAATTATACCTATTATAATAGAATCGAGAATCTTGCCGTTTATAAAGCCGCTGAACATTTTGTCGATGAATTTCAGCTCATCCATTATCCTGTCAGCCCATTTTTCTTTAAAAATACTGTATATTATAAGCTTGCCCTGCGACGACAGTTTTTTGCGCTGCGCAAGTATATAGAGGCAGGCAATACCGCCGATAAGCAGATTCTTGAGCACGGTGATAACGCCCTTCAAACCGACCGTAACTCCGGACAGCACGTCATTTATAAAAGAACTGCTGTCAAATTCCGTGAATTTAGTGATCCACTCCTGTATCTTTGCAAATCCGTCTTTTGCAAAGTCGTCGATAGTCTCCTGCATCGCTGTATCCTTGGTTATGCTTTTAAGCCAGTCTATCACGTTGGCATACCATTTTTGAACATTATCCACAAGCATCTTGCCGCTGTCAATGACTTGGGGAATTACCGATGCCAGCATAACATAAATGAACATCAGAAAAAGCACGGCTGTTATAAAAATGCTGATAATTTCGGAAAGATTCCGGGCAAAGCGCCTGTTCTTCATCTTGGAGAACCATTTTCCGGTCCATTTTTCAAAGACCGCGCATATGGGCTTGAGCAGATACGCCAACACAGCGCCTACAATAAACGGCGATAAATTTGACATTATGCTTTTCATAAGTCCGAAAAGCGTCTTGTCCTTAAAAAAAGCGAAATAATACAAAATACTGCACGCTACCACAAGAAAAAGCATAACGCCAATCGCTACATATTTATTGCCAAAATTAAGCCTCCTGGAAGATTTGCCTTCCGTTCCCTGACTGTCCATATATTCCCTCCGTGAATTTATAGCTATATTGTATTATTTTCCATCTGCATTTACAAGGGATAATTTAAAAATTATTTTTGCATAATGGCAAAAAACAGCCCGCACAGAAAACCATGCGGGCTGCGATTTAACCTGGTATTTCCTTTTTAATCGAAAAGCCTTGCGTACTTAACAAGATAATCGTATCTTGCCTTCGCGTTCTCCTCGGCAGCCTTAAAGAGCATCTCGGCTCTCTCAGGATTAGCCTTTGCAAGTCTTGCATAGCGCGCCTCATTCATAATGAAGTCACGGTAGCTTCCCTTAGGCTCCTTAGAGTCAAGCTGGAACGGATTCTTGCCCTCGTCCTTAAGAGCGGGGTTAAATCTGAACAGATGCCAGTAGCCCGAATCAACAGCCGCTTTCTCAACGTCCTGAGCGTGAGCCATTCCGGTCTTGATGCTGTGGTTGATACAAGGAGCGTATGCGATTATAAGCGAAGGTCCGGGATATGCCTCTGCCTCGGCGATCGCCTTGATGCACTGGTTGCGGTCCGCGCCCATTGAAATCTGCGCAACGTACACATAACCGTAGCTCATTGCGATGCTGGCAATATCCTTCTGCTTGATCTCCTTACCTGCCGCTGCAAACTCCGCAACCGCGCCGGTAGGCGTAGCCTTTGAAGCCTGACCGCCGGTGTTGGAATATACCTCGGTATTAAATACGAAGATATTTATATCCTTATTGCTTGCGAGAACATGGTCAACTCCGCCGAAGCCGATGTCGTATGCCCATCCGTCTCCGCCGAATACCCACTGTGACTTCTTGGAAAGCATATCCTTGTCGGTAAGGATCTCTCTTGCCGCATCGGAATCCTCTCCCGCAAGCGTGGCGATAAGCTTCTCGGTAGCCGCTCCGTTAGTGGTTCCGCAGCTGAAGGTATCAAGATATTCCTGAGCTGCCGCTTTAAGGTCAGCGTTGGAGGTCGTTTCAAGAACCTCTTCAACCTTAGCCTTAAGCCTTGTTCTTACCGCCTTCTGAGCAAGCTGCATACCCATACCGAACTCTGCGTTATCCTCGAAAAGAGAATTGCTCCATGCGGGTCCGCGTCCCTGCTTGTTCACAGTATAAGGCGTCGAGGGCGATGAGTTGCCCCATATAGATGAGCAGCCTGTCGCGTTCGCTATATACATCCTGTCGCCGAAAAGCTGGGTGATAAGCTTTGCGTAAGGAGTCTCGCCGCAGCCTGCGCACGCGCCCGAGAACTCAAGGAGCGGCTGCTTGAACTGGCTTCCCTTAACCGTCGTTTCCTTAAATTTATCAAATACTTCTGCCTTGTCAGGAAGGCTCTGTCCGTAATCAAACGCGTTCTGCTGCGTCCTGTCGGTATCGTCAAAGCGCTCCATAACGAGTGCCTTCTCCTTTGCGGGACATACGTTCACGCAGACCTTGCAGTCCATGCAGTCGAACTCGGATACAGTCACGGCAAACTTCATTCCCGGCATACCTGTCATATCGGTGATCTTCATTCCGTCGGGAGCCTTTGCAGCCTCCTCCTCGGTAAGAGCTACCGGACGGATAACGGCATGAGGACAAACATACGAGCAGAAGTTACACTGTATACAATTCTCAGGTATCCACTTGGGAACCGTCGTCGCAACGCCGCGCTTCTCAAATGCGGCAGCGCCCGAAGGTGTGGAGCCGTCAACATAATCCTTGAATGCAGATACGGGGAGCTTATTGCCCTCCTGTCCGTTTACGGCGTGCTGAATCGAATTAACGAAATCAACCACATCCTGTCTTGCGCCCTCAGCGGCTGCAGAAAGGGTTTCGTCCTCCGCATTCTTCCAGCTGTCGGGAACGTTGATCTCAACAACGTTCGCAAGACCTGCGTCGATAGCGTTATGGTTCTTCTTAACAACGTCCTCGCCCTTCTTCATATAGCTGGCTGTCGCAGCGTCCTTCATATATTTAACGGCATCGTCGATCGGAATGATGTTGGCAAGCTTGAAGAATGCGGACTGGAGTATCGTATTGATACGCGCTCCCATTCCTGTCTCTATACCGAGCTTGATTCCGTCGATAGTGTAGAACTTGATATTGTGCTCCGCAATATATCTCTTAGCCTGTCCCGGAAGGTGATGCTCAAGCTCCTCAGCGTTCCAGCTGCAGTTGAGAAGGAAGGTTCCGCCGTCTTTAAGGTCCTGAACCATATTGTATTTGCGTATGTACGCAGGATTATGACAAGCCACAAAATCTGCCTTGTTGATAAGATATGTTGACTTGATCTTTGAATGACCGAAACGGAGATGGGAGATCGTAACGCCGCCCGACTTCTTTGAATCATAGTCAAAATATGCCTGAGCATACATATCCGTATGGTCGCCGATGATCTTGATAGAGTTCTTGTTCGCTCCTACCGTACCGTCAGCGCCGAGTCCCCAGAATTTACAGCTTGTGATTCCTTCGGGAGCCGTAACGGGAGAAGGTCCTACCTCAAGCGAAAGGTTGGTCACATCGTCCGTAATACCGATAGTGAATTTCTTCTTCTCAGAATTAGCGAATACGGCAATGATCTGAGCGGGCGTGGTATCCTTGGAGCCAAGTCCGTAACGTCCTGAAAGAACAGGAACATTCTCAAACTCTGTATCCTTGAGAGCCGCAACAACGTCAAGATAAAGAGGCTCTCCGATCGAGCCGGGCTCCTTCGTCCTGTCAAGAACGGAGATCTGCTTAACGGTCTTAGGCATAACCGCAAGGAGATGCTTAACGCTGAAAGGTCTGTAAAGGCGAACCTTGATTACGCCGACCTTCTCTCCTGCCTTAATGAGATAATCAACCGTCTCGTCGATAGTCTCGCATACCGAACCCATCGCGATGATGACCTTCTCCGCGTCGGCAGCGCCGTAGTAGTTGAAAAGCTTATAGTCCGTACCGATCTTTGCATTTACCTTGTTCATGTACTCTTCAACAACATCGGGAAGGGCTTCGTAATAAGCGTTGCAAGCCTCTCTTGCCTGGAAGAAGATGTCGGGGTTCTGTGCCGAACCTCTCTGGCAGGGATGCTCAGGATTAAGAGCATGACGGCGGAAAGCGTTGATCGCGTCCTGATCCACCATCTCCTTAAGATCCTCATAATCCCACATCTCGATCTTCTGGATCTCGTGTGAAGTACGGAAGCCGTCAAAGAAGTTAAGGAAAGGAACCTTGCCCTTGATCGCCGCGCAGTGCGCTACGGGCGTCAGATCCATAACCTCCTGAACGCTTGACTCGCAAAGCATTGCAAAACCGGTCTGGCGGCATGCATAAACGTCCGAATGGTCGCCGAAAATATTAAGCGCATGCGATGCAACGCAGCGTGCCGAAACGTCAATTACGCAGGGAAGCTGTTCGCCCGCGATCTTGTACATATTGGGAATCATTAACAAAAGTCCCTGAGACGCCGTGAACGTCGTCGTAAGCGCGCCCGCAGAAAGCGAACCGTGAACGGCTCCTGCCGCACCTGCCTCCGACTGCATCTCCGTAAGCTGTACTTCCTGGCCGAAAATATTCTTTCTGCCCTGAGTTGCCCATTCATCGGCACATT
>CAJTON010000040.1:0-17873 GCA_910577605.1 uncultured Butyrivibrio sp.
CAAAGGCACCAACCGGGAATCGGCATACGCGATTGTATGCGTTAAAAAATCAGCCGGAGCTGGTTTCACCTGGAAACTCTTAACGCACCGACTGACATTATATCATTACCAAAAGCTAAAATCAAGCTTTTTATAAAAAGATTACAAAATAATCTCCATTCCGACTTTCTGCGGTCTCAAACCGCATTTTTCATAAAAACGCATCGCTGCCTCATTGCAGGACCATACGTTGAGCGTAACGTTGTAACATTCGTTCTGCCTAGCAAAATCAAGCACGAACTCATAAAGACTCCTTCCGATATGAAGTCCCCTGCGCCCCTCGTCCACACAGAGATCGTCTATATAGATCGTCTTTATGTCCGTAAGCACATTGCTGTCCTCATGCGTCTGAAAAACGCAGAAGGCGTAGCCCGCAATATCTCCTGCCTGGTCCTCAGCCACAAATATCGGCTTTGAATCGTCATGTATTATTTCAAGAAGCTGGCTGTCGGTATATTTTTTGGCATTTGCCCGAAAAAGATCCGGGCGCCCGCTGTGATGCACCTCAAGCACCTGATAGAGCAGCCTGTTGATCCCGTCAAGGTCTCCCGGCTCCGCCCTTCTTATGACCGTTTCCATACCTTTAACTCCTTGTAATAATACGGGCAAGCTGGTCGTAGCTCATATCGGACGAGACCGTGAAGGTCCCGACGGCAATCCGCTCCGCATATCCGTTATTTTCTAGATAAAGATTAAACTCCGCCGCGTTCGGGATTATTCCGGCGTTAAACAGCATTCTGCTGACGGCCTCCGAATACATTCCGCTCCTTATCTCTATATTTGCCGTGTTTACGGGAGCCGGAGGTTCAGTTGCGGGGGGCTCCGTAACAGGTTCAGGGGTAGGTTTTTCCGTGGGCGTCTCAGTCGTGGTTTCCTCGGTAACAGCCTCCGTCGTAGATTCTTCCGTGGACGCTTCAGTAGTTTCCTTTTCGGAACCGGTCTGCGTCTGTGTTTGTTTCTGCGTCGGCTTGTCGGTGGTTTCTTCGTCCGTATCCTCGACAGTCTTGTCAAAAATAGAGTCTTCCGTGGTCTGCGCCATCACCATTCCAAGCTTTGACGCACGCTCCTTTATCTCGCTGTCACTCAGCTTCCCTCTAATATTAAAAACAATAGTAAGTATAATTGTAGTGACGACAATTCCGATTCCGAGGCCTCTTAAATAATATTTAAGCATTTCTACCGGCCTCCTTTATAAAGATCGACCACAAGCTTTACCTCGCCTATTCCAAGACCGAGCGCTTTGGCTATCTCCACATTGGATTTGCCCTGACGGCTCAGTTCAAGTATTTTTTCGTTATTGTTGCCGCCAGCGACCAGCTCAACAGATTTGCCGTCGTCTCTTTCCGATTCCTTCTTTATCGCGCTTCTCGTGCGTTCGGCAGCCGTCTTTGCCGTCTTGCGCCTTGGCTTGGGCTTCTGCGCCTCCGTATCTGCCTGTTCCTCACCGTCGTCAATTATTCTCTCATGCGGCTTGTCCTTTGCCCTGTCTGCGGAACTGCCGGACTGTTTAGCCGGTGACTGTTTTCCTGCCGTCTGCTTACTTGACGCAGACTTGGCGCTCTTTGACGCGGCGGGCTTTTTCTTTTCCTGGGGCTGTTCCTCCTTTGCCGCTTCCGGCTCCTCCTTGACGGACTGCGCGGCATAAGCCGCCTTCGCGTTCTCCGCCATAAGCTCCTTCTTGACTATATTAAGGTCGCGCACAGTATTGTTGATTTCTTTTTTCTTCTCGTTAAGCATATCATAAAGGAACATGACCTCATTGTGGTTGCGGTTGATCTCTCCGAGGATCGTCTCCGAATATTCGTTCATTTCGTTCATCTTCCGCGCCGACATCTTATCCAGCTCAACTTCGGTTTTATCCTTTAATTCCGCCATCTGCTCGTCAAAAACAGACAATATCTGGTTCTTGATATCGTCCTTCTGCTTATTGCTGAGTATGACAAGCACCTTTTCGGATTCCTTTTTATCTGAGGCTGACGAAAATACGAAGCTTGCCGCGAAAACAATAAGACCTGCTATAAGTAATGCTATTTCTATGCCTGACATAATATTCTCCTAAATCTTGACATCAAAGAAAGGCTTGTTCTTAACTGTAACCTTTCCGTCCTCATCCTCTTCTTTTTCCTTTTTCCCGCGTTTATTCCTGCCCTGCTCGTAAGAAGGACCTTTGCCGTCCTTACTCGCGTCGTAATTTTTATCCATATCGCCATCCTGCTTCTGGTATACCTGCTCCTGACGGATATCGGCTGTCTTCTCGCTTGTATATGCGATATTCTGCTGCTGAAGCGCGGCTTTTGCGTCCTCCGCCTGCTTTACGGGCGAAATATCCTGGGTTCTCATCACTGTTGCAAATTCAATCGGTCTGATAACGGTCACTCCCTTTCCTTACTGCTTCGTTTCTTTTGACGCGTAACGGCATGCCCGCAGAATACTGTCCTTTACAGGTTTATCCTCTTGATCTCCCCTTCTTTAAGGACATACTGGCAATAGTCGTTTTTATCCCTCAAAAAGTACACGTAATCGTATATTTCCAGCTTAACGCCGGGATAGATGGTTCTTGTGATCTTTATTCTGGCGTCCTCCGATTCGCTTACCTTCTCGTTAAGCTCCGCGTATTCCGCCCTCATCTCTTTAAGGCTGTTCTCAAGAAGTATGACGTTTTTCATTGTTTTCTGCAGAAGCTGTGTCTTTTCGGCGTTCAGGCCTCCCTCCGTCATCTGTTTTTTGCGGAGAAGCGTAAGCATCTGATTGAGCATCTCTTTATCCTGCCCGCCCTTGGTTATGAGCTTCTTGAGTTCCTTGATCCTGGCGACCATATCCGGATCGGTCCCTACTCCGACCTCGGTAGCTGTCTCCATCTGCGAGCCAATTATCTTAGCTTCTATACATTTGCCGGCGCGTATGCTTCCGCCTACCATAAGACCGTTCCTGCCGTCAACAAGAATGCTTCCGTGGGCGCTCACCTTGCTGTGAAGTATCGCGTCGGTCTCTATGTCCTTGCCCGCGCGCGCCGTGGCGTTCTCAATGAAATTGGCGGCTATGTTGCCTCCGGCGGTCAGGACCCCCTTGTTCATGCCGTGGATCCCGCGCTGTAAAATTATATCGCCCCCGGCGGTCACCTCCGCGCCCTCGACCATTCCGTCAACGACGACATTGCCGCTCGCCCTGACTTTGAAGCCGGCTCTTACATTTCCGCGTATCCTTACATTTCCGTCGTAATCTATATCTCCCGTTGAATTATCGACATCCGCTCCGATCTCGTATTCACCGGATACGAAAATCTTATCCCCCTCAAGGTACACATGCCCGGTTATCATGGATATAAGCTCCCTGCCGTTTTCGGATACCTTCAGGTTCTTTCCATATTTAAAGCTCTTCTTGTATACTTTTTTAGGCTTTATTGACTCGCCGTATATGCTGGTTCCCATCGTTCCGGGATTCTCCGGCACTATCCTCGCGACCACGTCTCCCTCGGAGATCTTATTTATAAGGTCAAGCTGATGGAAATCCACGGTGCCGTCCTCGTTTATCTTGGGCTTGGTGCTTATTGTCGTATTAAATTCATATGTAAGCTCCGCGTCATATCCGTCAACCGGAGGAGTTCCCCTGGCAATGACAGTAAGCTCATAGTAGCTTTTGGTATCTATAAGATTCTGTATGGCGCTCATATCAAGACCGTAGGTGACTCTGTGGTTGGCTATATCGCGCTCCATCTCGTCAACCGTCACGTCTGGCATACCCGCCATCGGCGGATACAGCGTTACCGCAAGCGTCATTCCGTCCTCTCCGAAGGAATATTCCGCCCAGCCGGAAAAAGCCGTTATCTGCAGATCGCTTACCCGCACCGCCTCTCCGAGCATCGCCCGGTCCGCGGCTTTTTTAAGTTCAAATTTACCGCCGTACGGTATATTTTTTTTATCACAATAAGCAGCAAGGCAGTCAAGGGGCGGCATATTGCTCATGTCCTTTGCTACTGCCTTAATATAAACTCCGTCTTCTCTGTTTTCAAACTGGAAAAAACCGCTGTAAGCCATAAGCACTCCTCTTTCTAGTCCGTCAGAATATTCATGTAATCTCCGAGCTCCCTTCGCAGCTTCACCAACGCTTTGGTGTGGAGCTGTGAAACACGAGATTCCGAAACCGACAGGACATTGCTGATCTCTTTCAATGTCATCTCTTCATAATAATACAGCAGCACCACCTGCTTTTCCTTCTCCGTCAGCAGTTCCATCGCGGCGCTTATCATTCTGGTAAGCTCTTCCTTCTCAACGACCTTTTCAGGCTGCTCAAAATGCGCGTTGGACGCAGCTTCCATTTTCACCTCGCTGCCCTGCTCGACAAACTCGTCGAGAGATACAAGGTTGGTAACTTTTGTCTGTCCCTGCCAGTTATACAGCTCGTCAACCGATACCTCAAGCTCTTTGGCAAGTTCTTCGTCAGTAGCGATGCGTCCCTGTTCAGCTTCGATCTTGGCATACGCCGTTTCGATTTTTTTCTGTTTCTGTCTGACCGAACGCGGTATCCAGTCCATTTTGCGGATCTGGTCCAGGATAGCGCCCCTGATCCTCAGACTGGCGTAGGTTTCAAACTTGACATTTTTGGCAAAATCATATTTGTCAATAGCGTCGATCAGCCCGAAAATCCCATAACTTACGAGGTCCTCATACTCAACGTTATACCCGAGGTACATACTGAGTCTTCCGGCGACAAGCTTCACAAGCTGAGAGTATTCAATTATTATCTGTTCTCTTAGCTGGGGTGTTTTTGAGGCAAAATATGACTCCCACAGCCTGCTCCTGCCCTTCTCGTCCATCTGCTGTTACCCTTCTTCGTCCTGCTGCTCTTCCTCTGCGTTCTCAGATTCGCTTGTAACATTTTCGGTATCATTGTTTTCGCCGTCGGTTTCCTCAGGAATCTCCGGCTCTTCTTTGGTTTTAAAATATATGAGTACGGTCCTGAAAATAAGACCAACTATATAAAATCCAAGCATTACCGCCAGAATGATGACCACCGAAGTAAGCGAAAAATTCCTTCTGACTATCATCATTACGCTTACCGCGAGTCCCGAAAGCAGCGAAATGCTCAACGGTAATAATTTGTGCTCTCTCTCCACTATGCATCACCTTTACGTTTCCGTAAGGGACGGATCTCCCCACGGAGTATATCAAATAGTTTTTATTGCTTTTCCGATAGCCTTTATGATAAGACTGCCGTCCTCCGCGAAGAATTCTATCGTACGGCCGTAGTTAAGTCCTACGTCCTCCGCGACGAGCCGTATTCCCAGAAGCGCGAGATTTTTTTTGGCGGACTCGATGTTATTGTTGCCTACGTTAAGGCTTGAAAGTCCCGACCCTGACGACACAGAAAACATTGTCGCGCCGCCCGCTATCTTGGCAACGATACACGCCCTGCGCGCCCCCATCAATTCCATTTTCCTTAAAACTTCTTTTATTCCCGTATCACCGAATTTAGCGATATTCTGATTACTTGTAATCCTTGTACTGTCCGGAAGCATATAGTGTACCATGCCTGCAATTTTAGTTGTAGGGTCATACAGGCATGCACCTATACATGAACCAAGCCCGAGTGTGGTCAAAGCCTCCGGCGCTCTGCACACATTCAAATCAGCCATTCCAACTTTTATCATATCACTACACCTGAATTCCCAATGACGAAAGAATTTTACCGTACGATTCCAGCTCCGGAACCATAACGATATATCCGCTTAACGAATCTTCCTCGCCAAGATTTGTTTCTATAAAAAGAACCTTATCTCCGATTTTGCCGTACTCTATCGCCGGTACGCTTAAGATCGCGCCCGCCATATCTATCGTAAGAGCCGGTACTGTCGGAAACACCGTAAGGTTCGTAAGGGACGACAGCGCCGAAAGATATGCTCCGGCTATGATATTACCTATCTCGCTGAGAGCCGAAAACTCCATTTCACCGATCTGCGCCGTAACGTCGATCTCCATGCCAAGCAGCGTGCTGACTATCGTATGCGCCGACTTCTCCGTAAAGAGGAACATCATCATTCCCTTTACGTCGCCTTCCATTCCAAGAAGTATCCCGACTACGATCGTTTCCTCCGAGCCGATCATCCCGGCAATCTCCGTTATCGGGATCAGCGCGACGTTAGGCACGCTCATGTCTATCTTGAGATTCATCATCTGGGAAAGCGCCGTGGTAGCGTTTCCCGCGCCAATGTTTCCTATTTCTTTCAGAACATCGAACTGCATATCCGTAAGTTCGTCAAGATTAATTTCTCCCATTTAACACATCACTCCTTTTCTTAGACTTTAAGTATGCTCAGACGGGTTCTTTTTCACTGAGGAGCGTCTGTATATTAAGAATCGAGATCAGCTCTCCTTCGTTCTTTCCGACGGCGCTTATATACGCCTGCCCGTCGCTGTTATCATTAATATTGTTTTTCTCGACCTGATCGTCCTCCAGAGTCACCACCTCTCTGACCGAATCCACGATAAGTCCCACTATCGCCTGCTGTTCGGGCTTAACGATTATTATTCTTGTCGAACCTCCGAACACGTCGTCGTCGATGCCGAACTTACGCCTGATGCTCATTACGGGAACGATCTCGCCTCTGAGGTTTATCACCCCCACAAAATAATCCTGCGCTTTTGGCACGCGGGTTATCTGCTGCATCCTTACAATATTATCGACATATTTGATATTTATTCCATACTGCTCGTTTCCGAGCCTGACAACAATGTACTGCTTTGCCGCCGTGTTGTTTCTGGCTTTTGTACCGTCCATCTCTGCCCTCCTATACAATCGAGTTCGCATCAATAATAAGAGCAATATCGCCGTCGCCGAGAATCGTGGCGCCGCTTATCATCTTATTGATATTAATATATTTTCCAAGAGATTTAATAACTATCTCCATCTGTCCTATCAGGCTGTCAACGACAACGCCCGCCTGTTTATCGCCCTTCTTGATGATAACCACGGTCAATGTCTCCGGCTCTTCGTCCATGTCCCTGACTTCAAGAAGCTCTCCTAACCTGATAAGCGGAATCACCGAACCTCTTAATGTTATAACTTCCTTTCCCTGAACAAACTTCACGTCCTCAACCGGAATATCCTCAACGGTCTGTATCGAGCCGAGGGAGATCGCGTACTGCTCGCTTCCGAGCCTTACCATAAGCGCCTGGATTATGGCAAGCGTCAGAGGAAGCCTTATCGTGAAGGTGCTTCCCTCACCGATAACGCTGTGGCACTCCACATCTCCGCCCAAAGCCTCGATCTTGGATTTGACCACGTCAAGTCCCACGCCTCTTCCCGAAACGTCCGTTATCTTCTCGGCGGTCGAGAAACTTGGTTTGAAAAGCAGCTCTATTATTTCGTTGTCCGTCATTGAGTCCGCCTGCTCAAGCGTGATAGTACCCTTGTCTATCGCCTTGCTGCGGATCTTTGCGACGTCTATGCCCGCTCCGTCATCCCTGACTTCAATGACTACGTTATTGCCGTCCTGATAAGCGTCAAGGAAAATGGAACCTACCTCGGGTTTTCCTTTTTCCTTTCGTACCTGCGCGCTCTCAAGTCCGTGGTCAGCCGAATTTCGCAGCAGATGCATAAGAGGGTCCCCGATCTCGTCGATAACGGTACGATCAAGCTCCGTATCCTCTCCCGTCATATAAAGCTCCATTTTTTTGTCAAGCTTTTTGCTAAGATCCCTTATCATCCTCGGAAATCTGCTTACGACAGTTTCGATAGGCACCATTCGAACATTCATAACCGATTCGTGCAGATTGGTCGTTACTCTTTCAAGATATTCTATCTGTTCGTTGAAACTCTGGCTGTGCTGCGTCTGCTCTGCGGTATTTGAAGCCACAAGTCCGTTCTTGGCAATGATAAGCTCGCTGACAAGATTCATTAACACGTCGAGCTTTTCTATATCTACGCGCACCGAGCGGTTCACCACGGGTTTGCCGGAGGGCTTACCCTTGGCCGCAGTCTTTCCCGCTGCCGGAGCCGCCGGCTGTGTTTCCGGCTTTTCGGCGCTTTCGGCAGGCTCTCCCGCCGGCTTTTCTTCTTCCTTTATTTCGTCGTTTATGGTAATTACTTCGCCGGTGGCGTCTTTTACCTCAAATACGTTTTTGACCGCGTCAACTACGCTTTGAAGCGGTTCCTTGGAAACGACAAACATTTTAAATTCAAGATCGAATTTCTCGTCCTCTATATCCTGCGTCGAAGGCACCGACTTGATTATCTCTCCCTTTGTCTCAAGCGCCTTGAACACGAGAAAAGCCCTTGCCGCCTTGAGTATGCAGTTAGGGTCGATATGTACGTCTATGCCGTAAACTTCCATATCTTTGCCGCGCGCCTCTTTTATTGCGTGGCGTTCAAACTCGGAAAATACGACGTTCTTAAAGCTGTCCTCCGAAGCGGAAGGCTCCTGACTCTGCGCGGGCGGTTCTTTCTCCGCCGCCGTTTCCCTCGCTCCGCCCTGTCCGTTAAGGAAATCGTTGAGCAGCTTTACGATAGGTTCGTTGTCGTCCGTACCCTCATCCTGAGCGTTCACAACATTGTCAAGATACGCCTCAAGCGCGTCAAGACACTGGAAAAGCGTATCGACAAGGTCCGACGTTACCTTCATTTTATCGTTGCGGATCTCGGAAAATACGTTTTCCATATTATGGGTAAGGTTCTGCATCCTTTTGTATCCCATTGTTCCCGCCATTCCTTTAAGCGAATGAGCGGCTCGGAAAATCTCGTTTATAGTATCCTTATTTTCCGGTTCCTTTTCAAGCACAAGAAGATTCTCGTTAAGGCTCTGCAAATGTTCCCTTGTTTCCTCGACAAAAATCTCAAGATATTGGCTGACGTCCATTACAACACCCCCACGTTTTTAATAATACTTTCAGCTATTTGTTCAAGCGGTCTGACCTCGTCTACAAGCCCCGCCTCCGCCACGGACCGCGGCATTCCGTATACCACACATGTGTCGGCGTCCTGTCCGATAACATATATATTCCTGTGCGCCTCGCTCAGAGACTTTATGCCTCTGGTCCCGTCGGCTCCCATTCCGGTGAGCACCACGCAGGTTATTTCGTCAAAGTCAGAATCCTTCAGCGATTCATACATAATATTGGCGCAGGGCTTCAAAGCGTCGAGCGGCGGTTCGTCGGAATATCTTATTATATGTCCCCCGGAAGCCTTCTCAACCTTTATATGCATTCCTCCGGGCGCGATATACACATGTCCCTTTTTGATGATTTCTCCGTCAACAGCCTCGCTGACCTTTATGCTCCCGAGCGAATTAAGACGCGACGCTAACGAAGCCGTAAAGCCCTTGGGCATATGCTGTACAAGAACCACTCCCGCGTCAAGATTGGCAGGCAGCATAGGTATTACCTGCTGTAACGACTTAGGTCCGCCCGTCGAACAGGCGATAGCCACAAGCTTACTTTTGCCCTTTTTGACGTTTGACGCGTTTTTTATGACCGCATCCATCTGCTCCGCGTTTTTGCGGGGAGCTTTTTTCTCAGCCGTAACCGCGCTTTCCTTTTTGGGAGCGGAGATAACGTTTTTAAGCGGAAGTCTTGACGAAACCGCGCCGGGAGCCGCCGTAAGCGACTTTCTGTTAAGATCTTTTCCGACCACGACCTCGATCATGTTGACTATATGCGTCCGAAAGCCTTCGCCCTTTACCTCGTAGAAGTTCTCCGGCTTCGTCACAAAATCAAGCGCCCCCAGTTCAAGCGCGCGCAGCGTTTCCTTCGCGCCCTCTTTGGCAACGGTGCTGACAACGACGATCGCCTCGTGCATACGGTTCTTCTGAAGTACCTCAAGAACTTCAAGTCCGTTCATCTTGGGCATATTAATATCAAGAATCACAAGATCATAATATCCCGGATGAAGCACAAGCTTATCAAGCCCTTCAACTCCGTCCGCCGCAAAGTCCAATACTTCGTATTCACTGTTCTGCTTTATTATATCAGATATAACCCTTCTCATGAGTGCAGAGTCATCAATTATCAAAAATTTTCTGCCCATTTCAACAAAATCTCCTTCTTAAATTCTGCCGAAACACCTCACTACCTTGAATTCTTCCTCATTTTTCTTTCTTCTTCAAAAATATACTTAATAAGAAGCTCCCTGCTTTCGCTGGTAATGCCGGCAAATTCAATACGGTGTTCAAATCTGTTTATTCTGTCCGGAAGCTCAAAGGACATTATCACTTTAGCGGGAAGACAGTATCTTATGGGTCCGCCCGAGCTGACGATGTCAAACTGAACAATGAGCTTTCTCGCCTTCTCTATCATCTTGTTTCCTATAAATCTCAAGCCGCCGCCGCTGATGTCAAGACTTGTTCCGTCGAAAAAATCCACCGCAGTCCGAAGACTTTCGGGCATTGTATTATCGTTCAGAAAGGCTGTAAATTCCTCCTCGCTTATCTGCGCGTATTTTACGGCAATTGATTTCTCAAGTCTGTAATACTGGCGCCGCTGATATTTCTGAAGCTCGGAGGTAAGAGAAATTTCCATCGAATATATATTGCCGGATTTAAATCTGTCCACGATAACGGCTATACTCTGATAAAGACCTTTGTGCGTATAAAAGAAAACCTCATACTGCTGCCCTTTCGACAGCGGAACGAGATTCCTCTGCCTCATAGGCATCGCTACCATCATATTACCGTTCTCCGCAAAATCAAGCACCTGGCTGACATATACGTTGGGAGTCACGCCGTTACTTACCTGCGCTCCCGTCAAAATATCCCTGAAATCAATCTTGTCGCCCTCTGAAATCAGATTATCAATCATGCAAAACCTCCTAAATTACAGATTTTTCTATCTTTTCCTGCGGCTCTCAAACACTTTACTGAAAAAATGCGATACTCCCCGTCTGCTTTCAGCATCTCCGTCTTCTCCGTTCATAAGCCTCTCGCTTATGATTCGCAGCGCCTTCGCGGGATTGGAGCCGGGATAAGCAATGGACACAGGTTTCTGCTTCATAACGGCTCTCGTTATATTGGAATCATAGGGAACCGCCCCCAGATAGATAAGCTCTATTCCCAAAAAGCGCTCGACAACAGCCGAAAGCTTTTCATAGATAGCCTTGCTCTCCGAAGCGTTGTTTACTTTATTCGCCACGACGTTGATCCTCGTCATGTCCCTGTCAAAATCCTGATGCATGGCAAGCGCCTTCAAAAGCGCGTAAGAATCCGTTATAGAAGTCGGCTCCGGCGTGGTCACTAAAAGCACCTCAGGACTTGAAGCCACAAATTCAAGTACGGACGAGGAAATTCCCGCTCCGGTATCAACAATTATAACATCGGCTATATCCTCAAGCTCGGACAGCTTATGCACAAGACGCTTAACCTGCTCATGGTCAAGATTGACAAGCTTGGCGATACCCGAACCTCCGGATACGAACATAACGCCCTCCGGTCCTTCAGTGATGATCTCCTTAATATCTCTTCCTTTAAACATAATATCGGCAAGGGTATATTTGGGGATCACGCCGAACATTACCTCTATATTGGCAAGCCCGAAATCAGCGTCGAAAATTATTACCCTTTTGCCCTCTCTTCTGAATTGCAGCGCAAGGTTGATGGAAACGCTGGATTTGCCCACGCCCCCCTTACCGCTTGTTACAGTGATTATTCTGGTGTTGGAAGAGTTCACCTGATTCTGTTGTTTTACAATAGCCCGTAGTTTTTCTGCCTGGTCCATATACTACCTCCGTATCCCCGCGGCCTATTCTCCCCCGAGAAGGCTTTTGGCAAGCTTCTGCACGTCTGCCTGCTCAATATCATCGGGTACGTTCTGTCCGTAAGTCATGTATGACAAGGGTTCCTGTGTGTATAACTTTATGTTCAGTATATTGCCTAACGAATTAGTCTCGTCAAGCTTGGTGAACAAAAGCCTGTAATCATTAAGTTCCTTATATGAATCGCATATGCTTATCATATCACGGTACTTGGTCGTAACGCTCAGCACCAGGAAAATTATTACCTCGACATCCTCAAAAGAGTTCCTTACGTTATCAACCATTTCAAGCAGCTCTCTTCGCTGCTCCTCGTTTTTATGCGAGCGACCCGCCGTGTCGATAAAAATCATCTCATGATCGGACAGGTCCTCAAGCGCCTCGTTTATTTCTCCCGGACTGTAAATAACGCTGACTGGAACGTCCAGTATATTCGCGTAGGTATTGAGCTGCTCAACAGCCGCTATTCTGTATGTATCAGCGGTGATCATCGCCACCTTGCTGTTCTGTCTTATCTTAACGTCCGACGCAAGCTTCGCGATAGTTGTCGTCTTGCCGACTCCCGTCGGTCCGACAAAGAATACCACCTTACGTTTTCCGTTATTCTCAATCCCGTCCGGTTCCCCGAGCTTAAGTATTATTTTCTGATATACCGAAGCAAGTATGCTGTCAAGATTCGACTCCTTCTTGAGGGAGCTTTCTATGTCGTTTATTATGGCGTTGGCGTATTTCTCGTCAACCTCGTTTTCAATGAGTTTATTGTAAATCAGCTTGAGGGATTTGAAATTAACCGTATTCTCCCTGCTCTGACTCTCCAAAACCGCTTCCTGACTTTCGCGGGAAGGCTCTTCTTCTTTTACGATCTGATTGCGCAGCATATCATGAAGACTGTCAAGCTTATGCTCAATCGTTTCCGCCTGATGCGCCGGAACCGCGGCTGGCATCACTCCCGGCTCATCCGCCCTCAGATCGATTCTTGAATTCTGTTTATGTATGGCTTCATCGCGCGCCTGGGTAAACGTGGGTTTTTTACTGTTCACATTCTGCTCAAAGTCCCTCTCCTCAAGCGCCGCCGTTATCTCCACGAAATCCTTTTTGAAAAGCTTGGCGAAACCGCGCTGCTTCATGCTTTTGACATTGAGGACCACCGCGTTCGAGCCCAAATCGTCCTTAGCCTTCATTATGGCTTCCGTTTCGCTGCTGCCTGTGTACTTTTTAACTATCATACTATGCCGTCACCATCCCAACCGACTGCAGTTCCACATCCGATTCAACCTCGTTGTAGGACACTACGATCAAGTCTTTTATATAATCATTGGTCAGTCGCTTAAAATACATTCTGACTATCGGAGAAGTAATAACTATCGGAGTTTTGCCCATTTCCTCAAGCTTGACCGCCTCCGTCTGCACCGCGTTTATTATATTCCTTACCCTGTCGGGCGAAAGATTGATATACGCTCCCTGCTCGGTCTGCTTAACCGAATTCATGATTTCCTGCTCAAGCGTAGGATCGAGCGTTATGACGCTTGTGACCTCGCTCGCGACGAAAAATTTATTCGATATTGCGCGTTTAAGGCTCTGTCTCGCGTACTCGGTAAGCACATCCGTGTCTCTTGTGACTCCGGCATGGTCCGCGAGCGTTTCAAAAATCGTAAGCAAATCCCTTATGGAAATGCCCTCCTCCAAAAGATTCTGGAGCACCTTCTGAACTTCTCCGACCCCCATGAGCTTGGGTACAAGCTCCTCCACGAGCGTAGGATTGTTCTCCTTGAGATTGTTGATAAGATTCTGAGTATCCTGTCTCGTGAGCAGCTCCGCAATATGGGATTTGATGATCTCCGTAAGGTGTGTCGCTATAATGGAAGGAGGATCGACGACCGTATATCCGAGCGACTCCGCCCTCTCTCTCTGATTCTCAGTTATCCATATTGCAGGGAGATGGAAGGAAGGCTCGAAAGTGGGAATACCTGTAACCTCTTCCTCCACAAATCCGGGATTCATCGCCATATAATGGTCAAAAAGGATCTCTCCCTCGCTGACCTGTATTCCTTTTATCTTTATGATATACTGATTGGGATTAAGCTGTATATTGTCCCTAAGTCTTATTATAGGCACTACCGTACCGAGCTCCAGAGCGACCTGACGTCTTATCATTACAACTCGGTCAAGCAGATCTCCGCCCTGGTTAACGTCGGCTAACGGAATTATTCCGTATCCGAACTCAAGCTCAATAGGATCGACCTGAAGAAGCGAAACGACATTTTCCGGCTTTCGTATCTCCTGAGCCTCCATATCCGATTCTTCGACCTCTTCCTCGACTTCCTTGACAGCCTTCCTGCGGTTCGCGACAAGTCCCCATATAAAGAGAGCGGCTCCAATCGGAACGAACACAAGCGCGGGAAGCGGCGTGGCGATACCGAGCAGCGCAAGCGTTACCCCGACGATCATAAGTACCTTGGGAAGCGCAAAAAGCTCTCCCATGATCTCGTCCGGAAGCTCCTCGCCCTTTGACGCTTTCGTTACAAGAATACCTGTCGAAAGCGATATAAGCAGCGAAGGGATCTGGCTCACAAGGCCGTCGCCTATCGTGAGCAGCGCATACTGGTTAAGCGCCTCGGTTATTTCCATTCCCTGACGCGTAACTCCCATGATAAGACCGCCGACAAGGTTTATGACCGTTATTATAAGACCTGCGGTAGCGTCTCCCTTTACATACTTCGTAGCGCCGTCCATGGCTCCGAAGAAGGTTGATTCCTGCTGTATCTTCTCGCGTCTCTCCCTTGCTTCCTTGTCGGTTATCGCTCCGGTATTGAGGTCGGCGTCTATCGCCATCTGCTTACCGGGCATCGCGTCGAGAGTGAAGCGCGCGGTTACCTCGGACACTCGCTCCGAGCCTTTGTTGATAACCACAAACTGCACTATCAGCAGAATAACGAAAACAACGAAACCAAGGACCATATCGTTTCTGGCTACGAACTGACCGAACGCCACTACGACCTTTCCGGGATTACCGGTGCTTAGAATAAGCTTCGTAGAAGATACGTTAAGTCCTATCCTGAATATCGTCGTAAACAAAAGTATCGTGGGAAACGCCTGCATATCAAGCGCCTCCTTGGAGTACAGAGCGGTAAAAAGAATTACCATGGCGACGGATATGTTTATCGCCATCAGAACGTCAAGAAGTCCGGAAGGAACGGATATGAAAAGACTTACAATGGCCGTAAGCAGGTATATTCCTATAAACAGATCCGTTTTTTTGAACTTCATTATGTCCTGTACTCCTTTCATTGATATTGCGCTGCTTTTCAGCGCACATCGGTTATTTCATCTAAATTTTATTTTTAAGCTTCCATACAAACGCGAGGACCTCCGCGACCGCCTGATAAAGCTCCTGCGGTATCTCCATGCCCAGATCCACGTTATAGTAGATCATTCTGGCTAACGGTTTGTTTTCAACGATCTCCACGTCGCTTTCTCTGGCTTTTTCCTTTATTTTGAGAGCCAGATAATCCTCTCCCTTTGCGACCACCACGGGCGCGCGTCCGGAATCGGGTTCGTATTTGAGCGCCACCGCAAAATGCGTCGGGTTGGTAATTACAACGTCCGCCTCGGGAACTGCCTGCATCATGCGGCGTCTTGACGCCTCCTGCATGCGCCGTCTCTGTTTGCCCTTTACATCGGGACTTCCTTCAGTATCCTTATACTCGTCCTTGACCTCCTGTTTGGTCATCTTCATGTCGTCTTTGAATTTTAATTTTTCAAAAATAAAATCCGCAATCCCCACGATAAGATAAACAACGCTTATCGTGATCCCAAGGTCAAGTATTATGTCTCCCATCGCGGCTACCACCGCGCCAAGCGGCATATCATACATATTAAAAATCAGTCCTATCTGATCTTTAAGCTTATTATATGCCACAATCACGCATACGACAACTACCACAATCTGCTTGAGGAGCTGAACAAGCGTTTTTACGCTGAAAAGCCGTTTCACTCCGTTTATCGGGTTGAATTTATCAAATTTAGGCTTCATCGGCTCGGTGCTGACCTTCCATTTTACCTGAACAAGGTCCATAACAAAGGAAAGTACGAATCCGACCGCAAGTATGGGCAGCAGAATAACGACAATATTAAGCAGTCCGTCTTTAATAAAGTTGGTCAGATATCTGCCCACCGAGTCAAATTCAAGGCTTGCGCCCGACAGATCCCCGATTTTGGTATAGGTCTCCCTGAAGCCGGACATCAGGCTTTTTCCCATAGTGGCGACATATACCTTCAATATTATAAAGAAAGCCAGCAGTATCACCGAACCGCTCAGATCCTTGCTCTTGGCTACCTGTCCTTTTTTGCGGGCGTCGTCGAGCTTTTTCTGGCTGGCGGGTTCCGTTTTGGCGCCGCCCGGACCGTCCTTGGCGAAAAACTGAAGGTCGTATTTTATCATACAAGCCCTCCTGCCACGCTCTTTACGACCTGTTTCATCATATTAAATATAGCCGACGAAATGACAGGCAGAAGTCCCACGGTCAGAAACATTACCGCAAGACCTAGCAGCAGCTTCAGCTGTACGCCGATGGAAAACATATGCATCTGCGGCGCGACTTTGGTCAGTATTCCAAGCACGACGTTAAGAAGCATTATCGTGACGAATACCGGCAGCGCAAGTCTTATTCCTATAATAAAATAACTTGCGATAACCTCCAGGAACGAGTCGTAAAGCGTTGTGTTTATTGTAACCGCCCCGAAAGGTATTATCGAATATGAATCAATGATAGCCGAGATCAGGAACTGATACAGCCCCGATACCAGCATCAGCAGAAATGTCGTGTAATAATAAAACGTTCCGGTAACGCCGGTCTGCATACGCAGCGACGGGTCGTACATGGTCGCCATTGACAGACCTATATTCGTATCAACGATATGTCCCATGAACGTAACCACCTGCACGCATACGTTGCATACAAAACCGAGCAGAAGCCCGACTACGCTTTCCTTGATAACAAGTATGGCATAATCAAGTATCCCGTTATATACCAGACTTTTATCCGGCAGCAGCATAAATATGAGTATGGATATAAAAAGAGAAAGAGAAACCTTTACTCTCTGCGGTATACTTGGGATTCCGAATAAAGGCGCGGTATATATAAAGCTGGCAATACGCGCCAGTATAAGCAGAAAAATCTCCCAGTAAGTTAAAGCTATATCAAAGCTCAGCATAACGGCATCACCTGATGTATGTATTGAAGTTCGACCAAAGCTCCGTCATATAATCCGTCATCTTGGTCAGTATCCATGAACCGAAGATCATCATTCCGAAAAAAACGGCTACGATCTTTGGCACAAAGGTAAGCGTCTGTTCCTGAATGGAGGTTATCGTCTGGAATATGCTTATAACCAGACCGACCACCAGCGATATTATTAAAAGCGGCGCCGAACATTCTATTATCAGAAACAACGCCTGTCTCGAAATGTCTATAACCTGATCCTGCGACATACGGCATCCTCCCTCCGTCAGTAAAAGGTCTTGACAAGATTGCCAATAATAAGGTTCCAGCCGTCAGCCATAACAAACAAAAGTATCTTAAACGGCAGTGAGATCGTAGTCGGCGGGAGCATCATCATACCCATCGACATGAGCGCCGACGCCACCACCATGTCTATGATTATAAACGGAATGTATATCAAAAATCCTATGATGAACGCGGTACGCAGCTCGCTGACTATAAAGAACATATATCGGTATATCCTCCATGGTCTCTACTTCCTCGACCTGAGCGATATCAAGAAACATCCGGATATCCTTTGTGTTTGTCTGCTCAAACATGAAATTCCGGATCGGTTCTATTCCTACGTCATACGCCTCCTCCGCTGTTATCTCTTCTCTTGACAACGGGAGGATCGCGTCGTTGTATACCTGCGTGAAAACCGGCGCCATAATAAAAAATGTCAGAAACAAAGACAATCCGATAAGCACCTGATTGGGAGGGGCCGTCTGTGTTCCCAACGCCGTTCTCGTAAAATGCATCACAATAATTATTCTCGTGAAAGATGTGAGCATAATAAGAATGGAAGGTGCCAAAGCTATTACAGTAAGAACAAGCAAA
>CAJTON010000040.1:17883-19552 GCA_910577605.1 uncultured Butyrivibrio sp.
CTTCCATTCCCCGCCGTTATTCCAATTGTAAAATTATCGGAAGAATCCGCAGTGGTTTCCGCGGGTGTCTCCGGGGTTATATCTGTTGCCATGACATCAGATGTATTGTATGCCGTTATAATAAAAGCAACAAGAAAAAGAACCGCAAACTTCATCAAAGCCGAAATGAGCCTATTTTTCTTCTTCATCCTCTGCCTCTTCCTTATGCGAAAACCTGAATCTGTTAAAAACAGTACCGAAGGTCTCTCCGGCCTCTTCCGGCTCATTCAATTCCAACGTATCCTCATTCACCTCGCCTATGCATGTAACGGTATCCTTGCATACGGCAATCAGAAAAGACTTATCTCCCGCCTTGACGACCTCCAGGACCTTATTGCCCGAAAGTCTCATGCTCTCAATAATCTTAATGCTGCCGTGGCTCATGTGCTTTTTCTGGTACGAGCCCACCCATCGGGTGGTAAAATATGTTATAGCCAGAACAAGTACAAATATTATTGTTACGGTAATAAACTGAATAATACTATTATCAGATATCCCACAAAATATCATATTAGCCAACTACTTTTCTTACTGCTTCAAGAACTCTGTCAGCCTGAAACGGCTTTACGATAAAGTCCTTTGCCCCCGATTGTATAGCTTCGATAACCATGGCCTGCTGTCCCATTGCGGAACACATAATAACAGCGGCTCCGGCATCGCCTTCCTTTATCTTCTTGAGAGCCTGGATTCCGTCCATTTCCGGCATGGTAATATCCATAAGGACAAGGTCCGGCTTAAGCTCACTGTATTTCTCGACAGCTCTTGCGCCGTTCTCTGCCTCTCCTACAACGGTGTAACCATTCTTTGTAAGAATGTCCTTGATCATCATTCTCATAAATGCAGCATCGTCGCAAATCAGTATATTCTTTGCCATCTTTTAATCTCCTTCTAACTTGAGGGTATGACTCCCTGTTTATTTAATATTCTAACACAGAAAATAATTTTTTGATACTACTTATTTAATTATTTCTGTAATTTTAACACCGAAGCTCTCTTCGATTACCACTACCTCGCCCTTGGCGACATACTTGCCGTTTACAAGCACATCTATCGGCTCGCCCGCTATTTTGTTAAGCTCGACAATGGTTCCTGGTGCAAACTCGAGAATCTCCTTGATGGACTTTGACGTTCTGCCAAGCTCCACCGTAACCTCAAGAGGTACATCCATAATAAGGTCTATGTTCTCATGCCCTGCCGCCATAGGTCCGCCCGTAAACGCCTGAAATGCTGCCGGCTGAACATTGACATTGGGCTGCGGCATTCCGTATCCCGGCATGGGCTGCATCTGCGGCATTCCATACCCCGGCATGGGCTGCATCTGCGGCATTCCGTATCCTTGCATAGGCTGCATCTGCGGCATTCCCATATTGGGCATAGCCTGCTGCATCTGCGACATATCCGGCTGAGGCGGAATCGCAGGTTCCGGTACTGACGGAGCCGGCTGTACCTCCGGAATATCCGTCGACGGCGCGGGTCCCATGATAGTCGCCGAAAATGTTTCGTACAGATTCTCCGCAAAATCAAAAGGATAAAGCTGCATGATCTCGCTGTCGATCAGATCCCCGATAGTCATTCTGAAAGCCACCTTGACGAATCTTTTGTTCAGAAATGCCGGAAGCACGCTTTCGTC
>CAJTON010000040.1:19562-23761 GCA_910577605.1 uncultured Butyrivibrio sp.
TATTTTCTGACCCAGCATTGAAGACATGGAGGTCGCCGCCGAACCCATCATCTGATTCATGGCTTCTCCGATCGCGCTCAGATGAAGGTCGTTGATAGGCTCCTCCGACTCTACGCCCGGGCCTCCCATCATAAGGTCTGTTATTATTTTAACGTCGCGCTCTTTGAGCACCAAAACATTGTTTCCGTCAAGTCCGCATGTATACTGGATCGACAGAAACACACACGGTCTGTCATAAGAATCAGCGAGATCGTCCCAATACATATACGAAACGTTGGGCGTAGTAATATTAACCACCTGATTCAGCAGCGTGCTTAAAGTCGTCGCCGCCGTACCCATGCTTATGTTGGCTACTTCACCGAGCGCGTCTTTCTGCTCGTCGGTAAGCGATTCCTCCGCGCTGTCCTCGGCTGCTCCGCCGCCGTCAAGATTGGCGCCCGACAAAAGAGCATTTATTTCATCCTGTGATAACATACCATCCATTTCATTCTTCTCCTCTCAAAACTTTTGTAAGCCTGACTGCATATTTATCATTGGAAGAACCAGGTAAAGCCTTGAATTTATCAATATTGCCTACAAATATATCAAGTTCCTGATCAACTTTGGTATCAACCTTAATTATATCACCGACATTAAGATTGAGGAAATCGTTGACCGAAATCTGGCTTGTTCCGAGCACTGCCTTGATAGGTATCTGCGCTTTGGAAATAAGTGAAGATATCGCGTCTTCATATGTATTGACATCCTTATCTTGCATGGTTGAGAACCAGTACTTCGTGTTCAGCTTATCCATAACAGGTTCAAGCACCGCAAAAGGAAGACAAACGTTTATAATGCCCTCTACATCTCCTATCTTGAGATTGATCGTTATTATCGCTATCATTTCGCTGGGCGATATTATCTGGGCAAACTGGGAATTGGTTTCTATCCTCTCAAGTCTCGGCACTATACTCACCACGTTCTGCCACGGTTCCCGCAGCAGATTGACGCACACGTTAAACATTCTTTCCAGTATGACCAACTCGATCTCCGAGAAATCCCTCGGTTTGTCAAGAGGCGTACCGGCTCCTCCGAGAAGCCTGTCAACCATTGAATACCCGATGTTTGAGGCAATTTCTATTACTATGTTTCCCTCAAGCGGCTCAAAATTTATGACACCAAGAAGCACCGGATTTGAAAGAGCATTTGAAAACTCCGAATAAATAACAGCCTCGGAGTTCATAACCTCCACCTGGACCGGTTTCCGCAGATACGCGGGAAGGTTGGTGGAAAGAAGCCGCCCGTAATGCTCAAATATGATCTCAAGTGTTCGAAGATGTTCTTTTGAAAATTTTGCAGGTCTTGCAAAATCATAATTCTTGACTACCTTTTCCTCGGTATCCTTTATCTCGTTGACGTCAAGCTCGCCGCTTGTAAGCGCCTTGAGCAGATTATCAATTTCATTCTGCGAAAGGACTTCGCCCATCTTCTCTCACCTTCTTTCCGTAAAATATAAACTGTAATGTGTTAATGAACTCATCCATAGCGTTATCCGAAAAAAGCATATTACTGAACCTGCCACTGGCTGAATTCCACAGAATATATAAAATCAGAATTGAAGAGTTCCCTGAGCGCCTGCAAAATATCGGCCTCCATCTTTTCGCGGTCCACATCGGCATATTTATAGTCGCTGACTACCGATACTATCGTGCTTCCTATATTAGTCATCGTCGTATCTATCATCTTGGAATTCTCGGCATAATCTTTGTGCTTCTTGTTAAGGTTGAGAATCACTCCGATCTTCATATGATGAGCCTTTTTATCCTCCTCCGACGAAGCGAGCGTGATCGTGATCTCCGAGGGCGCATCCTCCCCCGTTCCGAACTTGACCGCCCTGCTGTCAAGATCCGCAACCGTTATCGCGTCTCCGTTATTGCCGTTGTTATCCCCGACATTCAGATCAACTATCTCACAGATTTTGTTGACAAGATTATTGGTTTTGTTGATCGAAGGTACGAAAGTAAAAACAAGAACGATCGTAAGGATCAGATTGACCAACACCAACACCAGTACAAAGATATTGCTCATTCCTTTTTTCATAATGCCACCTCTAATAGTTAAATTCTATTTGCTGTTAAAGCTGTTAAAAATCTTTATCTCAACACGCCTGTTCTGGGCCCTGCCCTCCGCCGTATCGTTGGACGCTATAGGCTGACGCTCCCCGTATCCTGAGTTCTCGATGTTGCTGCCGTCCAGACCGTTATCCCTTGTAAGAAAATAAAACACCTCAAGCGACCTTGCGTAAGAAAGCTCATTATTGCTCGGAAACTTTTCCGTATTGATCGGAATATTATCCGTATGTCCCTCTATTTTGATATGATTATCCTCATAATTCCTGAGTATCTCAGCAACCTCGGTGAGAACGCGGTGCGCGTCGTCGGTAAGCGTCGAGGACGCCGATTCAAACAGCAGCGCGCCCCTCATATTAAGGCTTACATAAGTCTGCGTCACCTGAACCTCGACTTCGCTTCCCAAGCCCTTACTCTCAAGTATATCCTCTATCTTATCGCCCATCTCCTCGGACTCGGCATACTGCTGCTTCTCAAACTCAATAAGCGCGTCGTCGTTGCTGTCCTCGCTGCCGTCCTGATTAAGACCTATCTGCGCATAATATTCGCCAATCTGCGTGAGCTGGCTCGCTCCGCTAGCGATAAGCTGACCGTCCTGGAGACCTTCTCCTCCCGACTGTAAAATACTGTAATTAGAGGAAAAAGAAGCCACAAGCTGCTGCCATTTATCGGTATCGACCGACGACATGGCAAAAAGCAGCACGAAAAAGCACAGAAGAAGGTTCATCAAGTCCGAGAACGTAGCCATCCAGCCGTCTGTTTTAAGCGGCGGTTCTTCCTGCTTGTTTCTAGCCAT
Organism: uncultured Butyrivibrio sp.; assembly: GCA_910577605.1. Taxonomy (GTDB): domain Bacteria; phylum Bacillota; class Clostridia; order Lachnospirales; family Lachnospiraceae; genus Eshraghiella. The sequence goes on from CAJTON010000040.1 coordinate 22,467, forward strand.
TCAGCTCACCTCCGCCCTCCGTACCTTCAGCGTATCTTGCCCTGTCAGCAGGCGCAAGGAAGGATTTAAGCTTTTCTTCTATTACTCGGGGGTTCTCTCCTGCCTGAATCGAAAGCAGACCTTCGATCATGACCTCTTTAAGAGTTACCTCCTCAGCGTTGTTAGCTCTCAGTTTATTGGAAATAGGGAGAGATATCCAGTTCGCAAGCATTGAACCGTACAACGTAGTGATGAGCGCTACGGACATATTAGGTCCTACGGCATTGATATCCTCCAAATGTTTAAGCATGTTTATAAGTCCGATAAGGGTACCGATCATACCCCAGGCAGGACCCATTGCAGCCAATGTTTCCCACACGGATATTACTTTCTTATGTCTTTGCTCCACACATGTCAGCTCCGTTTCCAGAATCGCTCTTACAAGGTCGGGCTCGGTACCGTCGACTATAAGCAGAATGCCTTTTTTCATAAATTCATCGTCAATATTATTGGCGGCTTCCTCCAACGCCAACAAGCCTTCCTTACGCGCTACGTTGGAAAGCTCAATTACCTTTTTTATCATTTCCGTCTGGTCGCCGATATCCTGCTTGATAGCAATCTTGATTCCTTTAAGACCGTTTGTGAAGTCTTTGAGTTTGTTGGAAATAAGCGTAGACGAAATAGCGCCGCCGAATGTTATTATCGCTGACTGCGCGTGAAGAAAGTTTTTCAGAGCGGCAAAGCCGTCCTCTCCGGTTACAATACCAAATATCATAAGGCCCAAACAAAGGACCAATCCCACTATGGTAGCCAAATCCATAATTATGTACCCGCCTTGTTCTTATGTTTCAATTATGTCGGAGAGCATATTCGCATAAACTGCCCTTCTATATGATAATACTAAATTTTTTATCTCTTGTCTACTTTCTTTTACAATTAATTTACGTCCGGTTGTCAGGGTTATGACCGTGTCCGGCGTCGAATCTATCAGCTCAATCAAATCGGGATTGAGGTCGAATGTGGTTCCGTTGAACCTAGTCAACTCTATCATTATACACCTCCGCCTAGGTTTATGTCAAATAAGACCTGTTTTTTTTGCATAATTAATGTAACAATTCAGCCATAACGTTTACAAGCCGACGGAATATTTTTATAAAAATAACCGACAGCTCAATTTCGTATGACTGAATCGTTACAATTAATCCCCGGATGCCAACAAAAGCACCCGGGGACGCATTATCTGAAATTATCTCTTAAGATTGATAAGTTCCTCAAGAAGCGTATCCGACACGGTGATGATTCTTGAATTGGCCTGA
>CAJTON010000041.1:0-8758 GCA_910577605.1 uncultured Butyrivibrio sp.
ATGACCGCAAAGTTAAAATTATATTTTAACGCCGTATCAAGCATATATTTCTCAGTATCCGACGCAAGCTTTCCGCCCGCCTGCGTCGCAAGACGAAGTGATACGGGCGGTTTTTTCAAAAATCCCAGTTTTTTTATCATCTCGTATGTATACGGAACGCCGCAAATTGCGCTGCAAGAATTTTTTTTGGCAAATTCCCAGAAAGCGGTATGAAAAACCGGATATTCCGTTACCAAAAGCGTCGCTCCCACGCTAAGATATGTATTTACCACGGATAAACCGTAGGTATAACTTATCGGCAGCATTATCATTGCTCTGTCGCCTTCTTTTATATCTAGAGCATTAATTATCGCGCTTGTGTTGTTCTCAATATTTCCGCGGCTTATCCTTACGAATTTACTGCTCCCCGTACTGCCGGAGGTTGACAAAAGCAAAGCCAGATTTTCATTAATATTATATCCCGCTTCACTGTCAGCGCTCAAAAGCACATATCCGTAATTACTGTAAATTACCGAATAGCCTGCCGGTATATTTTCACCGCTCTGCCAGATATAAGACGGCTCGTATTTTTCAATTATATGACTGTCAAATTCCTTATCCTCGCACAGCATAACTACTGCGCCGCTGTGCATCGACGCGGCATATCCTATGATCGAAGGCGCATCCGTACGGCATTTTATAAGTATAGGCCTGCCCTTAGATAATATTTCTTTGAAAATATGACAGAAACTGTCGATCTCCCCATATGTTACAACGCCTTTGTCAGATATTACCGCCGGTTTGTCTTTTGCCATTTCCGCCTCCTGTAATCGGCTTTATTTTTACAATATTAAATCCTTCTGAAAAAGGCAGTATCGCCCATGATACTGCCTTTTATTTTAAACAATAAATCGTTCCTTATAATCCTTATTATGCTCTGCCGCTATGTTTCCAAAATCTCCTCTAACTTTGCCGGACCCTTCTCATATCCCCCGCTTACCTCATTATACAGCGCCCCATAAAAGCCGACCGCGGCAGCCTGTCTCGACCTCGCGATCTCACTGCCCCTTGCCGTATAAAAGCGTTCGTATATGCCCTCAAGCTTATACTTGTATTCCTGCATAAAAGACGGCGACGCGTCCCCCGTTCCGTCCGATACGCGCCCGTCGTTCACGGTATAGAGCGGCTCTCCGACTTCACCCTTGTAAAGCAAGGTGCGCGCGATCCCGACCGCCCCGCAGACATCAATTTTATCCGCGTCAAAAAGGATCTTCGCCTCCATGCTCTCCGGCCTGTTTTCCCTTCTGTAACGGTGCGCTGCGATACAGTGCTTTACTTTCTCGCAGAATTCCGTTTCAAAACCGCGGCTTTTCAGAAATTCAAAAGCCTTGTCCGCGCCGACAAGCGCATGACAAAGCTTAGGATTTTCAAACTGCTCCCCGCGCCCGATATCGTGCAACAGACACGACGTTATCAGCACGTCATAGTCAACGCCCGTCTCCGTCCCTGCGATCTCAAGCGCCGTGTAAAGCACGCGGTAAATATGCTCCTTATCGTGCGCGGAATCACGCATACACTCCTTCATGTAATTTTCAATCAATAAAAAAGTTTCTTTTGTCATTTTTAACCTCTAAGACCGATTCCTTTCAAAACCTCGTTTGTGGTTATCCCGTTATAAGCGTCCACAAGCAAAAGTCTGTCCATCGCAGTTTTCCTCGTCAGACTTGTTCATGCGGCAGCCCTTCAAAAAGCCCGTCCAGCTCATCATGCGTCATTCCCCTTATAAGCGCCCAGTTATCAACGGCGGCGACGATATAAGGTCTAAGCCTCTCCATAGCCTCGTGATATTCCATCTGCCCGATAATGCCCCCCTGCGGTTTCGTAAGGCTGACCATAGTGATCATCCACGAGTTTATCGCTTTCCCTTCTATCGCCCACTGATTCTCCGGCACAAGAGGGAAAAGCGAGGGCGTATCCTCCGTGAGTGCAAAGCCTGCCAATATGCTTTGATCCTGAGGATTTTCATACACCCTCGGATTCGCCCTGTACGCCTCCTGCCACATTTTATTTAACGCCTCTTTATCAGGCTTACTTTTGTTTTTAAACAACCCCATTTCATTCCTTCTCTACTTCCTGATATAATTCTCTGCCGCGCTGCGCTCTTCGTCTGTCAGATCCATCTTTCTTATCGCCCCGATCCACGGATTGACCTCCCATATGCACTCCCCCTCTGAAATATACAGAGTTCCGGTAATGCATGATAAAAAGAATGATCTGTAATTATCTCTTACAGGTGTGTAAAAAAACGCGCCTTGATCGCCCTTTTTCTCTCTTTCTATGATCCTCTTCACAAGCGTTATACGCTGTTCCTCTGTCAGCTGTTCATATGCCTCCGGCTGTGACAAGATAAGCTCCATCGCATTGAGCGTCATTATCTTGCCGCTTCCCTCAGAATATTCCTTTTCTTCCATTCCCTCACTATATACGGGAATATTATCGGACTCTGTCATATATCTTTCAAAAAATTCTTCGGCAAAATCGTCCCGTCTTAAAGTTTCCTCCAAAGCATTGCTTTTTTTCAAAAAATAATCAAAAGTATATTCAATATCCAAAGTAGGCGTATTCATATGACATACAGGAGCGTAGAGCAGACATATATCGACCAGTTCCCCGGTAGAAGCCTTGACAACTAATTCATCCGGAACATAAAAGTATGCGTATGCTGTCTGACCGTCGCTCAAAATAGTGCTGACATCAAACGGCACTTTGAGCTTACCGTCGAAATCAAGCCATTTCTCAGACGGAAGCATACACGCGACCGTATCGTAATAATCATCCCATTTTAGAATCTCGTCGTATGCTTTATATCGGGTTCCCGCTTTGCCGACATATTTCTCTATGAGACTTCTGTATTTCTCCAATTCCTTGGTTTCTTCCTCTGTGGTTTTATCCGGCAAGGTCTCAGAATGCAGACTTTCTCCCACAACGCTTGAGGATTTGCCCGTTCCGCAGCCGGATAATAAAAGAGATAGTATAATAGCCAACGCAGCACATTTATATACGAGCTTTTTTCTCATGATCTGTCCTCGCTCTTTTTTCTCACCGCTCCGTCTGCGGCGCAGTCAGCCCGAAATGCCTGTAACAATGCTCCGTCACCGTCCTGCCGCGCGGCGTTCTGTTTATAAAGCCGTTAAAAATAAGATACGGCTCGTATACGTCCTCAAGCGTCCCCGCGTCCTCTCCGAGCGACGCAGCAAGAGTCTCAAGCCCCACCGGACCGCCGGAATATTTTTCTATAATGGTAAAAAGAATACTTCTGTCGTTTTTGTCAAGCCCCTCCTTGTCCACCTCAAGAAGATCGAGCGCGTACGCAGCTACTTCTTTATTGATAGAGCCGTCGAACTTTACCTGCGCAAAATCTCTCACGCGCTTTAAAAGCCTGTTCGCAAGGCGCGGCGTGCCCCTTGAGCGCCTCGCAAGCTCCGTTGCCCCGTCCGCGTCGATTCCGGCGTTTAAGACAGCCGCCGAACGGATTATTATTTTTTTAAGCTCGTCCACCGTGTAATACTCAAGCTTGTCCACAACACCGAAACGGTCGCGCAGCGGCGCGGTCAGAAGCCCCGCCCTCGTAGTCGCGCCTATAAGCGTGAAGCGCGGAAGCTCAAGCCTTATTGAACGCGCGGTCTGACCCTTTCCTATCATAATGTCGATGGCGTAATCCTCCATGGCAGGATAAAGCACCTCCTCGACCTGTCGGTTGAGCCTGTGTATCTCGTCCACAAAAAGGATGTCGCCCTCCTGAAGATTATTGAGGATGGCCGCCATATCTCCCGGCTTTTCGATAGCCGGACCGGAGGTTATCTTTATGTTCACTCCCATCTCCGCGGCTATGATTCCGGCAAGCGTCGTCTTGCCTAAGCCCGGCGGACCGTAGAAAAGGCAATGGTCAAGCGCCTCCCCGCGGTTCTTGGCAGCCTCTATAAAAACGCGCAGATTGCTTTTTATTTTCTCCTGCCCCACATAGTCGTCAAGGCTCGCGGGGCGCAGATTGCTCTCGATTACCGCGTCCTCGGACGTAAATTCGGTTGTTATCACTCTTTTAGTCATATTTTTCTCCGGAAATTACATAAATGCAAGCTTTTTGAGGGCGGCCTTGAGCACCGTCTCGCCGTCAGAATCCTCGGTCAGCTCCACGCCGCGCACGGCTCTTATCGCCTCCGACGAGGAATATCCGAGCGCGACAAGCGCCTCTATCGCCTCGTCCCTCGGTCCGTTGCCGTCGGACAACGGCTGCGCCGCGTCCGCGGAAACGCCCCTTGTCAGCACGTCCTCAAGCGAAAGCTTGTCCTTTAGCTCTATTATCAGCTTCTGCGCCGTCTTCGCTCCTATTCCCGGCGCGGACTGTATCCTTTTTACATCGTCGGAAAGGACCGCGAGACGCAGATCATCGGGCGTAATGACGGAAAGAATACTTAGAGCGCCCTTCGGCCCTATGCCGTTTACGGTTATAAGAAGCTTGAAGATATTGAGATCGTCGCGGCTCAAAAAACCGTAGAGATCGAGCGCGTCCTCCTTCACATACTGATATGTGTATATTTTCACGTCGCTGCCGACAGCGGGCAGCGCACCCATGATAGACGGCGGCACCATCATCTCATAGCCGATGCCTCCCGTCTCGACAACTATATAATTATCGTAAACCTCGCTTAGCTCGCCCTTAACATATGTAATCATAAACTTACCTCTGCATTTAATTTCTTCGAGAAATACAAAACCAGATCGTCATCGTTTCTGCATTCCCCGTAAGGCTCGCATACCTTGTCCTGATACCAAACGCCGGAACCGTCCGGTATATAGCCGCGCTTCACATACATTCGCTGAGCGCTTCCGTAGCCGCTGTGGAGTCCCACGCCCAGATAAACTGTGTCCGCATATGTCGCGGCAATTTGCTCGGCTGTATCCATTAAAGCCGTACCGATACCACGGTTCCGGTATTTTTCCAAAACGCCGAAATCAACGATCTCCGGATAGCCTTTTCCGCCAAACGCTCCCCATGTATTATCAGGATAAATATTTATGTATCCCACCGGTTTCCGGGAATATTCCGCAACCAGTGAAATTGCCTTTCCAAGCCTTTGGTCCTCTAATCTTTTATGATATTTCTCAACGGACGCGTCCCACCCCTGTTCGATCTCGGCCTCCGTAATCGCCTGCGCATCTTTATCTTCCATATTGCGAATAGTTAGTGGTCCGTTTGAAAAATAAACCATATAAACGTATCCCCCTGTGTTTTATCCGTTTTGTCCGTTCCCTTTTGAGGGGAGTATTTTGATTTTTTTGTATAAGATCCCGCCCAAGACGCCTATCGCGATTCCCGCCGCGACGCCCCCGATTATAAGGGCGGGAAGATAATAAGTGATCCTCGCGTTTTCCAGCACAAGCATCGCCACCGCAGTCTGCGCAAGATTATGCGTCACTCCTCCCGCGATGCTGACTCCGATTACTGAAAAATGCTTTATTTTCCTGACCGCGTACATAACTCCCATGCTCGCCGCCGCGCCCGCAAAGCTGAAAAGAATGCTGTACAGATTGCCGAAAAGGAAACCGACCAGAAGCACCCTGAGCGCGCTGATTATCGCCGCCGGCCTTATTCCCATCGAATAAAGCACCCATACGGTCACAATGTTGGCAAGGCCGAGCTTCATTCCCGGCGCCGGCAGCCTTAACGGAATCAGCGATTCCACATAGCTCATAACGGCGGCGACGCTTATAAACATTCCGTAAAGCGCGACGTCGCTCTCCATAAATTTCTGACGTTTGTCCGCCTGTATGCGCGCACGCCCCGACGAAGTCCGCTTTCCTGCAGTTTTCTTATCTGACGACTGCGTCATAATCGCCCTCCTCCCCCTTTGTAACCTTGACAAAAAGCCCGTTAGGAAGGCATATTATGGTCTCGCCGACCTTGGATATCCTCCCCATTCCCTCGCAGATATGGTCGTGGCAGGTCGATTCCGCCATATAAGCCTGACCGTCCTCGATAACAAGCGTATTGTGTCCGTAAAAGGTGGAAAATTCATAGCTGCCGTTTTCGGACAGGGAATAAACGCCGACGAGCTTGCCGTTCTGCGTTACTTCCACTGTGCCGCCGTCTTTTTGGGTATTTTTGAACACCGCAAACAGGCACAGTGCCACAATAAGCAGCACCGCGCCCAGAACAAAATCAAATCTATGCGATATGAATAATTTTTTTAGGACATTTTTCCGCACATTTTCCACATCCGGTACATTTAGTATAGTCAATAACGGGAAGGTTGTTATCCATTACGATGGCTCCGTGTTCGCACTGCTTTTCACAGAGAGTACAACCTATGCAGCCCGTCTTGCACACGTCCATGACAGGCTTTCCTTTCCCGTGCGAGGAGCAGACCACGTTCGCCGTTTTGCTTACGGGACGCAGCTCTATAAGGCTCTTCGGACAGGCGGCGACGCACTTACCGCACGCCTTGCAAAGCTCCGTATCCACCGACGCTACGCCGTTTACCACATGGATCGCGTTAAACTCGCACGCTTTCACGCAGGAGCCTAAACCGAGACAGCCGTAGGCGCAGGATTTCGCGCCGCCGTTAGGCACGAGCGCGGCCATTTTGCAGTCCATAACTCCGGTGTAGACGTAATCGTCCTTTGCCGCGTCGCAGCTGCCGGAGCATTTGACGAAAGCGGCAAGGCGCACGCTGTCTCCGGCATCGACGCCCATTATCGCGGCTATTTTTGCGGCAGCCTCCGCTCCGCCGACAGGACATCCGCCGACGGGCGCCTCTCCCTTTGCTATCGCGGCGGCAAGACCGTCGCAGCCCGCGTAGCCGCAGCCTCCGCAATTGTTGCCGGGAAGCTCCGCTCTCACGGCGACCTCACGCTCGTCGACCTCGACCTTGAGCTTTTCACCCGACACGCCGAGAAACAGGCCGATAAGTATTCCGACTCCGCCGACTATTGCGGCGGCAATTATAATTCCAGTCATAATTCTTCACCAGCCCTTCCTAAATTATTCCCGAAAAACCGATAAAGGCGATCGCCATAAGTCCCGCCGTCAGAAGCGTTATCGGCATTCCCTTAAAGCTTTCGGGCACGTCGTTGTGTTCGTTGCGCTCGCGGATCCCGGCAAGTATCACTATCGCAATGGTAAAGCCCACCGCCGTTCCGAGTCCGTTGACGACTGAGGTAAGTATACCGTACTCTTTTGAAACATTGGTAAGAGCCACTCCGAGCACGGCGCAGTTGGTGGTTATAAGAGGCAGATATACTCCCAGCGCCTGATAAAGCGATGGGCTTATTTTCTTCAGCACCATCTCCACAAACTGCACGAGAGCCGCTATCACAAGTATGAAAACGATCGTATTCAGGTATGTCAGATTGAGCGGAGTAAGCACGAATCTGTATATCAGCGCGGCAAGCAGAGACGATACGGTTATGACAAAGATAACCGCCGCGCCCATTCCGGCTGCCGTCTTTATTTTCTTTGAGACTCCGAGAAACGGGCACAGTCCGAGAAACTGGCTCAGGACGACATTGTTGACGAGGGCGGAGCCCACGGCAATAAGCAGTAAAGTTTTCATTATCCTTCTACCTCCTTCGTCTTGGTTTCGGTCTCACCGGGCGCGGATCTTCTGCCTGCGCAGAAACGGTTGCCGCATCCGACGCAGCCGTCGCCGCGGCATATGTCTATTATCGGCTTGCCCTTCTTTGCTTTTATTTTATTCATCGCCGCAACAAGCATCGCGAGCACGAAGAATGCGCCCGGAGCCATGACGAAAATACTTATCGGCTCAAAGCTTGTGGGATTGTTCGCGGGTATGAAGCTGAAACCGAACACGGTTCCCGCTCCGAGTATCTCGCGGAACGCTCCTAGAACGGTCAGGGAAAGCGTAAATCCAAGTCCGTCAAAAAGAGATTCAACGGGTTTATTTTTGGAGGCATAGCTCTCCGCGCGTCCGAGGATTATACAGTTTACCACAATAAGCGGAATATAGATTCCGAGCGACTGGTACAGGCTGTGCACAAAGCCCTGCATCAAAAACTGCACCATCGTAACGAACGAAGCCACGATAACTATGTAAGCGGGCATTCTCACCCTGTCGGGTATCGCCTTGCGCAGAAGCGAGATCATAAGATTGCTCAGCGCAAGCACGACTGTGGAGGCAAGCCCCATTCCGGCTCCGTTTATCGCCGAGGTCGTGACCGCGAGCGTCGGACACATTCCGAGCATCAGCACAAGCGTCGGATTTTCCTTTACAACGCCGTTATACAGGCGTTCAACACATTTATTCACTGACATCGCCTCCTAACATTCTGTATGCGGCAAGCGCGCCGTTTACTCCCGCCGTAACCGCCTTGGTGGTTATGGTCGCGCTGCTTATCGCGTCTATCTCGTTATCCTTTGAAGCGCCGCCCTTGACGTATTCGACACGGTCAGCCTTTATTCCTTTGAACTGCTCCCTGAATGACGCGTCCTTTGCCTTCATTCCGAGACCCGCCGTCTCGCTTATCTCAAGGATCTCAAGACCCGTTATCGTTCCCGACACATCGACGCCGAGCGTCATTTTGATATTTCCGCCGTATCCGTCCGCGTCCGTGACCGTAATTATCATTCCAAGTTCTTTGCCCTGCGCGTCGAACGCCCTGACAGCCTCATTCAAGGTCACTCCCGAATATCCGGCTTCCTTTACCGCGGTCTGCGCCGCCCCGAGTTCTTTTATTTCCTCGTATCTCTCCAGCGTGTCAA
>CAJTON010000041.1:8768-18369 GCA_910577605.1 uncultured Butyrivibrio sp.
GAGATCTTCGCTTTCTCATTCTGTTCCTCAATAGGCTCCTTTGTGACCTTATATACAAATCCGAGAAGCAGTCCGGAAATAACCGTTATCGCAAAAAGTACAAGGGCGTCCTTAATGATCTTCTTCATCACATCTCCCCCTTTGCTTTCGTTTTTTTCTCACGGACAACGCCGAAAGCTCTCGGCACGGTAAGCTTCTCTATGATCGGCACAAGAAGGTTTGAAAGTATTATCGCGTAAGATACGCCCTCCGCGGAGTTGCCGAAAATTCTGAAAAGTCCCGTAAAAATACCGAGTATCACGCCGAATACGACCTTGCCGCCCGTGCTTACCGGAGAGGTAACATAGTCCGTCGCCATAAAGAAAGCGCCTAACATAAGTCCGCCGCCGCAAAGGTGCGCGGCAAGAAAGCTCATGTCAAAGCCGTGTCCGCCGAATATCAGCAGGAACACCGAAAAGCTGCCTATATATACAAGCGGTATCGTCGGCGCTATTACCCTTCGTATCATAAGATACGCCGCTCCGGCCAGCAGCGCGGGAACGCAGGTCTCGCCTATAACGCCGCCCGTGGTTCCGAGGAACATCTTAAGCACGTCTACGCTCTCCCCCGCCTTGAGAAGCGCGAGAGGCGTAGCGCCCGTAACGCCGTCATATGTAAACGTTGTCATTTTACCCGCAAAAGAAATAAGCAGAAAACATCTCGCGGCGAGAGCCGGGTTCATAAAATTCTGTCCCAGTCCGCCGAAAAGCTGCTTGACGATTATTATCGCGAAGGCGCAGCCTATCCCCACCATCCACAGCGGAATTTCGGGGGGCATATTCATTCCTATCAAAAGTCCGGTGACCACCGCGCTCAGGTCGCCGACCGTCACCGTTTTGTGCATCGCCTTTTCGTATATGAACTCAAAAAGCACGCAGAAGGTCACGGACATGAGCAGCACGACAAGCGCCCTCAGCCCGAAATTGATTATCCCGAACACACAGGCGGGCAAAAGCGCTATGCACACGTCAAGCATTATTCCCGTCGTCGAGGAGCTGTCCCTCACATGGGGCGACGAGGACACGTTCAATAATTTATTTTCATTCATCTTCTACCGCCTCCTTACTTTCTGCCCTGCGCCATGATCATTTTCTTCATGGAGCGCACCGACTGTGTCACGGGACGTTTTGCCGGGCATACATACGAACAGCAGCCGCATTCGACGCATTCCATTCCGTACAGCTTTTTAAAGCCCTCCGCGTCGCCGTGCTGCGCCATTACCGCAAGTTTCATGGGAAGAAGATTCTCGGGGCACGCAGACGCGCACCTTCCGCATCTTATGCAGGCGGAAGCGGGATCAGCCGAAACCGCGTCCTTTGCAAAAGCAAGCACCGACGAAGAACCCTTCACGACAGGCACGTTCAGATCAAAAAACGAGAAGCCCATCATCGGACCGCCGGAAACTATTTTCTCAGGCTCGCATTTGAAACCGCCCGCCGCGTCGACAAGCTCTTTAAGATTCGTTCCGAGATAAACGTAAAAATTCTTCGGCTCCGCTACCGCGTCGCCAGTCACAGTAATAATACGCCTTGTAAGCGGTCTGCCTTCGTAAACCGCCTGATATATCGAAACTATCGTATCGACATTATGTACTATGCAGCCCGCGTCCGCGGGAAGCATTTTAGAATTTATTTTCCTTCCGGTTATTGCCTTTATCATGCAGCGCTCGCCGCCCTGCGGATACTTGGTCTTAAGGACCTTAACCTCGATGTCAGGTTCGTTTTCCGTGTATTCCGACAAAAGCTTTATCGCCTCCGGCTTGTTGTTCTCGATTCCGATATAGCCCTTCGCCCCCGGAAATATTTTCAGCACAACTTTCAGCCCTTTTATAAGCTCGTCGGGATGCTCGAGCATTCTGCGGTAATCCGAGGTAAGGTAAGGCTCGCACTCCGCGCCGTTCACAATAATGGAATCAATACTGTCGGGGTTCTTCGGAGAAAGCTTGACATTGGTGGGGAATCCCGCTCCTCCCATTCCGACTATGCCCGCCTCCTCGATTATTCCGCGGATCTCGTCGGGAGAAAGCTCTTCAGGCGGTCTTGTATTTATCTTCGGCGCAAGCTCGTATTCGTTATCGTTCTCGATTATGACCGAATTGACCATGCCTCCCGTAGCCACAAGTCTCGGTTCGATTTTCCTGACCGTTCCCGAAACGGAACTGTGGATATTGGCGGAAATAAATCCGCCCTTCTCGGCGATCTTCTGCCCCGCGAGCACATGCTCGCCCACAGCAACTATCGACTTCGCGGGCGCGCCGATATGCTGCGACAGCGGAAAAACAAGCTCCGCTCCCGGCATAAGCTCCGTGATAGCCGCGTCTCTGGACAGCTCCTTGCCGTCGTAAGGGTGCGCTCCACCCTTAAAAGTAAGTAAGCCCAATACGTTCACTCCTTTGTTGTTAGTAAAAATATCTGTAAATATTGTATAACTTTTCCGACAAAAATTCCACCTTTATATTTTATTTTCACAATTTTTTTCGGCGCTGCGGATTATGCGCCCGTGTGCATAAAAACAACCGCCGGATTAAAGAAAAATCCGGCGGAGCTCGTCCGTAAACTGGAAGTTGTCATTCTGATATTAAGCCATTTACAATACAATCTGCATATCGGCTGGATAAGTGTTGATCAAAGATTTCCCGCAAAACATTTGATATAATTTTTGTTGCTTCATCTTTATTAGAATTGTTTATAAACGCTAAAGGTAATAATAAAAGAAATATTTGTTTATCTATTATAGGATTCGATAACTCTTTAAACGGAATTACTTGAATATTGTAATGCCCTCCTGTACAAGCAATCTGTTTATCATTGATGAAATATACCGTATCCCCCGGGTGAAATTCAATTTTTAAGATTTGAGCAGGCGCGAGTTCATAAATAAGTGTTTCCGGGTCATCAACATAACCGTCTGATTTCTCTAAAACTCCATCATAGTATTTTGTGAAATTATCCCACCATCTTGTATCGCACATTCCATTTCCCGTAATGAGTTGGGTCAATGACATATCTGTTTCTTCCTCCAATGCAGTGGGAAAAGAAGTCGCCATGAAACCCATCCAAAAATCTCGATTGGAAAAATCTATCTCATGTAATAAAATCATTTTAGTATTCCTCCAGCAAATTATATTCCTTTATCTTAATTACTATTATACACATGCTTTATATTATCATCAATGTCTTTTTAGATTTCCCGCCTAAAACAGATTTTCGCGTATGTTATTTTATGAATAACCTAAAAGCAATAATTAATAACTATCTGGATTTCTGTGAAAATCAGAAACGGCTGGACTCCAAAACTCTCCGTGCATACAAAATCGATTTGACGCAATTCTCTTTACGGATAGCGAAGGAAAATGTTTCGAATATAGACTCTGACATTTTAGAGCGGTTTATAGCGGATCTGCATCGGAATTATAGGCCCAAAACAGTCAAAAGGAAGCTCGCTTTCTCTTCATCTCCTATCCTCTAGTCCACGATCTGCCCGTCGCATATCCTGATAATCCGCTTCGCCCTTGCCGCCACATTCGGGTCATGAGTAATAAGAATTATCGTCTTTCCCATCTCATTCAGCCTGTCAAATATATCCATGATTCCGCTGCCGGTATTCTGGTCCAGCGACCCCGTCGGCTCATCCGCAAGCAGCAGCTCATTTCCAGAGCACAGCGCCCGCGCAATCGCGCACCTCTGCTGCTGACCTCCTGAAATGTGCGAAGGACGTTTTTTCGCAAGCTCCGAAATACCCAGCAGCTCAAGCTTCTCTTTCACGATCTTTTTTCTCTGGGAGGCACTCATTCTCTTGGAAAGAAGAGGCATCTCCACATTCTCCGCTACCGTATAATATTTCATCAGCTCGAAATTCTGAAAAACAAAACTTACAAAATCCCTTCTGAAAATATGAAGCTTGGAACTGCTCATCTCATGTACCTTTAAATCGTTATAATAATATTCCCCTCCGGAAACGCTGTCCATCCCTCCTATTATGTTAAGAAGCGTGGACTTGCCCGAACCGGAAGTCCCCATGACCGCAACATACTCGCCGTCGCATATCTCAAGACTGCCCCCGCGAAGCGCCTCCGTCATTACTCCGTCACTGTCATATATTTTAGAAACATTTATCATACGGATCATCAATCAAGCTCTCCCTTCATAAGACTTACGGCATTACTCCTGACAAGCAGCCGCACCGGTATCAACGATATAACTGCCGTCACCAAAATTCCCAACAGGAACATCAAAGGCAGATCCGCCTTCCACAATGACTCCCTTACAAAAACGGCAGCCTCCGAATCAGACGCAAACTTCAGAGTAAATCTGTAAACCACGACAAGGCTCAATAAAAGCGAAGGAAAAATATATAAAATATTCTGATAAAGGATCATAAGCAGTATATGTATTTACGGGAAACTCGCCCAGTTTTTTTAGAAGCTCATCAAGCTCTTTTCCGGCTTCAAGCACAGCCTCATCGCTTTGCACGTCCGGCTCAAGCTCTTTTATATCCGAATAAATATCATAATTTTTCTCATAAAGATACCTTCCGACGCTCACCGAACCGGAGGCTCCCATATACCTGTCTAGCGATTCGGAAAGATTCATCGTCACCAAAGCGGAGCAGCCGGTCCTTCCGCATTATGTTTGATTTAAAGAGCCTCACAAGTTTCATATACAAAATTCACCTTAATCTCTCGTTTAATACTCCTCAGCCAGCAAAAAATCAGCTAAATGCACGATTTTTACACCGTTGATATTACCTGCCGCAAGCTCGTCAAGCGTTACCACATACTTCGGGTAGTGATCCTTTATTTCAAGCAGGTTAGCGACCTCTCTGTCGGATTCCTCCGGCAGATTGCGGCATACCTGAACATAAATACGCTCATCTTTTGTTTCATTTTTGCCGATATAAACCTTATAGCCTTTTCTGCACAGCTCAAAGTATACGATATTTTCAAGCATTGCGGCAACGGATTTTGTATTAAAGCCCATCATGCAGTATTTCAGGGAAGCGTCCGCAAGGTAGAATTTTTCCTGCGTTTTCAATACGGACTTCCCCTGTAGATCGTATCGCTGACAGCGGTAGATCACGAAAGCCTTTTCCAGCCATTCCAAATAGTTATACACCGATTCCACCGAGAGAGAACGCCCCTCGCTTTTCAGGAATTTCACGATAGCGTTGGCGGAAAAGGTCTTTCCGACATTTTCAACTATATATTTTACAACACGGTTGAACAAATCAAAATTTGTGATATTATGTCGTTTTGTTATATCGCTTGTGATAACGGAGTTGTAAATGCCTTCTACGATCTGATATGCCGCGCTCCCGTCGAAGCCGCCAAGTGCAACGATAGGAAAGCCGCCCATGCGGATATATTCGTTCAAAAGCTCTTTCGGAGCGCGCCCACTTGACTTTTTAAACTCCATATATTCAGCAAAAGACAGGGTAAATACAGGTATGGAGATATAGCGCCCTGTCAGATAAGTCGATATTTCACTTGACATCAGCTTTGAATTGGAGCCTGTCACATAAATATCCGTATCAGCGTTTTCAAGCAGACTGTTGACGGCTTTTTCCCACCCTGTGATTTCCTGCACTTCGTCAAGCAAAAGATAATAGCGTCCCTCGTCAGCCATTCTTTTCTTGATTGCGTTATACATGTCTTTATCTGTCATGCCGTCGTCAAAATCCTCTGAAGTATAGCTAATGCTGATTATATGATCGGCAGAAACCCCGCTATTGAGCAAATCCTCTTTGAACATTTCCAGAATCGTGGATTTTCCGCAGCGGCGGATGCCTGCAAGAATCTTTACCAACGGCACATCACGGTAAGTTTTTAGTGTATTTATATAGTTTGGTCTTACAATCATAATAGCATCTCCTTTGTTATCAGTATACCCAAAAAATCTTGTATTGTAAATAGTTTTTTCTTAATATTAATAAAAACTTACGGATTTTTGAGTGTTTTTAGCAGCGTCATTTTTGACAATGTCCTATATGCGCCCGTGTGCAAAAAAATAACCGCCGGATCAAAATGAAATCCGGCGGTCGGCATAAAGTCAGGATATAATATTTTCGTCAGTCCGCAACGTACCTGTCTATATTTTCCTTGGTAAAATCGTGCCACTCAAGCGGAGTCAGACCTTTGATAAGCTCTTCGACATAGGCGTCGTGTTCCTCCTTGGTGACGTCCTTTCCCATTATTTTGTATATAGGCGGATTCGTGGTAATACCTTCGTCGTCATATTTGTAAGCAATTTTTTCAGTATACATCGCGCCCCTTGCAGGGTACAGTCTGTCATAACCCAAGGCAAACGCGCCGCCGTCCCCTTCGTCATAAATTCCGTTTTCATATACATTGCACGGGAACGCGCTTATGTTAATTACCGTCATATAGACCTCTCCTCCGGCGTAGTGCAGCGCCACGCCTCCGGGTCCGCCATTCACAAGAACCTCTTTAGTTCCGTCCTGATCCAGGTCTACACATACAAAGCTGCGCCAGAACGCTTTGTCCATAGGCGTGATTCCTTTATTCATAGCCCTGTTGTATGTAAGCATATTAATTCTTGAAAGTCCGGCATCGGATATATCTTTGATTTCGTCGGCTTGCTGCCACCCTGTATTTTGGGTCAGGGAAAAAAGTCTTTCGTCATACATCAGCTCAAGCGCCGAATGCTTTCCCTTCATCGTGCTTCTGATCGCTTCCGCAACGCTCATCTCCTTGCCGTCGTCCTCAAGCGATTCGACTGTATTCAGTTCAAATCTTATCTCGGTCTCCTCAGGCGTTGGGGTTTCAGCCTCATTCTCTTTAGTCGGCAGTGCTTCTGTGTCGTCCTGCAATATCGCGCTTGTATTATCCTCAGCACTATTGTCATTGGCACAGGCGGCAGCCATTATTCCGGTCATACAAATTAAAGTAAATATAAATATGCGTTTTTTCATTTTTCCCCCCTACTTTTTTATAGCATTACAGATTGCCTTAGCGTATACTCTGCGTTCCGCTTCATTCGCTTTGGTTCCCTCAATTTTTTTCATAAAATCAACGGCGGCAGTATCATAATTCGTTGTACAATCTCTCATAAACTCCTTCCACCCGTCTACAAGATGCGAATTCTGCGCATAACGCCCCAGATGGTCCTTTCCCCATGTTACGCTTACCTCGTACCTGAAATACGCAAGCTGAGTCCCTATATTTTTACTGTCGCCGCCGTATTCGGAAGCAAAATGCTCCAGATAAGAACGGCGGTCAGCCTTCCATTGAAATATGCCGAAGGCTCCCGTAGTCTTGTTTTCAGAAAGCTCATTAAATCTGCATTCCTGCATAACGTTGCCTAAAATCCCCGCGATCTGATCTGTCGTACAACTCATGCCCTTATCAAGAAACGTCCATATACGGGCGAAATTCTTCTTGATTTCTGCCGAAGGATCGGTAACCCCAAGCGCTTTGAGAGCGGCGGTCGCCCTGCCGTCAGAATAATTTGTATAATACGCCGCCCCGACCTCATCGACCTTACCGATCAAAAAAACGGAAATTCCGTTTTTGAGATTATCAAAATTCGTCGGACTCAGATATGCACGCTGAAAAGATATAAGGGATTTTTTCAGCTCTTCCGTAACGGTGCCTCCCATCTCACCGTTATAGAACCCCATATCCTTAAGATATACTTTCATTTTACCTATTAATTTCGGATTGATTTCAGCAGATTTTACAGCCTGGGAATTATATACCGCGTAAGCGTCCGGTTCGCTTGGAGTATAGACAGCCGCAATATCATGTTTATCAGATATGAGGTTATTCTCAGGACTTTGTTCACTACGAACTGTATGCAAATACTGAGGATTTAAATCATTATATGATAACTCTCTTATCCTTATATCCATTTCCCTTTACTCCATTTCAGTTATGGATAATTTCCTTTGATAATCTCATTATATTTATTAAATTTTATTTTGTCAACGTCATAGTCATCTCTCATAGCATTATCCTACATACTTTCAGACAATTTTTGGAGCAAAGCAGCATTCCGCAAAAAAAGCTACACTTTTTTGGTCTTTTATGTATAATTATATTGAGTAATTACGATTAATCTTTTTTACTTTGGAGGAAAAATGAAAGAATTTACGAGCACTGTCGAAGAGATAAATTTTTATATACCTGATTGCACCTTCCGCGCCGAGGAAATGCTTTTTTTTGACATTGAGACCACCGGCTTCTCTCCCGCATCAACGACGCTTTATCTTATAGGCTGCGCCTATGTAAAGGGCCACGAATGCTGCGTTACTCAGTGGCTCGCGGACACCGCGGATTCAGAGGGAGACGTGATACGGGCGTTTCTCAATTTCACCTCAGGCTTTAAGGTACTCGTGCATTACAACGGAAGCGGCTTCGATATTCCTTACATAATAAAAAAATGCCGTCAGCTTGACATTCCCTGCGATTTTTCGGGAATACAGAGCCTTGACATTTACAAAAGGCTCCAGCAATTTAAGATGCTTTTCAAACTGGAAAATATAAAGCAGAAAACCGTGGAACGTTTCATAGGCGTCAAACGCGAGGACAAGTATTCAGGCGGCGAGCTTATAAAGGTTTACAACGAATATCTGCGCGATCCCTCGGAAGAGCTTTTGTCGCTTCTGCTGACGCACAACCGTGAGGACGTGCTTGGTATCTCGGCGATAACCCCTCTGCTCGGCTGCGAATGCCTGCTCAAAATGCGCTATATTCCCACAAGCATAGAGCTTCGCGTATCGCCGTCCGGCAAGGATTCCATGAGCAAGGAGGTGATAATCACCTTGCAGCTCGGCGAATATATCCCTGTCCGCGTATCATACGGCAACGAATACTTTTATATAACTCTTTTTGAAGGAAAAGGGCGCATATGCGTCACGGCTCACACCGACGAGCTGAAATATTTTTACCCCAATTACAAGGACTACTATTATCTCCCTGAGGAGGACCGCTCGATCCACAAAAGCGTCGCCTTCTATGTGGACAAGAATTACCGCACGCAGGCGAAGGCGGCAAATTGTTACAGCAGGAAAACCGGAGTTTTCCTGCCGCAGTATGATGAAATATTCACGCCTTATTTTAAAATCGATTACAATGATAAGATAACGTTTTTTGAATACACGAAGGAATTCAGGAGCAACAGCGAGTACATCTTCCTGTATACCGAGCATATAATACACACGCTGCTGTCATAACAACGCGATTCTACACGTTAAAGCAGCTTCCGCCGACAAATTCCCTCGCTATCGAGTTGATGGGAATATTCTCCGCACCCACGCCGAGGAAATAGTCAAGGAATTTAAGAAGTCTCTTTGCCTCCGCGTATTCTTCGTCCTTGGGAGTTATTCCGAAAAGCAGAGGCTCCGCGTACTGCTTGAGCACCGCAAGCTCGTATATGAGCGCGGTGTTGAACATAACGTCCGCCTCCTCCTGAAAAGGAAAAATATTCTCTTCCTCTCCGCGTCTTACCGAATCCCACATAGCAATGGTTTTCCTTGCTATCGTGCCGCGCGTGCGCGCATCGCGCACCATTCTGCGGATAAGCCTTACGTCGGTAGTGGGGAT
>CAJTON010000041.1:18379-22772 GCA_910577605.1 uncultured Butyrivibrio sp.
TCCTGTTGTGCTCGTCGATGTTCAGCTGCGTAAGAGCGCTCAGATATATCTTGAACCGGCTCTCCTTAGGCAATGTATACGAAAGCTCGTCGTTAAGCCCGTGTATGCCTTCGATCACAAGCACGTCGTTCGGTCCGAGCCGTTTTACCTCGCCATTGTACTCTCTTTTGCCAATCTTGAAATTGAAGGAAGGTATCTCCACGCTTTTTCCGTCCAAAAGGTCGGTCATATCCTTATTGAACTGCTCCACGTCAAGCGCCTCAAGGCATTCAAAATTGTAATTGCCGTTGGCGTCAAGCGGCGTATCCTCCCTGTTAACAAAATAATTGTCAAGTGAAATTTGATGCGGCATCATTCCGTGAGCGCGAAGCTGTATTGCCAATCTGTATGACGTCGTGGTCTTTCCTGACGACGACGGTCCCGCTATCATAATAAATTTCTTTGAACGGTCGGCGCACACTGTCGCGGCAATATCCGCGAGCTTTTTCTCCTGAAGCGCCTCCTGCACTAATATCAGCTCGTTTATTTTACCGCTCGCTATGACCTCGTTCAAATCTCCGACCGTCTCTACCTGAAGCATCTCGCTCCACTGAGAGGATTCCTTGAGCACATTAAACAGCTTTTTCTGCGGAGCAAATTCCGGTATGACCTCCGGCGCGCCGGTGGTGGGAAACTGTATCACAAAGCCCTCGTCATAACGGTACAGATCAAAATATTCTATATATCCCGTTGAAGGAACCATATAGCCGTAATAATAATCCTCAAAACCGTCAAGACTGTACACGTTCACGAGGGAGCTTCTCCTGTATTCAAAAAGCTTTTCCTTATCGTACATTCCGTGTTTTCTGAATTTCTCGATCGCCTCCCCTGTCTTAAGGCTTTTTTTGATTATGGGAATATCCGCCGCGACAAGCTCTTTCATTCTTTTTTTTATTGACAAAAGAAGCCCGTCGGTAAGCTCTACATCGCCCTTTATCGTGCAGTAATATCCCTTGCTGAGCGAAAATTCCGCCTTTACCTTGTCTATTTTCTGTCTGGGAATAACGTCATATATCGCTTTCAGCATGAGAAGCGTCGCGCTTCTCTTATATGTGAGCGCGCCGTCGTTGTGCGCCGTCGTTATAAATACGACCTTTTCGTCCTCCCCGACCTCGCCGGTAAGCTCGGAAAGCTTTCCGTTCACCTTCGCGAGCACTATCCTGTTGGCGTATTCGTTCTGTCTGGCGTCCGCCAATTCCTTAAGTAAAATTCTTTTTTCCACCGACACACCTCGTTAAAAGTATTTTTGCGGATTATTAAACGGCATTCTTATGATACTGACCCCGTCCGCGTGACGCTCAAGAAAATCGGACACCGTATCCGTAAATATATGCTCAAGTCCGTAATGCCCAGCGTCGATTATTACAAGCTCCTGCGCCGCGCCGTCTATTCCGTAATGATAAGTTATATCTCCGGTTATCATCGCCTGCGCTCCCGCGGCGAGCGCCAGACCTATCTCGTCCTTGCCGGAACCGGGCAGCAGCGCCGCCTTCTTTATCCGCGCGTCTTTATCTCCGTACATAACGATATGCTCAAGCCCGAAGCTTTTTTTGACAAGACACGCAAGCTCGGACGCGCGAAGCTCAGCCGCGAAACTGCCGACCGCGCCTATACCCTTGCCGTCAAGAACCTCCTCAAGCACGCCGCATACCTCAAGTCCGATACGTTTAGCCGCCTCCGCCGCCATATACGTGCAGTCAAAATTCGTATGCATGCAGAAAGCGTTTATGCGGTTCTCCGCAAGAGTAAGGATACGTCTGGCGATAAAATCACGCTCGTTTATTTTATTTATCCCGTGAAAAATAAGCGGATGATGGGACACTATCATATTTACGCCGTTTTTCTGCGCATATTCCACCGCGGCGTCGTCAATATCAAGACAGACAAGTATCCTTTCTACCTCGTTATCGTCCCTTCCCACCTGCATTCCCACGTTGTCCCACTCACAGGCATAGCGCGGCGGGCTGTAATTTTCAAGCAGCGCGGCTATTTCAACAGCTTTCATAAAAATTAAATCCTTCTTTAATTATTGTAATTTCACCGTTTATCTGGGCTATCCGCTCTTTTCCGCACGCGGAATTGCTTCTAAGATTTTCGATTATTTTTTCACGCAGAGCAAGCTCACGTTCAAGAAATTCCCTGAGCAGCGGGTCGCGCCTTTTAAGCAGCGGCAGACCGTAATGCAGAGCCGCCCCCTCTGGAACGGGAGCGTTTCCGTTTTCCGCGCGCAGGACAAAATAAAATTTGCCGTCCTCCTTTACGATGCTTTCGTCCGTTATGACAAAAGAATTCCCATAAAGGAACGCCCTGACCGCGTCCACATCAGAATGCGGCGAAAGCACAAGCTCCTTCGCCGCGTGAGCCTTGTTCATCGAAGCCTCAAGAATGCTTATTATCAGAAGCCCGCCCATTCCGGCGATAACTATGGTATCCGTTTCACCCGGTCCGATTCCTTCAAGCCCGCCGCAAAGCCTGGTGCCGACTTTGTCCTCCACTTTACAGTCGCGGATATTTGCGCGCGCTCTATTAAGCGGTCCCTCGTTAATATCCGTCGCCAGCGCGTACGGGCATAAATTATTTTGCGCAAGATATATCGGTATGTATCCGTGGTCTGTTCCGACGTCAGCCACGCTGCTGCCTTTGGTAATCATATCTGCAACCGCAGAAAGTCTTTTGGACAATTTAAGATTCATTATTCAAGATAATCCTTTAATTTGCGGCTTCTGCTCGGATGACGCAGCTTTCTTAGCGCCTTCGCCTCTATCTGCCTTATGCGCTCCCTCGTCACGTTAAATTCCTTGCCTACCTCTTCAAGCGTCCTCGCCCTTCCGTCGTCAAGCCCGAAGCGAAGCTTAAGCACCTTCTGCTCCCTGTCCGTGAGTGTGGAAAGCACCTCGTCAAGCTGTTCTTTAAGAAGCGTAAACGCAGCCGCCTCGGCAGGGACCGGGACATTGTCATCCTGTATGAAATCTCCGAGATGACTGTCCTCCTCTTCTCCTATCGGGGTTTCAAGAGATACCGGCTCCTGAGAAATTTTGAGTATCTCCCTCACTCTTTCCACGGGCATATCCATTTCCGCGGCGATCTCCTGCGGCGTAGGTTCGCGCCCAAGCTCCTGCAAAAGCTGACGTGATACTCTGATAAGCTTATTTATCGTCTCGACCATATGAACGGGTATCCTTATGGTCCTCGCCTGATCCGCAATAGCTCTTGTTATCGCCTGACGTATCCACCATGTGGCGTAGGTCGAGAATTTAAATCCCTTTCTGTAATCAAATTTTTCCACAGCCTTTATAAGTCCGAGATTTCCTTCCTGAATCAGATCAAGGAAAAGCATTCCTCTTCCGACGTATCTTTTGGCTATGCTTACTACAAGACGAAGGTTAGCCTCCGCAAGACGTTTCTTTGCCTCCTCATCGCCCAGCTCCAGTCTTTTGGCAAGCTCAATTTCCTCCTCGGCAGAAAGCAGAGGTACCTTGCCGATTTCTTTAAGATACATCCTGACCGGATCCTCTATGCTCACTCCGTCCGGAACGGACAAGTCTATGTTTTCAACGTCGATCTCTTCATCGTCAAGGATCATGTCCTCGCTCGGTTCTTCCTCGTCGCTTTCCAAAGTTCTCAACGTATCTATATTATTGGCCTCAAGGAACTCAAATATCTTGTCCATCTTGTCGGGATCAAGCTCCATGTCCGAAAACAGTTCGGTTATCTCCTGATATTCAAGGACATTCTTCTTTTTCTTGGCAAGAGACAGAAGTTCTTTAAGTCTCTCGTTGAATTTTTCCATGTTTTCTTCCATAAACATGTCCATCCTTCCATAGTTAATTTTATTTTATCCTCAATTTAGTGAAATATGCAGATCCTTCAGTTCCGCCTGCTCCCTGATTATCTTCTGGAGCTCCTCAAGTCCCGACGCGTTCCTGCTTCTCTCGTCAAGACTGTGCTTCTTTATGATAAATAAGGCCTCGTTAAGAGCCTTTTCCCGCTCCTCGGATTTCGCGGTATCGTCCAACACGTTTGTGTTCAGCACCGCCGCCGCCTCCTTCTGCTCGTCGCCGTCCTCAAAGTTATTCAGTATCGCCGCCGGATTAAAGCTGTTTCGGTCAAGCTGCTCAAACATTATGCCCGCCACCTTACGGTATACCGGCTCCGAAAAGTCTTCCGGCGCTATATGCTTCCGCACGAGCGGATATATCGAGGGGCTGTCGCATATCCATGTCAGAAGCATACGCTGCGATTTGCGTATTCCGTCGTCCTTTGTTTTTTCTTTGGGTTTGCTCTCGTTATTTGATAAGCGCCTTGGCATTCCCGAAGCGGCGTGCTTCGCCACGAGCTTTTTAAGACTGTCGGG
>CAJTON010000042.1:0-529 GCA_910577605.1 uncultured Butyrivibrio sp.
AAGGATCTGCTCGGAAAACGCCGTTTTCGGACAGCCTGAGGTCGGCTTGGGAATCACGCCGGGCTTCGGAGGAACACAGAGACTTGCTAGGATCGTCGGAGTAGGCAAGGCAAAGGAAATGATTTACGGAGCGCGTAATATAAAGGCGGACGAGGCGTACAGGATAGGTCTTGTAAATAACGTGTATCCGCTTGAGGAGCTTATTCCCGCGGCGAAGAAGCTTGCTTCGATTATTGCGGCAAACGCGCCGATCGCGGTACGCAACTGCAAGAAGGCTATAAACGACGGACTTCAGGTCGATATGGATGCAGCGATCGTTATCGAAGAGAAGCTTTTCGGCGACTGCTTTGAGACGGAGGATCAGAAGGCGGGCATGGGTAATTTCCTTGAGAAGGATAAAGAGAAAAAACTCAAGGTAGTTCCTTTTAAGAACTGCTGAGAGACGGTCTGATTTAAGAAAGCGTAAAGGGAACAAATATGAGGTCAAAAAGGATTCCGCCGTTCGTTTCGTGGCTTGTCGCGGGCGCCG
>CAJTON010000042.1:539-1766 GCA_910577605.1 uncultured Butyrivibrio sp.
TTTTTATTATCTCAGGCATAACGCACGGCACGAGAGTAAGGATATTCGCGATAGGCAGTTTTGTCGCAGCGTTTCTCTGGTTTCTGTTTCCGAATTTTATGAAGATGCACAGTCACAAGCTTTACGGAATATGGCTGATACTTGTGGGACTGTATTTTTTCTTTATTGTTTCTTTTATGAGAGGAGACAAGCGCTTTGCGGGAATGGACGGATTGTTCCTGATCGTTCTCGGAATAGGCTTTCTTATTATCACATAAGTTTTTTATAAAAAATAAATATAATCTAATCCGGCGGTATCATTCCGCCGCGCAATGAAAACAGGAGGAATTAAAATGAAGGTAGGTATTATCGGCGCAGGAACAATGGGTTCCGGAATCGCACAGGCTTTCGCACAGACGGAGGGCTATGAGGTATGCTTATGCGACATCAACGAGGAATTTGCGGCAAACGGCAAAAACAAGATCGCCAAGGGGCTTGAGAAGCTTGTCGCTAAGGGAAAGATGGAGCAGGCTGCCGCAGACGCTGTTCTCGGCAAAATAACGACAGGCGTTAAGGATATCTGCACCGACTGCGATCTTATCGTTGAGGCGGCAATCGAGAATATGGATATCAAAAAGCAGACGTTTAAGGAGCTTCAGTCGATCTGCAAGCCCGAGGCAATGTTTGCGACGAATACGTCCTCGCTTTCGATAACCGAGATAGGTGCGGGACTCGACAGACCTATTATCGGTATGCATTTCTTCAATCCGGCTCCGGTTATGAAGCTTGTTGAGGTTATCGCCGGAATAAATACGCCCGACGAGATGGTCGATAAGATCAAAGCGATCTCAGAAGAGATCGGCAAGACTCCCGTTCAGGTGAACGAGGCTGCAGGCTTTGTAGTAAACAGAATACTTATCCCTATGATCAATGAGGCAGTCGGCATTTATGCGGACGGCGTCGCTTCCGTTGAGGGAATCGACAATGCTATGAAGCTCGGAGCGAATCATCCTATGGGACCGCTTGCGCTCGGAGATCTTATCGGACTTGACGTATGTCTTGCGATCATGGAGGTTCTTCAGGCTGAAACGGGCGACGACAAGTACCGTCCTCATCCGCTTCTCCGCAAAATGGTTCGCGGCGGCAAGTTAGGACGCAAGACCGGAATCGGTTTCTACGATTACTCGAAATAATTTATACTAAGGCATATCCCGTCCCTTGCGGGGCGGGGTAAGCGGCATTATATAA
>CAJTON010000042.1:1822-9389 GCA_910577605.1 uncultured Butyrivibrio sp.
AAAGAGTTCGCCGAAAAGGAAGTAAAGCCTCTCGCTCAGGAGGTTGACGAAACGGAAGCTTTCCCCAGAGAGACGGTTGCCAAGATGCAGAAAAACGGCTTCATGGGGATCCCCGTTCCCAAGGAGTACGGCGGACAGGGCTGCGACCCGCTTACATATGTAATGTGTGTCGAGGAGCTTTCAAAGGTCTGCGGCACTACGGGCGTTATCGTTTCGGCGCATACGTCGCTTTGCTGCGATCCCATTATGACCTACGGAACCGACGAGCAGAAGCAGAAATTCCTCGCGCCTCTCGCAAAGGGCGAGAAGCTCGGAGCCTTCGCGCTTACCGAGCCGGGAGCAGGTACGGACGCGCAGGGCGCGCAGACAAAAGCGGTGCTTGACGGAGACGAGTGGGTGCTCAACGGCTCCAAATGCTTCATAACCAACGGAAAAGAAGCCGACGTATACATCGTTATCGCTATCACAAGCATTACCGAGGACAAGAGAGGCCGCAAGAAAAAGAATTTCTCGGCGTTTATCGTTGAGAAGGGAACTCCGGGATTTACTTTCGGAACTAAGGAAAAGAAAATGGGTATCCGCGGATCGGCTACATACGAGCTTATTTTCCAGGATTGCAGAATTCCCAAGGAAAATCTTCTCGGACCCGAGGGAAGAGGTTTCCCTATCGCGATGCATACGCTTGACGGCGGACGTATAGGAATCGCAGCTCAGGCGCTCGGAATCGCCGAGGGCGCGCTTGAAACTACGATAGCATACGTTAAGGAAAGAAAGCAGTTCGGACGCTCTATCGCAGCGCAGCAGAACACACAGTTCCAGCTTGCGGATATGGCTACCAAAGTTGAGGCTGCCAAGCTCCTTGTATATAAAGCCGCAATGGCGAAGGCAACGCAGAAGGTGTATTCGTTTGAGGCTGCTCAGGCTAAGCTTTATGCTGCCGAGGTTGCCATGGAGATTACCACGAAGGCTGTTCAGCTGCATGGCGGCTACGGATACATAAGAGAGTATGATGTTGAGCGCATGATGAGAGACGCAAAGATCACCGAGATCTACGAGGGAACTTCAGAAGTTCAGAGAATGGTGATCTCAGGCGCATTACTTAACTAATCATGTCGTTAATAAACAAAAAGGAGTGAATAACCGTGAAAATCGTAGTATGTATTAAACAGGTTCCTGATACGAAGGGCGGCGTTAAGTTTAATCCGGACGGAACGCTTGACAGGGCAGCAATGCTCACGATCATGAACCCTGATGATAAAGCCGGACTTGAAGCGGCGCTTAGATTAAAGGACGAGTACGGCGCGGAGGTCACCGTGCTCACAATGGGACTTCCCAAGGCTGAGGACGTTCTCCGCGAGGCTTTCGCTATGGGAGCAGACAAGGGCATCCTTGTTACCGACAGGGTTCTCGGAGGAGCGGACACATGGGCTACCTCGACGACTATTGCCGGAGCCATCAGAAATCTTGAGTATGATCTTATAATAACCGGACGTCAGGCTATCGACGGAGATACCGCTCAGGTAGGACCTCAGATCTCGGAGCATCTCGGAATCCCCGTAATTTCCTATGCTCAGGATATAAAGATAGACGGAGATTCGGTTATCGTTCAGCGTCAGTTCGAGGACAGATATCATGTTCTCAAGGCGAAAATGCCCTGCCTTATCACCGCGCTTTCGGAGCTTAACGAGCCCCGCTACATGACGCCCGGCGGAATTTTCGACGCATGGGACAAGGAGATCACCGTATGGGGAAGAGCCGACTTAAAGGATGTGGACGATTCAAATCTCGGACTTAAAGGTTCGCCCACCAAGATCGCTAAAGCGTCAGACAAGGTGCGCAAGGGCGCCGGCGAGAAGGTTGCCTTTGATTCAGCGGACGAGTCGGTAGAGTACATAATGGGCAAGTTAAAAGAGAAACATGTAATCTAAATTATAAAGGAAAAGTGGTGAAATAAAATGGCTTTAGAAGAATATAAAGGAGTATTTATTTTTGCCGAGCAGGTGGACAATCAGATAAGTAATATCGCCTATGAGCTGCTTGGCAAGGCAAAAGATCTTGCAAAGGATCTTGGCACTGACGTAACGGCGGTTCTTATCGGCTCCGGCGTAAAGGAGCTTGCCGACAGTCTTGCCGTTTACGGAGCCGACAGAGTTATCGTTGTCGACGATCCCGAACTTAAGGATTACAGAACGGAGCCTTATGCTCACGCGCTTGCTTGCGTAATAAACGAATATAAGCCTGAGATCGTGCTTGTCGGAGCTACGGCTATCGGACGCGACCTTGGTCCCCGCGTATCGGCAAGAGTCGCTACGGGACTTACGGCTGACTGTACGTCGCTTGAGATCGGAGATTTCCCTCTTGAGGCTAAGGAGGGACAGGAGCAGCTTCACAACCAGCTCCTTATGACGCGTCCCGCTTTCGGCGGCAATACGATCGCGACTATCGCGTGCCCGTACAACAGGCCGCAGATGGCTACGGTGCGTCCGGGAGTTATGCAGAAGATCGCGCCTATCGACGGAGCAAAAGCCAATGTTGTCGAGTTTAATCCGGGATTCACGCCGGACGGCAAATATGTGGAGATACTTGAGGTCGTTAAATCAGTTGTCGAGACGGTTGACATTTCCGAGGCAAAGATTCTCGTATCCGGTGGACGAGGAGTGGGAAGCGCCGAGAACTTCAAGCTTCTTGACGAGCTTGCGGAGGCTATCGGCGGAACGGTAAGCTGTTCGCGCGCGGTCGTTGACAACGGCTGGAAGCCCAAGGATATGCAGGTTGGACAGACAGGTAAGACCGTACGTCCCAACGTATATTTCGCAATCGGTATTTCCGGCGCTATACAGCATACGGCAGGTATGGAGGAATCCGATATTATTATCGCGATAAACAAAGACGAGTCCGCTCCTATTTTCGACGTTGCGGATTACGGTATTGTGGGCGACCTCAACAAGATCGTTCCCATACTTACCGCGCAGCTCCGTGATGCGGTTAAATAGTTTTTAGATGTAATTATAACGAG
Source organism: uncultured Butyrivibrio sp. (assembly GCA_910577605.1). Taxonomy (GTDB): domain Bacteria; phylum Bacillota; class Clostridia; order Lachnospirales; family Lachnospiraceae; genus Eshraghiella. The sequence goes on from CAJTON010000042.1 coordinate 4,839, forward strand.
CATCTGTCCCTGAACTTGGTCTGTAAAGCTTCGGAGTCCGGTGCTCGTTTGTTTTGACTGCCGGAAATATACCGGCTGATATTTGAGATGGGAGGAAAAGCATGAGTAAGTCAACGGTTTATTTTACCAAAGAGATAACGCCCGAAGCGGTGGTGAAAATGTATAGGGCGCTTGACGCGGGGCTTTCGGGAAAGGTCGCAGTAAAGCTTCATTCGGGTGAGGTAGGTAATCAGAACTTTCTAAGACCCGCTTTTCTCAAGCCGGTTATCGACGCAGTTGGCGGAACCATTGTGGAGTGCAATACCGCGTATGAGGGGAAACGCAATACCTCAGCGGCTCACTGGGAGACTATGAAGCTTCACGGCTGGACAGACATCGCCGACGTAGACATTATGGACGAAAACGGTGAAATGGAGCTGACAGTTCCGGGAGGAAAAAGGATAAAATCAAATTATGTCGGCAAAAATCTGGCAAACTATGATTCGATGCTTGTACTTTCGCATTTTAAGGGGCATCCTATGGGAGGCTTCGGCGGAGCGCTGAAAAATATTTCCATTGGAATCGCTTCGTCGCACGGCAAAGCGTATATACACGGCGCCGGGAATCCTGACGAGATATGGACTGCGGACCATGATTCTTTTCTTGAGTCTATGGCGGATGCCGCGATGTCCGTCGTGGATTTTTTCAAGGGAAAAACGGCGTTTGTAAACATAATGTGCAATATGTCGGTGGACTGCGACTGCTGCGCGGTTGCGGAGGACCCGGCGATGGCGGACATAGGTATCCTTGCGTCGCTCGACCCCGTTGCGCTTGACCAGGCGTGCGTGGATCTTGTTTACGCAAGCGATGATCCCGGCAAGGCGCATCTTATTGAGCGTATGGAATCGCGCAACGGTATCCATACGGTCGAGGCGGCTGCGGGACTGGGCTTCGGCAGCAGGGAATACGAGATGGTATCTCTTGATTCGTGAGGGCAGAATGGAGCGCAATATTCTTGAGGAACTTAAGACAGCCATGCCCTCACTCAGCAAGGGGCACAAAAAAATAGCGCATTACATTATAGAGAATCTTGACGAGGCGGCTTTTATGACTGCGGCGAAAATAGGCAGGAATATCGGGGTCAGCGAGTCCACAGTCGTGCGTTTTGCCGCGGCTCTGGGATACGACGGATTTCCGGGCTTTCAGGAGGCTGTGGCGGCTGCCGTCAAGGGAAAACTGGGCGCGCCGAGCCGTTTTGACATTTCCGGCGCCGATATTAGCCATTCCAAGATACTTGAATATGTTTTTAGGGGCGACGCTGAAAAAATAACGGACACGCTTGCCAATCTTGACGCGGACGCTTTCGATCTGGCTGTGGATATGATCGCGGAGGCGCGCAGGGTGTATATCGTTGCGGTCAGAAGCGCCGCGCCTGTCGGTGATTTTCTTGCGTTTTATCTGCGTATGGTCGTAGACGACGTTGCGGTCGTGACGACCAACAGCTCAAGCGAGATTTTCGAGCAGATGATTAATGTAGGAGAAAAGGACGCGGTCATAGGCATAAGCTTTCCGCGCTATTCAATGAGGACGCTCAAGGCGCTTGAATTCGCCAACAACAGAAACGCGAAAGTGATAGCGATAACTGACAGCATACACTCGCCGATGAATCTTTATTCGTCGTGCAATCTTTTCGCGAGGAGCGATATGGCAACGGTGGTTGATTCTATGACCGCTCCGATGTCTTTGATAAATGCGATTATCGTGGCGCTTTGCGTGCGCAATTCCAAGGCGGTCGCGAATAAGCTGGAGGAGCTTGGAAACGTGTGGAACGATTATCAGGTCACGAATAACGACGAGATAAATTATCTGGACGAGGAGCTTATGAAGGATCTGAGGGGATTGAAAGGGTAAAAAAATGGCAAAAATACTAGTGGCGGGCGGCGGCGCAGCGGGAATGATGGCTGCCGTCGCGGCGGCTGAGAGCGGGCACAAGGTATGTCTTTTTGAAAAAAACGAGAGGCTCGGCAAAAAACTTTTTATCACGGGAAAAGGGCGCTGCAACCTCACGAACGCCTGCGAGACGGAGGACTTTTTCGGAAATGTCGTGACAAACGCGAATTTTCTGTACAGTCCGGTGTATTCGTTTGACAATAATATGGTTCGTCAGTTTTTTGAGGACGAGGGATGTCCGTTGAAAACCGAGAGAGGCGGAAGAGTTTTTCCGGTTTCGGACAGGGCGTGCGACGTGATAAACGCCTTGGAGCGCGCCATGAAAAGGCTCGGAGTCGAGATAAACCTCAATTCCCGTATAGAGGGCGTAAACGTCGCAGACGGCAGGGCTTGCGGACTGACAGTGAACGGGCGCGTTATACGAGGGGACGCCGTTATCCTCGCCACGGGCGGATACTCGTACCCGTCCACCGGCTCTACGGGGGACGGACATGCTTTTGCCATAGAGCTTGGACATACCGTTACGAAATGTGCTCCGGCGCTCGTGCCTTTTATTGCGGCGGAGGAATGGGTCAAGGATTTGCAGGGCTTGAGCCTGCGCAACTGCAAGGTGACCTTGTATGACGGGACACGCGCGGTGTACGAGGATTTCGGCGAGCTGCTTTTTACGCATTTCGGAGTCAGCGGTCCGACGGTGCTGAGCGCGAGCAGCTATGCCGTCGAAATTATACGCAAACGCCCGCTGAGGCTTTCGATAGACCTCAAGCCAGCTCTTGACGTAGAGCAGCTTGATTCGCGCATACTCAGGGATTGGGACGAGGCAAAAAACAAAAACTACTCAAATTCGCTTGACAAGCTGCTTCCGAAATCCCTTATTCCGGTTATAATTATGCGTTCGGGAATAGAGCCTTTGCGGAAGGTCAATGAAATAAAACGTGAGGAGAGACGCGCGCTTGTCCGGATTATCAAGAATTTCGACCTCACGCTCACGGGGCTTCGGGGGTATAACGAGGCGATAATAACGCACGGAGGAGTCAGCGTAAAAGAGATAGACCCCTCGACGATGGAATCAAAAATTATAGACGGGCTGTATTTTGCGGGGGAAATAATCGATACGGACGCGGTCACGGGCGGATTTAATCTTCAGATAGCGTGGTCCACCGGACATCTTGCCGGCAGCTCACAGAAATGAATAATTACTTGGCGGAGGGAAAAATGGCATACAGCATAGCGATAGACGGTCCGGCGGGAGCCGGAAAAAGCACGATAGCGAAAATAGCGGCGGAAAAACTGGGATTTACTTATGTGGATACGGGGGCGATGTTCCGTGCGATGGCGGTTTATTTTATAGACAGGGGAATTGACGTAAAAAACGCGGAATCCGTAGGAGAGGCGGTGGGAAATGTTGAAGTTTCCATCGAATATGAGGACGGCGTGCAGCAGATAATATTGAACGGGGATAATGTGACAAAAAGGCTGCGCGACGAGGAGGTCGGAAAGACCGCGTCCGCGGTCGCGGTATATCCTTCGGTCAGGGAAAAGCTTCTTGAGCTGCAAAGAAAGCTTGCGGCGGAGCTTAACGTGGTTATGGACGGAAGGGATATAGGGACCTGCGTGCTGCCGGACGCGACCTGCAAAATTTATCTGACCGCGGGTGTGGATTTGCGGAGCTTAGGGAAAAGGGCGAGGAACCCGATATTGAGGAGATAAAGCGCGACATCGCGGAGCGCGATTACAGGGATATGCACAGGGATACCGCGCCGCTTAAGCAGGCGGAGGACGCGGTGCTCGTGGACTCGTCGGATATGGGGATCGAAGAGGTCGCGGCGGCGATAATACAGGAATTTGAACGTAAAGCGAGGTAGTGTCTTGGAAGTGATCACGGCGTCTACGGCGGGCTTTTGCTTCGGCGTAAAAAGAGCGGTCGATACGGTGTACGGACAGCTTTCGGGAGGCAGGGTATACACCTACGGACCGATAATCCACAACGAGGAAGTGGTGAAGGATCTTGAAAAAAAGGGCGTTTCGGTCCTTAACGGTCCGGAGGACATACGAAAAGCCGCTCCAGGCACGGTGGTCATAAGGGCGCACGGAGTGCCGGAGGAGATATATGAGTGCATAAAAAGCGCGGGGCATACGCTTGTGGACGCGACCTGCCCCTTTGTCCTCAAGATCCATAAAATAGTGAGGGAGGCCGCAAAAAGGGGTGAGTATGTAATAATCGTGGGGGACGGCGCTCATCCTGAGATACAGGGAATAAAAAGCTGCGTTCCAGATAAAAGCACAGTTATAGCCGACGAAAAGGAGGCGGAATTTTTTGTAAAAAATTCCCCCGAAAGGGATGAAAGGCTGTGTATCGTGGCTCAGACCACATACAATTTCAATAAGTTTAAAGATATAGTTGAAATTTTCCGAAAAAACAGTTATTATGTTAATGTGTTGAATACTATATGTAGCGCTACAGAAGAGAGACAGAGCGAGGCTGCCGACATTGCGGACAAGGTTGACGCCGTGATCGTTATAGGCGGAAAAAACAGCTCTAACACACAGAAGCTTTATGAAATATGCAAAAGCCGCTGTGCGGATACATTTTATATTCAAACTTTGGCTGATATGGATTTT
>CAJTON010000042.1:9399-18881 GCA_910577605.1 uncultured Butyrivibrio sp.
CCTCAGAGTCGGTATTACAGCCGGGGCATCAACCCCGAACAATATTATAGAGGAGGTTCAAAAACAGTGTCGGATTTAAGTTTTGAACAGATGTTGGAAGATTCATTAAAAACTATACATACAGGGGAGGTTGTCGACGGTAAGGTTATTGCGGTTAAGGAAGATGAGATAATCCTTAACATTGGATATAAAGCTGACGGAATAATCGTCCGCAGCGAGTACACGAGCACACCGGGGACAGACCTTCGCACTGTTGTAAATGAAGGTGACATCATCACCGCCAAGGTCATCAGGGTAAACGACGGAGACGGTTATGTATCGCTGTCCTACAAGAGATTCGCGGCTGAACGCGGCAATAAGAAGCTTGAGGAGGCGTTCGAGAACAACGAAGTGCTTACCGCTAAGGTTATTCAGGTGCTTGACGGCGGACTTACGGTAGTTGTTGATGAGGCTAAGGTTTTCATACCCGCGAGCCTTGTGTCGGATGTGTATGAGAAAGATCTGAGCAAATACGCCGGACAGGAGATCGAATTTGTGATCACGGAATTCAATCCGAGAAAGCGCCGCATCATCGGCGACCGCAGGCAGCTTGTCGCCGCAAAGAAGGCCAAGCTTAAAGAGGAAGCCCTTGCCACGCTCAAGGAGGGACAGGTCGTAGAGGGAACCGTTAAGAATGTTACAGATTTCGGAGTGTTCATTGATATAGGAGGAGTTGACGGTCTTCTCCATGTCTCGGAGATATCATGGGGAAGAGTAGAGAATCCCAAGAAAAAATTCAAATCCGGAGACAAGGTAAAGACTTTCATCAAGGAGATAAACGGTGAAAAAATAGCGCTCAGTCTCAAATTTGACAGCGAGAATCCATGGCTTGACGCAGCCGAGAAATACGCTATCGGCAATGTCGTTACGGGAAGAGTTGCGAGAATGACGGATTTCGGAGCTTTTGTCGAGCTTGAGATCGGAGTGGACGCTCTTTTGCATGTATCGCAGATAGCGAAGAACCATGTCGCTAAACCCTCGGATGTTCTTAAAGTCGGACAGGAGATCGAGGCTAAGGTCGTTGACCTCAATGTCGAGGACCGCAAGATAAGTCTTTCAATAAAGGCGCTGCTTACCGACGAGGCGGACGAGGCTTCGGAGCTTCCCGCGGAGGAAACGGCTGAGGTATCGGATGACGCCGCCGAAATTTCCGCTGAGGAATAAATACATTGTAAACTGCAAGAGCCCGTACCGTGGTGCGGGTTCTTTGTGACTATGCATTTATCAAAATATCCGAGAGGGTACTGATTATGGAAAATAATTATGAACAGTTTAAAAAAGATGTTTATGCTTTGACTAAAATCGATCTTAACGCATATAAGGAAAAGCAGATGAAGAGACGTATAGACACTCTTATCGCAAAACATAAGTACAGCGGATATAATGAGTTTGTGACCGGTCTGAAAACAAACCCCGTTCTTTTTGATGAGTTTGTCAATTATCTTACCATCAATGTATCGGAATTTTACCGTAATCCGGAGCAGTGGGATTATCTTGAAAAAAAGGTCATTCCAGATCTGATAGCCAAGTTCGGACACGGGATCAGAATATGGAGCGCGGCTTGCTCAACCGGAGACGAGCCTTATTCGCTTGTTATGCTTTTGTCCAAATTTCTCCCGTTAAACCAGATAAAAATACTTGCCTCAGATATAGATGATCAGGTCATGGCGAAGGCAAAGACGGGCCTGTATAAGTCGCAGAGCCTTAATTCTCTTCCGGCGGAATTTAAGAAGAAATATTTCAAGGAAATCTCTCCGGGCGTGTTCCAGATTTCCGACGAGATAAAAAAGTGCGTTATGTTTATGAAGCATAACCTTTTAAAGGATCTTTATCCGAGAGACTATCACATGATCGTGTGCCGGAATGTGCTCATTTATTTTACAGAGGAAGCGAAGCTTGAGATCTACCGAAAGTTCAACGATTCTCTTGTGCGTGAGGGCATACTCTTTGTAGGCAGCACAGAGCAGATAACCAATTATAAGGAACTTAACTATATCTCTCCCAAAACATTCTTTTATCAGAAAAATTAAATCACAACTTAATTCAGTGGACCGGGCGGTCGCGGCTGCGTTGACGCAGGTGAGGAAAGTCCGGGCTTCACAGGGCAGGATGCCGGATAACGTCCGGTGGAGGCGACTCCAAGGCAAGTGCAGCAGAAATATACCGCCGGCTTATTGCCGGTAAGGGCGGAATGGCAGTGTAAGAGACTACCGCTGCCGCGGTGACGCGGCGGGCATATGTAAACCCCATCCGAAGCAAGACCAAAAAGAAGCGATGACGCGGCCCGCTAGCTTCAGGTAGGTTGCTTGAGCCTGTCGGTAACGGCAGGACTAGACAGATGACCGTTCAAGACATAACCCGGCTTACAGGTCCGCTGAATTTTGTGATTTGATAAAATATAAAATTAACAGACCAATATCGGAGGTGCGGAAAATGAATTCTGAACAGATCGGGAAAATTATTTCTGAAATGACGCTCGAAGAAAAGGCGGGACTTTGTTCCGGTGAGGATTTTTGGCATACCAAAGGAATCGAGAGGCTGGGAATACCGCAGATGATGGTTTCGGACGGACCTCATGGTCTGCGCAAGCAGGATATGGAGGCTGATCATCTGGGAGTGAACGACAGTATAAAGGCGGTGTGTTTTCCTGCCGGATGCGGGGCTGCAACTTCGTTTAATCGTGATTTAATATATGAAATGGGACGGATACTTGGTTCTGAGTGCGTCTCAGAGGGCGTAGGGGTGCTTCTTGGTCCTGCGGTGAATATCAAACGTTCGCCGTTATGCGGGCGTAATTTTGAATATTATTCGGAGGATCCTTATCTTGCGTCCGAAATTGCCTCCTCCCACATAAACGGAGTACAGAGCCGGGGAGTCGGCACGAGCATAAAGCATTTTGCGGCGAACAGTCAGGAGACGAGGAGGATGTCCGTTGACGAAGAGATCGACGAACGGGCGCTGCATGAGATATATCTCAGGGTATTTGAAGGCGCGGTACGCAAATCAAAGCCGTGGACGGTAATGAGTTCCTATAATAAAGTCAATGGAAAATATGTTGGCGAGAATTATGAGCTTATGACGGAAGAACTTCGCGACAAGTGGGGCTTCGACGGATTTGTTATGAGCGACTGGGGCGCGGTCGGAGACAGAATTGAAGGGCTTAAAGCGGGTCTTGACCTTGAGATGCCTGCCTCTCACGGAGTGAGGGATAAGCTTATCGCAAAAGCGGTACAAAACGGAGATCTCGAAGAGGCGGTTCTTGACAGGGCGTGCGAACGTATACTTGATATAGTGTTCCGCTCGCAAGATACCGACGGAAAGAAGATAGATTTTCTGGAGGATCATGAGAAAGCAGCTTGGATCGCGGAGGAAACGGTCGTTTTGCTTAAAAACGACGAAAACATTCTTCCGCTCAAGAAGGACGCGAAAATAGCTTTTATTGGGAAATACGCCGAGGAACCCCGTTTTCAAGGTGGCGGAAGTTCTCATATCAACTGTATAAAGGTAACCTCCGCGCTCGACGCACTTAAGGATATGGGAATAAGCGTCGGTTATGCCAGAGGATTTGAGGATTCGGAGGACATTATCGACGAAAAGCTTGAGCGCGAAGCGATAGAAGCGGCGGTAAAAGCCGATGTTGCGGTCATTTTTGCAGGTCTTCCGGACGCCTTTGAGTCGGAGGGTTTTGACCGTTCGCATATGAGAATGCCGGACTGCCAGAATCATCTGATCAAGGAAATAGCCAAAAATCAGCCTAACACCGTGGTCGTGCTCCATAACGGTTCTCCCGTCGAAATGCCGTGGGCGGACGACGTAAAGGGGATCCTTGAGGCGTATCTCGGAGGCGAGGCGATAGGAAAAGCCGTGTGCAGGATACTTTTCGGAGAGGTAAATCCAAGTGCGAAGCTTGCCGAAACTTTTCCTTACAGACTTGAGGACAATCCTTCCTTCCTTACCGGCTTCGGGTCGGGCGACCATGTCAGATTTGCCGAGGGTATTTTTGTCGGCTACCGCTACTATGACAAAAAGAAGATGAATGTGAGATTTCCGTTCGGCTACGGACTTTCCTACACGACCTTTGAGTATTCAGATCTTCGCGTATCGTCGGAGAAAATAAATGAGAACGATACACTGAAGGTGACGGTCGATGTCACGAATACCGGAAAAACTACGGGCAAGGAGATAGTGCAGCTCTATGTTTCCGATCCGGACAGCACTGAGATAAGACCTGTAAAGGAATTAAAAGGATTTGAGAAGCTTTATCTTGAGCCGGGAGAAACAAAGACCGCCGAATTTATTCTTGACAGACACGCGTTTGCCCATTATGAGCCGAGGATAAAAGACTGGTATGTGGAGAGCGGGGAATTTGAGATACTTATCGGGAAATCTTCAAGAGATATAGTGTTCAAAAAAACCGTTACCGTCAATTCCGACAGGAAGCTTCCGGTGACATACACATCGGATACGACTTTCGGCGATATGTTTGACGATCCGAAGGCGATGGAGATAGTAAGGCCCTTAATTGACGAGTATATAAAAGGAATTATAGGCGCGGGAAGCGAGTCGGCTGCGGAGGCGATCTCACAGGAAATGACCGATTCGATGCTGAGATATCTTCCTATACACGCAATACTGTCGTTTTCGGCGGAGGCTATTTCCGTTGAAAGAATAGAGGAAACGGTGAGAAAGCTCAACGGCATAGAGAAATAACAAGATAATAAAAGCCGCTTCGCGGGCAAGGTATGTCTGATTGCTCCGGAAGCGGCTATTTGATTATTTAATATTTGGATTCACAGTATTTGCATCTGTATATATGTTCTTTTTCATCGGTGAGTATGAAAACGTGGTCAAGCTCCTGCTCGATCTGCGTGATGCAGCGCGGGTTTTTGCATTTTATGACATTGGTGACGGTGTGAGGCAGGCTCAGAGCCTTTTTTTCGACGATCTCTCCGTCCTTTATTATGTTTATCGTTATGTCATTGTCTATAAAACCGAGAATATCGAGATCGACAAGGTCAAGACCGCCGTCGATTTTTATTATGTCCTTTTTGCCCATTTTGTTGCTGCGGGCGTTTTTTATTATGGCGACGCAGCAGTCAAGCTTGCCGAGTCCGAGATAGTTGTAGATATCCATACATTTTCCGGCTTTGATATGGTCGATAACGAAGCCGTTTTCAAGTTTTCCTACATTCAGCATGGCAGTTCCACCTCCAATAATGTGAGTATCAGCGCCATACGGACGTATACTCCGAATTGAACCTGTTTAAAATATGCCGCTCTGGGATCCTTGTCCACCTCGACGGATATTTCGTTTACCCTCGGGAGAGGATGCAGCACGATCATGTCTTTTTTGGCAAGCTCCATTTTGGCGTTGTCAAGAATATAGAATCCCTTCATGCGCATATATTCCTCTTCGTTGAAAAAACGTTCGCGCTGTACCCTTGTCATGTAAAGAATGTCAAGATCGGGAATCGCGTCCTCGAGTTTTTCGACCTCACAGAATTCATGCCCGCCCGCTTTAAGAACGTCGTCCCGTATATAACCGGGAACGCGAAGCTCGTTGGGCGAAATAAGCACGAATCTGACGTTTTTGTACCTTACTAACGATTCGATTAGGGAATGTACGGTGCGCCCGAACTTGAGATCGCCGCACAACCCTATCGTGAGATCGTCGAAGCTGCCCTTTAGCTCTTTTATAGTCATAAGGTCGGTGAGCGTCTGCGTGGGGTGCTGATGACCGCCGTCGCCTGCGTTTATAACGGGAATAGAAGAGTTGAGTGAAGCCACGAGCGGCGCGCCCTCCTTGGGGTGTCTCATCGCGCAGATGTCGGCGTAGCAGGAGATGACGCGGATAGTGTCGGCGACGCTTTCTCCCTTTGACGCGGAGCTTGAATCGGCAGATGAAAAGCCCAGTACGGAACCGCCTAAATTCAACATGGCGGCTTCAAAACTGAGCCGTGTGCGCGTGCTTGGTTCATAAAAAAGGGTGGCGAGTTTCCTGCCCTTGCAGCATTCCGAATATCGTCCGGGACAGACGGCAATATCGGATGCCAGCGTCAGAAGCCTGTCAAGCTCCTCGCCTGACAGATCAAGCGGACTGAGTAGATGTTTCATAATGCCTCCTTAGGTTGTAACTGTTTTCGATGCATTTTTTCTATTTTATTACAATAACGTAAGGTTTTCAATAGCAAAGTAAGATTTTATTGACAAAATAAATTAATGAGAGTAAAATTTTTTAGTAAGCATAAGGTATGCTTGCACACAGAGACTGCGCGTTGCGCACACAATATCAGGAGGGTAAGATGAAAGGATTATTAAGAAAAGCAGCCGCGGTGCTTTTAGTTGCCGTAATGGCTGTGGCAATGTTTGCCGGCTGCACTAAGAGCAGCGGTAAAAAGGTAAACGCCGGAAGCGACGGCTCTATGTTCGGAATTCTTAAGTCGGCTATGCAGCTTGAGAAAAAGACCTTTGACTGTGATATAACGGCGGACATTGAAGGAACTACCGCGAAGATCAAGTTAAGCGGGGTTTCGGACGGAAATGCCACATCACTCAGCGCGGAGGTATCCACGGGCGGAATGTCCTTCAAGTTTGACAATGCTATCGTGTTTACCGACGACGTTATTTATTTCAACGTTGCGTCCATTATGGACGAGGTAGGAGCGTTCACCTCTGCTATACCGGGAGCGGATTTTGATCTTGAGGATCTAGGAATCACTTCAGACTGGGTTTCCTTTAAGGCTGAGGGACTTTTCAAGCAGGACAATTCGATTTTTGAGGCGATAAGCAAGGATCTTGACGAGGCTTATGCCGATATGATCACTGAGAAGGACGGAACGTATTCAATAACAGTATCGGATAAGGACAGCGTTAAGGGATTTATCGACGCTACAAAGAAGCTCCTTGACGATAAGGGCGACGCTTGGGCTAAGCTTTTTGCCGAACAGTCAAATAAATTAGACGTTGAAAAGCTGATGAACGGTGTTGCTGACGACGTTGTCGAGGCTATCGTAAAGGCTTACGAAGAGTCTACCGGAGAGAAGCTTCCCGAGGATAAGATCAAGGAACTCAGGGACAGCATGCTTGAGGAGACCGATATGTCCGGAATTGAAGAGATCAATGAGGACACATACAAAGAGATGTTCGACGAGATCAGAGACCAGCTTGACGACGCATCAGTCACCGGACTTGACGGTAAGATCGACGTGAGAACTTCTTCAGATAAGGGCGTATACACGATCAAAGCAAATGCCGAGCCTGAAGATGAAGAGGACGGCAGCATTATTTTAATAAGCACTATTAAGGAGGACAGCTCCGCAAAGGTTGAGGTTCCTTCGGATGCTCAGTCCGCTATCGACATTCTTGTAGCCATTGTTGTGGCGAATATGGGCGGTATGAACTAAATTAACCAACCTAGTATTTCACTGGCTCTGGAGTTCCATGTGTGGGATTCCAGAGCTTTTTTATGTCCGTTTTCGGTGACCGAGTAAAGCAGCTTGCGGTCTGAAAGTAGCTTTTCCGCAGTTCTTGCGAGACTTTCGGGATTTTTAATGTCATAAAAGCAAAGCTCTTTTTCGTCGGTGAAATTCTCCTTTAGCCACACTGACGCGTCGGTAAGGGAAAGCGTACGGCACATCATGGCGCTCAGTATTCTGTCGTGACCGCCGTCCGTAAAGCCGGGCATCACATTCAGCGATATTCTGGCATACGCGGTTTCCTCTAGGCAGTGGGCGGTCGGAAGAAGCGTCTTGCCGGAGAGCGTGCGTCCGCTCTTTGTGCGCACCGCTTCAAAGCCGTGTCCGACAAGCTTTATGTCAAAACCCGCGTTATCCAGAGCGACTAAGGCTCTTTCACGCAGTAAGAACCGAACATACAGATCAATAAAAAGGAATTTACTGATAGTGAAACGAAGCTCTTCGGGCGAGGCGTCAGGTTCCTCGCGTTTTATGTGTTCAAGACATACCCGCTCCACGGACCTTGAGGGATCGCAAAGCATATCGTCGATAATTCCCCGGTAAAATTCCGCGTATTCTTTTCCGTTGCATTCGATAAAGCGTTCAAAATAAGAACAAGGAGTGAAATTTCCTGTAAAAATAATGTCATATTTCTTTTTTTCAAAATCCAATGCATACTCCGCGCCGCTGCCCGCAAGCACCATAAAATGCACGTTGACGGCTTCGGGATAAAAATTTTTCACATATCGCATATGATTTCGGTCTATGCACACAATATGGGTGGATTCGGAAGATGAGGAATACGAGGCGAGCGATTCAAGCTGCTCATGGTAATACATGGGATGGTCCACAAGAATGTTTACGACCGTAACGCCGTATTGCTTCCATATTGAAGCGCCGTTTCTCATATATTCAGGCTCGCCGGAAACGCCGATGCAGTTGAAGGTAATAAGAACCGTTTCTCCCTCTCGTATGCGGGAAAACAGTGAAGCGGGATCGCTGTAAAAACTGTGTACATATGTTTCAAAGCCCCGCGCGGACAGCGCCCTTGCAAGGCGTGCGGAGAAGAAGCCTAAAGTTTCTATTTTATCTTCAAAAAAAATAAAATTCATAAAATATCACCTTTTTCCTGAATTCCGTTATTTTGGCGTATCGGCGGCTTTGTTCGCGGCATAAAAAGAAGCGGATGCGGTCATACTATCTGCGGGAGTATTTTTACGCTCATATTAATATATGGAGGTGTCGGTTATGACTGATTTAGGATGCTGTGTAAAAAACTGCGTTCACAACGAGGACAATATGTGCTGCCGCGGTGAGATAAAAATCGGGGGAAAGACGGCAAAAGACAGCTGCTGTACCTGCTGCTCGTCTTTTGAGGATAGGGGAAGCTGCGGCTGCTTCAAAAACGCGACGCATAATCCCGACAGCAAGATAGAAGTGGCGTGCGACGCGACCAACTGCATGTATAACGACAATATGAAATGCTCGGCGCAGCATATTGACGTTAAGCATTCAAAGGACCTCATTCACGGACAGACGGAATGCGCGACCTTTAAAATGTAAGCCGGACTGCGGGCAGTACGGATATTGCAAAACTGCCGTCTGCGGGGATTCCCGCGGGCGGCGGTTTTGCCGTTTTCCGGCTTATAAAAATAAATCGCTTCTTACCATAATATATCCCTCGTGCGTGGTAGTAAATAAAAGCGGCAGTTCTTTTTCGTCAAAAAAGGCGATGTCGTTTATCCCGAAATCCGTGGATTCTGCAATGTCGCCCGATTCGGCGTCATTTATATATTTGCAGAAGGTCTCGTATTTCTTCAGACGGTCAAAAATTTCCTCAGAAGCTTTTAATCTGTAAACAGGGCTTTTGCGGGAGGATTTTGTTCCCTGCCATTTGTTTTTGTTTTCCAAAGAGACGATCGAGCTCTCGAAAGTTTTGATAAAGGCGGTATCCTCTCCGTCAACGAGAACGTATTCTATATACCGGCA
>CAJTON010000043.1 GCA_910577605.1 uncultured Butyrivibrio sp.
GATCAACGGGCTTGTCAATGAATGGTATCTTGAAGATATGTCGGAAAGCATAAAAAGCGTCCTTACTAACCGAAGGCAGAACGGCTTTCATATCGGCTCTTTTGCCCTTTACGGATACCAAAAAGATCCCGAATGCAAAGGTCATCTGATAATAGACGAAGAGGCGGCAAAAACAGTTCGTGAAGTCTTTACCCTTTACGCGCAGGGCTACGGTAAAACCGCCATCGCCCGTATGCTGAACGATCGCGGCATTCCCAATCCCACAGAGTACAAACGTCTTAACGGTATGCGATATTGTCAGCCGCTTAACAAAAACAGCACACTCTGGAAATATTCCGCCGTCTCCTCTATGCTTAAAAACGAAATTTACATAGGAAATATGGTTCAGGGCAAATACGGCAGTGTTTCCTATAAGACCAAACAAAACAGACCGCGCCCCAAAAACGAATGGTATATTGTGGAGGGTACTCACGAACCCGTTATAGACAAGGAATTATGGGACAGAGTCCAGCGGATAAACGCGCAGAGGTCAAAACCATTTTCCTCAGGAGAACCGGGTATCTTTGCCGGAAAGTCACGCTGCCTTTACTGCGGCGGCGCCATGCGCTCCTCCAAAAGCGGCAGCAGAAGATACCTCCAATGTGCAAACCGACGCATTTCCACAGGCTCCTGCCCCGGAGCTTTTATCTCCGTACAGAAACTCGAAAACATCGTCCTTGAAGAACTCAACCGGCTCACGTCAAAATATCTGGACGCGGATCTGCTGGAAGCCGGCGTCGTTTTTTGCCAAAATCCGGATACGCAGCACGCCCGGCTGCTCTCGGATATTTCTTTATATAAGAAAAAACAGAATCAATTTTCCAAAGGAATACGTCAGCTTTACGAGGACAGAATACGAGGATTACTGCCTGAAAACGACTTTGAGGACATTTTAAAAGAATTTACTGCGCGAAAACAGAGGCTTGAGCAGACGATTTCCGATGCCGAAAAAAAACTTCAGCAAACAACAAGGACGCCTCTATCCAATGACAGCCGAAAAGAGATTATCCGGCAATACACTAATCCCACGCGCCTCAACCGGGAAACAGTTGAAAGCTTCATCGACTATATCTGCGTGGGACGGCGCATCAGCGGCACCGGGCGCGTTCCGGTAGAAATCCACTGGTCTTTCTGAGCTTTTGCCTATACCCGCATAAGATTGTTCTTACAAAGTCGCAGCAGAGCAAAAGGCAAGAGTAGTTTACGACAACCTGCTGCGCCTGCTTGACGATCCAGACATCGTAGCGCCGCTGCGTTTTCTGCGCGCAAGGGAGATCGTGCATTTCCAGCGTTTCGGTGAAGCACTCAACATCACGCAGGATAAACTGGACTGCAAAAACGTATACGCTTTCAATCCGGCGTTTGACAGATAACCGTCTGCGCACAAAAATGACAGCCGTCCTCAGGGTGAACCCCGAAGGCGGCTGCCTTTATGCGTTGTCTTTATTTTCTAAGAATTATGTCATGCCTCTTGGGCCCGTTGGAGATCATCGTTATAGGAACGCCGATTTCCGCCTCGATCGCCTCGATATAGTCTCGGCACTCCTTGGGAAGCTCATCGTAATTCCTGATTCCTCCGATGTCGCATTTCCAGCCCTTGTAGGTCTTAAGAACCGGCTTTGCCTTTTCAAGCTTATAGGTCACGGGAAAATCCTTTATAACCTCTCCGTCTATCTCGTACCCGACGCACATGGGAATCTCGTCAAGATAGCCGAGCGCGTCAACGACCGTCAGCGCCACCTCCGTAGCGCCCTGCATACGGCAGCCGTAGCGCGTCGCAACCGCGTCAAACCAGCCCATTCTTCTGGGACGTCCGGTAGTCGCTCCGAATTCGCCTCCGTCGCCTCCGCGTCTTCTCATCTCGTCTGCCTCAGCCCCGAATATCTCGCTCACAAAGGCTCCCGCTCCGACTGCGGACGAGTATGCCTTTACAACGGTAACTACGTCCCTTATCTCCTGCGCCGGTATTCCCGCGCCGATCGCGCCGTAAGCCGCGAGCGTCGAGGACGAGGTGACCATCGGATATATTCCGTGGTCGGGGTCCTTAAGCGAGCCGAGCTGTCCCTCCAAAAGAACTGTTTTGCCTTCTTTTATCGCGTTGTGAAGGAAAAGCGAAACATCCGCGACATAAGGCTTTATCATATCCCTGTATGACAAAAGAAGCTCAAATATTGCGTCCGGATCCATCGTCGGCTTATGGTACAAATGCTCGAGCAGAATATTCTTGTACTCTACCACTCTCCCGACCTTTTCCTTGAGCGAAGCCTCGTCAAAAAGCTCGCTTACCTGAAATCCGATTTTGGCGTATTTATCCGAATAAAAAGGAGCGATGCCCGATTTTGTCGAGCCGAACGCCTTGCCTCCAAGACGCTCCTCTTCAAAAGCGTCAAAATCCACATGGTAAGGCATAAGTATCTGCGCCCTGTCAGACACAAGAAGCTTAGGCGTAGGCACACCGCGCTCCTCAAGTCCTTTGACCTCTTTCAGAAGATAAGGAATATTAAGCGCAACACCGTTGCCGATTATACTTGTCGTGTGGCTGTAAAAAACGCCCGACGGAAGCAGATGCAGCGCAAATTTGCCGTAATCGTTGATAATGGTATGTCCGGCGTTGCTTCCTCCCTGAAATCTCACTATTATGTCCGATTTCTCTGCCAGCATATCCGTGATCTTGCCCTTGCCTTCATCGCCCCAGTTGGCACCAACTATCGCTCTAACCATGCGTTCTCCTCCTGTTTACCTTTTACTGCTTGTTTCATTGGTCATGCGCTCCAAAACAGCTTTGAAACACACTATGATAGTATACACTAAAACAACGCATGTGTAAATATTTTTTTACCCTTGTTTTAAAGCCCTGAGAGTATATTTAAAGCTTTGCAAGAAGCTTTCTCATCATGCCGGATTTCCTGTCAAACTCCGCCATAAATTCCTCCTCGCTTTTTGCCTCTGTCTTTATATAGAACATATTTATAAGCATAAGCTCAAGCTGCTTTGCGTCAGCCTCGGAAAGTATTTTCACCTTCTCTGAAACATCGAGCAGGAGGTAATGCCATTTCAGCACATATTCCCTGTATTCCGGATAATCCGGTATGTCAAGCCACCTGCTTATCCTGACCTTGACGCGGTTTGCCTTTTTGCACTGGTCCTTCTGTAAAAAATAACGGTAATCCCCGTTTTCATAGTATCTTCCGAGCGGAAACAGCCTGCACATACCCGGTCTGTATTCATGTATCGAGCAGCGTCCGTCTTTGTCAAGATACGGACAGCGGGCATCCGCGCCGCTCATTCTTATATTGGGGAGGATCACGCCGTCCGCCATATTAAGCTCAAGCTTGTTTTGCAGCAGGCTTTCAATGCTCTCGCCGCTGTTCGTTCTTATCCTGAACACATCGAGCGGGTCAAGCACAACGGAATTTCCCATATCCGTACAGCAGGCGTGGCACCCCTCGCAGCCGTTGCAGCCGAGCCTTGCCATGTCGTTTACGCCATACAGTCTGCCGTCCGATATATCCTCAAGATTACAGTTACGAAACATTCCGATCCTCCTGCCGTCAGGTGCGCACGATTTTATTTATCCACACGCCTTTTTTTACAAGAACAAAGCCGACAGCGCATTTTATAAGGTCAAGCGCCTGTATGCTGAAAAACAAAAGTAACAGCGGCACTCCCGTATATCTGCTTATCACAAATGCGACGGGAACGGAGATCACCCACAGAAACACGCTGTCGAAAAGAAAAGTGACGATCGTTTTGCCGCCTGAGCGCAGCGTAAAATACGCCGCATGCATAAACGCGTACGCAGGCATGAACGCCGCTGAAATTCTCATGACCTGCCCCGCAAGCTGTCTTACTCCGTCATTTGTTTTATAAAGCTTCGGAAACAACGGGGCAAGAAGCGCCAGCAGCGCGCCTATCCCGACGCACAGCAGCACGGAAAAGGTTATCAGCTTTCTGTCCGTATCCTTTGCCTCGTCGTATCTCTCCGCTCCGAGGAGCTGTCCCACGACAATTGCAATCGCGTCTCCGAACGCAATGAACACGACATTGAAAAGATTGGTTATAGTTGAAGATATATTTATGGCGGCGACCGCGTCAAGACCGCGCATTGAATAGCACTGATTCAGCGCCGCGATACCCGCCGCCCACAGCACTTCGTTCAGCATAAGAGGCGCGCCGCGCATTACTATCTGTTTGGTAAGCGCCGCCGGAACCGCCGGCTTTCTGTACGCTCCCTTGATAAAAGGCATTTTTTCTTTATTTGTATGCGTCCATATTATTACGATCGCCGCCTGTACATACCTTGAAATAACAGTCGCTATCGCCGCTCCCTCGACTCCAAGCGCCGGAAATCCAAATTTGCCGAATATAAGCACATAATTCAGTCCAAGATTTACAGCCACCGCCGCGATACCCGCCTTCATGGAAACCGAAGTCTCTCCGCATTCGCGCAACGTTCCGCTGTAAGACTGCTCTATGGCGAACGGGATCATACCTATAAGCATTATCCGGAGGTATTTTTTGCCGTATATGAGCGCGTCCTCAACCGACAGGCCGTTACCTTCGCCATGAAGATAAAGCCTGATAAGATTTTCACCGAAAAATGACAGCGCCAGTATTCCCAGAGCCGTAATTCCGATGCATATATACATTTTAAAGCGGAAAGTGTTCCGGACCCCCTCGTCGTCTCCCGCCCCGTAATACTGCGCGGTAAATATCCCTGCGCCCGAAATCGCCCCGAATATAGCCAGATTAAATACTATCAGCAGCTGGTTCACAATGGCTATTCCCGACATCTGCTCGGTTCCTACACGTCCGACCATAATATTGTCCAAAAGACCGACAAAATTGGTGATTCCGTTCTGTATCATTATCGGAACTGCAACGCTTAAAGTTTTCTTATAAAACTGACTGTCCCCTATATATTTTGATTTGATCGACATTTTATCACCCGTCCAACATTCTTATATTTTCTGCGCCGTTCCCACCACTATATCAAATGTTGTCCGACCTTTCAAGTGTCAATCCGACATCCAGTGCATTATTCCGGTTATTTTTTTCGCCGCTTCAATTATATCCGTCTTATTCTCGCGCATATACTCTTCAAACTCCGCCTTCTCGTTTTCTAAAAAGCCGTTGTTTATAGTTATCGTGCAGTCCGGTATCCTGCCCTCGGCGCTCTTATTCCCGTCCTCGAACAGCACGGACACAAAAGGCTTGCCGTCCTTAAAAAGAACCGACGAATGGGTAAGTCTGACAGTGGATTTCATAGTGTTACCTCCGTTGCATATATTATTTCCATAGTCTTTCATCAGGAAGTTGCTCAAAACAATATTCAATTAATTCAAGCATATTTGTTTCTTCTACTTTCTTTAATTTTTCCGCAAAAGTTCTTATCTGATTAATACTGTCAGCATTGACAGGACCTGTATTTATCGGAAATATTTTACTGTAATATGTTCCTTTTTCTGAATTTGCAATTCGTTTTACCATTATTCCGGCTCTCATCATAACATCTTCCAGATTGGTTCTGTTATATATAGGTACAATATATTCATTTAAAGGATGTCCATTAAATAATTCCCCTGATATGTATGCATTCATCGCCGTTTCACAACAGTCATCCGTATCCATGATTATAAACAGCTTAAATTTCTTTAATTTTTTTGTCTTTTTGTCGTATTCCACAGAATATTCCTCGGCAAATTTTTTCGGGGTCAAAAAAGGACTCCTGTCAAGAAAATTTTTTAAGCCATTGATTTGAATACTGCCTCTATTCTCTCGTATGATTTTTATCGGAAGGTGAAGATTTGTGTATATATACCTGACCAAATTATACTCCGATTTACCGGGTACAATAACAACACCCTTGGTATATCTCAACGCTTCAAAAGGCACTCTTATTTTCCTCCTTCTTTATCCGATGCAACCGTCCTGAGTTCATTTATAATTAAATCGTAGTCTAAGGAATCCACTATCGGTACTCCTCCGAATAATCCTTTCAGATACATGATTCTCGGATTATTTGTTCCCTGAATCCGAGGATACTTATCCAGACATTTGACCTCCTTATTTCCCTGATAATCCACAGTAATTAAATAAACTGACTTAATGTCGATACTTTCAAGCATATACGTATTATGCGTGGTAATAATTAATTGCCCCGTAATGCCGTATGTCATAGATTCCAGAATGCTCTTCAAAAGCAGATCGTGTATTCCGTCATCTATTTCGTCATAAACCACAGTCACCCCGCAGAATACGCCTAACAGTGAATGAATTATTTCGAGTATATGCTGAGTTCCGGCCGATTCATTTTTGAAAACAATAGTCCGTATTTTACCTCCTATCATTTTTTTTACACAAAGCTTATATGCAACCATGTTTTTTACATATTTCTTTTCGTAAAATACTTCCTTTATATCCGCATAAGCCTGAGTAAAAAAATCGCACAGAATTCTTTCGGTCCTGTCTAAAACCGCCTCGTTTGAAGCTGAAACATACCCATCGCTCAAATTGCTGAGTATATTATCCGGCACTCCGGCGTTTATCTCTCTTCCCGAAGACGAACTCTTTTTATAATGGACCGTCATACTTTGCAACATATCAAGAATATCAAAAACATATGAAAGATAATTATTTTGAATATACTGCTCGTTTTTTTCGTTTCTTTCCTTATTCAGAATACTTAGAAGTGTATGCTTCCCCCAGTATTTATCTATCTCGTCACAAATTTCTTCCTCCGCCTTTTTATTGCCGAACAGTTTGCCGGAAAAAGCCGTGCGGATTCCGTTATCGTCCTTTATTTCATATAATGTCCCGCTTTGTTTTCCGGTAAAATAATATAATTTTTCATATACAAACCTTTCGGCAAAGCTCAAAATATAGTATCCCTCATGTCCGCCGACCCGAAATCCGAATTCCATAACGGTTTCTTCATCACATTCCGCCATTCTGCACTTATCGCTGAGCCTTAAGATATTCGTATTATCCAAAAACATATCATGTAACTTTTCAGGCAGCATTTTTTCATGTATCAATTCCATAATTTTCTCAGAATCCACAAGCATCTCAAACGAATCTATACTTCTTCTTAAAAAATCTATGCTGTTTACAAAATTAGACTTTCCGCTTCCATTTTCCCCATAAACAGAAATGAATTTCTTGGCGCCCTTGCTTCCGTTTCTGAAATCAAACATAACGTCCTTAAACGACATAAAATTTTTTAATTTTATATATGTGAACATTCCGCGCACCTCCATAATTTATTCTATCTCCTTTTGGCAAATGTGTCAACAACATCAAAAATTTTGTTGTATTTTATATCATATTATCCATTGTTTTGAGTTTTATTCATAAAATAAAAAGGAGCGCCTCTGCGCCCCTTTCATTCTGACTTACTTCTTCTTCACCGGAATCCATATCTCGCTGTAATAATTTTCATCGGCTGTCCCTTTGGGATATTTGCCTGCGTCGTCGTACATCTCGATGCTGTACCCTGCGGCAAATTCGTATTCCTTAAGCGCCGGGAGCCATTCCGAGAAGATCTTCTTATTAACGTCCTGCAAAGCATCCGGCATCGCGCCCCTGCACGGAAAGACCGCCCATGTGAATGCGGGTATCGTCATTGTCACAAAGCCGTCGGGAATATCCTTTGCGGGATTGTAAGCGTCGGCAATCAAATATTCAAATTCGCTGTTTCCCATCGTTTCGTCTATGTTCACTCCGAACATGCCGCATACATATTTGCCGTTTCCTTTCTCGTAATGCTCACGCCAGAACTGCGGTATCGCCTCCTTTGCGTTTTCATAGGTAAATTTTTTTGACACTCCCATCACCGTGAAGCTGTCTTTTCTGGTCAATCTGTAGTCCATGATATAACCGCCCTCCAATGATAATTTTATTTTCAGCGGCGCAAAGGTTTTGAGAAAAACACCGCTTCTCTGCGCCATGGAAGGCGAGATCCCATGGAATCTCGCAAACGCTTTGGCAAAGCTGTCAGGCGAATCGTAGCCGTATTTCAAAGCCGTATCAATCACCTTTGCTTTATCCGCCGCAAGCTCCTGCGCGGCGAGCGCCAGCCTGCGGTTACGGATATATTCGGACACAGTATAGCCGCATAGCAGACTAAAGCCCTTCTGAAAATAAAAGGGCGATATGCTGACCTGCCTCGCAACCTCCTCAGCGGAAATATCCTCCGTAATATTTTCCTCAATATAGCCGATCGCTTTGTTTATGGCGCTTACCCATTCCATGCTCCTGCCTCCTGCCGTAACTCCAATTTAACATAAAAAAGTAAGGCTTACCCGACTTTATATGTAATTATTTGTCATTCCGTTATAAACCGGGTAGAAGAAAATTTGCCTTCCCCTGCTCGCCGCGCGCCCATGCGCCGCTTCAGCGGCATATTTCCTCCTCATGGGGCTGTGCATAAAAATTCCGCAAAGCCTTCGTCAGACCTTGCGGAATCGTGTATCACTTGACACTGTAAATTAGAAAAGCTCTACCCTTCCGGCATACTTCTTATTGATAACGTAATATGCAGCCGACTCCTCCGGCTTAAGATAAACCTGAAGAGATTTGATGGACGAAGCCCTGTGTCCGTCAGCAACATATAACTCGGTTGCTTTTGCTATCACGCTGTCAACCGTTGCCTCGCGTCCCTGAAACTGTACATATACCTCCGGAGCAAGCTCGGTCTTCTTCTCGGTTACCTTCTTGGCAGCCGTCTTAACAGCCTTCTTTGCCGTAGCCGCTTTCTCCGCTACCTTCTTGGTCTCGGCCTTAGCCGCCTCCTTAACCTCCGCCGCCTTTTCCGCTACTTTGTCAGCCGCTTCCTTAACGGTTTCAGCCGCTTTAACTCCTGTATTTTTCACTGCTTCCTTAACCTCTGTTGCTGTCGTCTTTTTCGGCATAAAAAAATCCTCCTTTATAACCCTGTCCTTAAATTAAAATAATATGTAATAATATCAAGTAAAGCATTATTTTAGCAACGTGTAGATAATAACCCATTTAATAAAAAAAATCAAGCTATTTTGTATAAAAATTAATTGAACCCGAAAATTTTCTGTGTTACCCGGTAGCCGCAGACAGATATTTTGCGTCCGACTTTTCCCGGAAAATTCATCCACACGCCAAGAATCGAAAAACGTATCTTACGGTACGCCCAGGGTTCTTTTTCCTTAAGGCTGTCCCAAAGCTCGCGCTTTTTGACAAGATTTTCCTCGGAATCCGAAAGTATGCACATAATGGACGAGACCGTCATGATTATCATAAGATAATTCTTCATATATATACGGCATTTCCGCTCCTCTATGCTCTCGGAGTTAAAGCAGTCTATCATCATATTGTTGACCCTCAGCTGCTGGTCTATCCTGCGTATCATAACGTCCTCGTGCACCGACTGGTCGTCGCGTCCGATAAAATACCAGTAAAAATTCACATCGGCATAATACATCACCTTCACATTCGGAAGAGGCTCAAACACGAAAAGGTTATCCACATAAAAAGTGTGTCTTGGAAGTTCAAGCTTGCTCTCCCGCAGAAGCTCGGTGCGGTAGATGACAGAGTGCATAAGTATATACTGGGTCTGCCTGAAATGACCTATGTCGTCCCATGTAAAATATGTATCGGTCGGAAGCACCGTAGCGTAGCGCATGACCTTTTTGTGCTTCACGCCCTGCTTGTCATAAACGTAATTTGAAATGAGCATGTCAAGTCTGTTTCCTTCAAGAACCGATTTGCTCATAATTTCAAGCAGCTTAAAAAACGCCTCTTTATTCACGCGGTCGTCGCTGTCCACCACCTTGAAAAACACTCCGGTGGCATTGCGGAGCCCTGTATTTACAGCCCCCCCGTGACCTCCGTTTTCCTGATGTATCGCCCTGCATATCTCCGGATAACGCGCGGCGTAATCGTCGGCTATGGCCGCCGTATCATCCGTCGAGCCGTCGTCAACAATTATTATTTCAATACGCTCCCCTCCCACAAGAAGAGAATCTATGCATTTTTTCATATAACTCTGTGAATTGTAACACGGTACCGTTACAGACAGCAATTTCCTCATAATTTCCCTCTCCCTATCTTTACATTATAATTCCTTCTGCTGAGAAACCGCCGGTTTTCTGTCAACTTTGACATCAACCAGTTTCAGAAGCAAAAATACCACGGCAAGCTCCGCCACTATCAAAAGCATATATGCCCCAAGCGTTATCGTATAACCGCCCTCAGGAAGCAGCAGCGTTATTACAAGCGACGTAAGATTCGCTCCCGCGTGAAAAATCACGGACGCCCATATTGTCTTGAATTTTTCATATACAAACGCCATAAAAATACCGAGTATGAACGCATATACGAACTGAACGGCGTTTCCGTGCATGATTCCGAATACAAACGCCGAAATCAGCATACTTGGAACCGGTTTCAGATAATTCCTCAGTCTTTTGAAAATAAGACCTCTGTATAGAAACTCCTCCAAAACCGGAGCCGCGACCGCGATCGAAAGCACCATTACCCATACCGGGCCTGAATAAATTATACCTGAAAGCTCATTGTACTTCGCGAAAAAATCAACGTTCCAGTCCGTACCGAAAACCGATCTGCCGAGAACATGTATAAAGCTCTGCAAAGCCTCAAGCAGCATGGGCACCATATGATTGAATCCCACAGCCGCAATAAAGCCGACTACCGGAAGGATCAGAAGCCACGTCTTCTTATAAGGTCCGTATTTTACATAGCGTCCGTACGCCATATCCCGCTTCTCGTCAGCCTTCATAAAAAGAGCGAAAACCGGAACGAGCACAGCCGCCCTTATAACGGAAATATATCCGCTTACTCCGTAGATATAATCCGTCAGGCTCTTTGTCATCGCGTCCATATCCGAAAACGAATACTCTCCGGTCCCGATAAGCCTGAACATATGACCGTACATAAAAACGGATTCTACAAGAATCTCAACACCAAAAAAAATCAGTACCGGATATATGAATCTCCAGATAATTATTCCAGCTTTTTCCTTTTTCTGCAAAATACACGCTCCTTTGCACCGATCACCCGGTTATTACGCTCAAGTCAAAATCTATGTCCGCCTCCGGCACGGCGCCTTTGTCAGCCGCCTCGGCTAACTGCGGTATAATAGGCAGCTTTGCCGCTACCTTTATTCCAAGCTCCGACACCAGCGCGTCAATTCCGCTCTCACCGAAGATCTTATGTCTTTTGCCGCAGTCCGGGCACTCGAAATAACTGTAATTCTCAACGACGCCGAGAACCGGTATATCCATTTTCTGCGCCATATTGTAAGCCTTCATAACGATCATTCGCACAAGGTCCTGCGGAGACGTCACAATAACGATACCGTCAACAGGTATCGACTGATATATCGTAAGCGGAATATCTCCCGTTCCCGGAGGCATATCTATAAGAAGATAATCAAGCTCTCCCCAGTGAACGTCCGTCCAGAACTGCTTTATAACGCCCGCAAGCACAGGACCTCTGAGTATCACCGTGCTCTCCTCCGTTTCAAGGAGAAAATTCATCGACATCAGCTTTATGCCCTCAGCCGACTCCATAGGCTCCATTCCCATTTCCTCGGTTCCGTAAAGCTCGCCGCCGGCGCCGAACATTCTCGGTATCGAAGGTCCTGTAAGGTCCGCGTCCATTATTCCTACTTTATATCCGGCAGCCGCAAGCTTTCTCGCCAGCAGCGAGGTCACGGTGGATTTACCTACGCCGCCCTTGCCGCTCACAATGCCTATAACTTTTCCTATTTTACTGTATTTATTAAGCTCTTCCTTCCTTATTCCGCAGCTGTCCTTGCTTGAACAGCTTCCGCAGTTGCCGCTGCATCCGCTCTCCGACATAAACTACCTCCATAAAATAACTTTACTGATTATTATACCCCTTATTTTGCATAAAAGCAACAAAATTAAAACCTCTTGACTTTTGTCAAGGTTAAGTATACACTGATTCTTGCTAGGGGGGCTCGATAAGTCGGGCTGAGAGGAAACCACTACAATGTTTCGACCCTTGAAGGCAATGACCTTCAGTACCTGATCCGGGTAATGCCGGCGTAGGGATGTATATTTTTTATTATAAGAGCAGTATTTCACAGGCTCTCATAACACGATTATACAACCCACCGCTCCGGATTTTTCCGGAGTTTTCTTTTTGCGCGGAGATAAAATACTCACGCGCGGGGCGCTTTAAAGCCCGCCTGATTTTATCAATATCAATTAAAGGAGGTTCATAAAATGAACGCAAACGTAGCAATCCAGATTCTTCCTAATGTCACCGACGACTCAGAGGTCGTGCGTATAGTAGACGAGGTTATCGACTATATTAAAAGCACGGGCTGCAAATATTATGTAGGTCCTTCCGAGACGTCCATAGAAGGCGAATACGAGGAGCTTATGGAAATCGTAAAGCAGTGCCAGTACATAGCAGTCAAGGCAGGCTGCGACAAGGTTTATTCCTATGTAAAAATAACATACGCACCCGAGGAGAAGGTTCTGACGATCGATGAAAAAGTCACCAAACACCATCAGTAATAACAAGACAACCGCGCTTACCGCTGCGGTCACGCGCGTAATGCCGCCGTTCATAGCAGTCGCCGCGATCCTTTTGTTCTGGAACTGGCTTTCCGGCTCCGGCGCGATGCCGTCATACATGATGCCGTCGCCCGCTTCCGTATGCAGAGCTTTTGCAAACGACTGGAAGATACTGTGGGAAAATGCCGCCACAACGCTCGGAGAAGCCGGAATCGGACTTGCCCTCGGCATTGCGGCGAGCTTCGTCATATCGGTGCTTATGGACGCATGGAAACCGCTCTACAACGCGCTCTATCCCATTGTGATAGTGTCGCAGACCGTACCCTCCATCGCCATCGCTCCGCTTCTGACGCTCTGGCTCGGCTTCGGCACGACGCCCAAGATCGTCCTCATAGTTATAACCACCTTTTTCCCTATAACAGTGGGACTTCTGGACGGTTTTAAAGCCGCCGACCCCGACGCGCTCAGGCTGATGAAATCAATGGGCGCGGGACCTGTAAAACGCTTTATCCACATAAAGCTTCCCTACTCTTTGGGATACTTCTTTTCGGGGCTGAAAATATCGGTAGCTTACTCGATAGTCGGCGCGGTCATTTCGGAATGGCTCGGCGGCAGTTCGGGGCTCGGAGTATTTATGACGCGCCTGCGCAAATCCTTCGCCTATGACAGAATGTTTTCGCTGATAATTTTCATATCGCTTATCAGCCTTCTGCTCATGCTGGCGGTCATCATTTTAAAATGGCTTATAATGCCGTGGGAAAGGAGAAACAGATCCGCTTCGACCAAAGGCTGAGACGGATTTAAAATACTTATCATGTCAAAAAACAAAATTAAATTTCTGCCGCTTGCTTTGGCGGCGTTAGTTTCCGTATGCCTTTTTGCAGGCTGCGGCAAATCCTCGCAATCCTCCGCTTCAGGAGATAAGAAAGAAAAAATAACCTTTATGCTCGACTGGTCGCCCAATACCAATCACACCGGGCTTTATGTAGCTCAGGAAAAGGGCTGGTTCGCCGAGCTCGGAATCGAGCTTGAAATAGTAGAAGCGTCCGATGCCGGAGCGGAGGCTTCGGTCGCCGCAGGCTCCGCCGACTTCGGCGTAAGCTTTCAGGACACCCTTGTTCCTGCTTTTTCCGCAAAAGAAGAAGCCGTACTTCCGATAACCGCAGTCGCTGCGATAATTCAGCACAACACTTCGGGGATCGTTTCGCCCAAGGACAAAAATATCCTTACACCAAAGGATATGCCCGGACACAGCTACGCGACATGGGACCTTCCTATCGAGCAGGCGATCATACAAAAGGTCGTTGCCAACGACGGCGGAAGCTATGACGATATAAAGCTTATTTCTACCTATGTAGAGGACATAGGCGCAGCCTTCTCAAGCGGTGTTGACTCCGTATGGATCTACTACGCGTGGGACGGGATCTCCTGTGAAAAAAAGAACATCGACACCAACTTTTTCTACTTCAAAGACTATGCCGACGAGCTTGATTTTTACAGTCCCGTTATAATAGCCAACAACGATTTTCTCAAAAACAAGCCGGACACTGCGAAGAAATTCCTCTCCGCGGTATCCAAGGGCTACGAATACGCAATGGAAAATCCCGACGAAGCCGCGCGGATACTCGTGGACGCAAACGAAGGTCTTGACGCCGACATATGCACTGCAAGCCAGAAATGGCTCGCGTCTCAGTACAAAGCGGACGCCGCGAAATTCGGCGTTATCGACAAAAACAGATGGGATTCCTTCTACAAATGGGTGTATGAGAATAAACTCTGCGAATACGAGATTCCATCGGGCTTCGGCTTTACGAACGAATATCTTCCCGATTAAAGCCCCCGGTATTGACTGGAGTAACAAAAAATGGCATTATTAAAAACAGAGAATATTTCCGTCAGCTTTGACGATAAAAAGATAATACAGGACGTTTCGATAGAACTGCGCAAGGGCGAGCTTGTGTCGCTTTTAGGCATAAGCGGCAGCGGAAAATCCACGCTTTTCAACGTGATAGCCGGACTTATTGTGCCTGATTCCGGAAGAGTCCTGCTTAACGGCGGCGACATTACCGGCAGGTCCGGCTTCCTGAGCTATATGCTTCAGAAGGATCTGCTTCTGCCCTACAAGACTATCGTTGACAATGTCGCTCTTCCGCTGACGGTGCGCGGAGTACGCAAATCTGAGGCGCGCCGCAGAGTCATGGCGCATTTTGAGGAGTTCGGACTGTCCGGTACGGAGCGCAAGTATCCGAATCAGCTGTCCGGCGGTATGCGTCAGCGCGCCGCCCTCCTGCGCACATATATGTTTTCGGACGAGGTAGCGCTGCTTGACGAGCCTTTTTCGGCGCTTGACGCGATAACTAAGAGCAATATGCACGACTGGTATCTGAACATAATGAAGCGGATAAAGCTTTCAACGCTTTTTATCACTCACGACATAGACGAGGCAATCCTTTTGTCCGACAGGATATATATTCTGGGCGGAGCGCCCGCCGGAATAATTGAAGAAATCGTAATAGACAAAAACGACGTGCGCGATCCCGATCTTTTGCTGTCGGAAAACTTTCTCACCTATAAAAAAACAATTATCAGCGTACTGTCGCGGTGATTTCTCCGCGCTGCGCCGTAACCGGAGATGCCGCAAAATGATATTTCTTTTCACAGAATACGACAAAATATCGGACGAGATTCTTTCCATGCTCATATCAAAGCTGCCTGACGCAAGACGCAGACAGGCTTTGCGTTTCCGCTTCAAAGCCGGAAAAATTTCCTGCGCCTCGGCATATCTGTCGTTTCTGTACGGTTTCCGCAACATATACAAACAAAACGGTCTCCCGGACTTCTCAATCGAGAAGAACGGGAAACCGTATCTTTCAGACTATCCCAATATAAATTTCAACATAAGCCACTGCAGCGGCGCGGCTTGCTGCATATTCGGCAGCGGCGCGGTCGGAATTGACATTCAGGAGGTAAGAAGCTTTAATATGCGCTCCGCAATGAAGGTCTGTTCGTCCTCCGAAATAGAACGGATATGCGCCTCATCTGAGCCGGATACGGAATTCTGCCGTATCTGGACGATAAAGGAGGCTCTTTTAAAGCTCAACGGTGACGGGATCTTCCGCAACATGAAAAACCTCTCCGCCGAAAACGTCAATCTAATGACCTGCTTTCTTGAGCCGGATACCTACCTGACAGCCGCAAGCTACTCGCCCGACGCCGATTTCTCGGTGCACAGGATTACGCTTTCTGACCTTATGAGCCTTTAAGCGGCGGTCCTACATCCTTTCTGGAGCCTCGATTCCAAGCAGGTCTGTGCAGGTCGTAAGCACTTCTTTTGTAAGCACCAGCAAAGCTATATAGCCCTTCTTCCTTTCCTCGTTCTCCTCTCCGAGAATCTTTGTATCATGGTAAAAACGATTAAAAGCGTTGGAAAGATCATACACGAATTTGCATAGCTTATGTGGCGCTTTTTCGGCAAAAGCGCTTTCAAGCGTCTCGGAAAGCTTGGAAAGCTCAAGAAACAGCGCGGTCTCGCTCTCGCTTTCCGGATCGTTTATCACAATACCCTCAAGAGTCCCGCCCTCAGCCTCATATTTTTTAAGTATTGATTTTATACGCACTATCGTATAAAGAATATAAGGCCCCGTATCGCCCTCAAACGAGATGAATCGGTCTATGTCAAAAACATAGTCCTTCGCCGCCTGATTCGACAGATCGCCGTATTTAAGCGCGGCAAGACCTACTATCCTTGCGGTATCCCTCGCCTCGGTCTCGTCTACTGTGCGGTTTTCCATTATCTTCGCGTATACCGCATCGTTTATTTCCTTTATAAGATACTCAAGCCGCAGAACGCCGCCCTGACGGGTTTTGAACGGCTTTCCGTCGCTGCCGTTCATCGTTCCGAAGCCAATGAATTTAAGCTCTGTTTCCGGACTCACTATGCCCGCTTTTTTTGCCGTCCTGAAAAACTGCGTATAATGCAGTTCCTGTCTTTTGTCAGCAAGATATATATACGTCTTGGGTGAATACTCCCTTTCACGCTCTATAAGCGTCGCAAGGTCCGAGGTCTCGTAGTTCGCCGCGCCGTCGGATTTGCGCACGATACATGGAGGAAGCTCTTTTGAGTCGCCCTCTTCTGTAATATCGACCACCAGCGCGCCCTGACTTTCGTGAGCGATCCCTTTGTCCTCCATATCCCGGATCATATCCGCGATATAAAGCTTTGCGTCGCTCTCGCCCTTCCAAAGGTCGAAGCTCACGTTCAGATTATCGTAATTTCTTTTAAGGTCGGGAATCGAAACCTCCATTATATGACGCCACAGAGCCGTATATCCCCTGTGTCCGTTCTGCAAAAGCACGGTCGCCTGCTGAGCCGCTTTTTTAAATTCCTCGTCCTCTTTTGATTTTGCGCTCGCGCTAGGGTAGATCTCGTCAAGCTCCGCCAAGGTAAAGGGCGCTTCATTAGGATACTCTCCCTCATATTTTTCGTCAAAATAAGGCAACTCCGGCTTGCGGTTTTTCAGCTCCATGATGATAAGCCCCATCTGAAGCCCCCAGTCGCCAAGATGCACGTCGGCGACCGTCTTATAACCCGCGAACGCGCAGATTCTTTTGACGCTCTCGCCTATAATGGCAGAGCGCAGATGTCCTATATGCAGGGGCTTTGCGACGTTCGCGCCGCCGTAATCAAGGAAAACGACCTCATCCTTCTCCCCGCACTCACAGCCGAACTTATCGCTTCGCGCCATTTCTCGCACATAATCTCCGATAAATTCCCCGCTCATTACCATATTTATAAAGCCGGGCTTAACGCATTCCACGGTTTTAAACGCCGGATCGCCGGACAATTTCTCCACGATCTCATCGCCGATCATAAACGGCGCCTTGCCGTACTTCTTTGCCGCAGCCATCGCTCCGTTGCACTGAAACTGACAAAGGTCAGGGCGGTTCGATAATCCCGCCTTTCCGTAGACACGGTCGTATCCGCAGCTTTCAAACGCGTTTCCGATGATATTTGAAATTTTATCCAAAATCTTCATTCTGTCATATCTCCTATAAAATCTCCCCCGGCGCTTCGCGCCGAGGGTCAAAAACTATACCGTAGCAATATCTATCGGAGTAAGCTTCTGCTCCCCCGCGCTCTCAAGACTCGCAAGCAGAGCGTTCGCCGTATCCATGGAGGTCAGCACGTTTACTCCCGTTTCGATGGCGTGCCGCCTTATAATGAAT
Source organism: uncultured Butyrivibrio sp. (assembly GCA_910577605.1). Taxonomy (GTDB): domain Bacteria; phylum Bacillota; class Clostridia; order Lachnospirales; family Lachnospiraceae; genus Eshraghiella. The sequence continues at coordinate 17,808 of CAJTON010000043.1, forward strand.
CCGTCGTGGCTCCTCTCGATGCCGTTTGAAGGTATGTCTATTACAAGGTCTATCTTGTGGTCAAGAATAAGGTCAAGAAGCGTAGGCGCTTCCTGCTCCACTTTATTTACCCTTACGGCGTCCACGCCGTTGTCCTGAAGATATTTCGCTGTTCCCCATGTCGCGTAAATAGTATAGCCGAGCGCGGCAAATCTTTTCGCAACGGAAACGGCGTCCTTTTTCTCGTTGTCGTTAACGGTCATTATCATCTGCTTATGCTTGGGAAGGTTCACTCCCGCGCCGAGAAACGCCTTGTAAAGCGCCTCGTTGAAGCTCTTGGCTATGCCAAGACACTCGCCGGTGGACTTCATCTCCGGTCCGAGGCTTATGTCCGCGCCCCTTATTTTTTCAAAGGAAAATACGGGCATCTTTATAGCGATATAATCTGCTTTCTTCTGAAGACCCGGCGTGTAGCCGAGACCTTTTATCGTGTTGCCGATAATAACCTGCGTAGCAAGCTTTACGATAGGTATACCGGTCACCTTGCTGATATACGGAACCGTTCTTGACGAGCGGGGATTGACCTCGATAACATACACCTGATCATTGTACACGATAAACTGTATATTTATAAGACCTCTTACATGGAGCGATCTCGCGAGCTTTGCCGTGTAATCCTCAAGCATATCTATGATCTTCGGAGAAAGGCTCTGCGCCGGATAGACCGATATACTGTCGCCGGAATGAATTCCCGCTCTCTCAATGTGCTCCATTATGCCGGGAATAAGGATATCCTCGCCGTCACACACCGCGTCGACCTCTATTTCTTTTCCCATAAGATATTTGTCAACAAGTATCGGATGCTCCTGCACCTGCCTGTTGATTATCGACATAAATTCCC
>CAJTON010000044.1:0-279 GCA_910577605.1 uncultured Butyrivibrio sp.
CCCCGACACAAACGCCGCCGCAACGGTCGTCGCCATATTTCCGCACTTACGGTCCTTCTGCTTTTCATTCCATATATGTCTATTGATGCGGCAGATTATATTTTGCATAACGTTATTGTCAATGTGAGCTAATCCCGAATAATTACATAAAATATAATCTACCGCCATTGCCGACGCTTTCTCTCCGCAGTCGTGTCCCCCAAGCCCGTCGGCGACGACGTACGCGCCGTCCGATATGCCGACAGAATCCTCGTTGTTTTTACGACCTCCCTTATCGGT
>CAJTON010000044.1:313-15777 GCA_910577605.1 uncultured Butyrivibrio sp.
CCCTCCCGCCGTTATAATAACAGCTATATCCGGACGGCCGTTTTTTAATCTTCTAGCCTTTTAATCCGATCAGAAATTTCTCCTTTTCGCTTCCAAGACTGAAGGTATCTCCGACGCGTATTTCCATATCCGTATTCTTGTCCGCTCTGACGGTATCATTAATAAATGTTCCGTAGCTTGAACCAATATCCCTTATATAGACCTTATTGCCCCTTAACGAAAGTCTGCAATGGCAGCCGGATACTCCCTGAGCGTCCACAGGAAAAACAACCTTGAAGCTCAAACTCCTCTCCCCTGTACGAGCCTGAAATACCCTTTATAACTATCGCGGGGTCTCCGGCGGCGACCGTATATCCGATATTTGAGATTTGCGTCGCATAGCCCCCTCCTGCGGCGGCAGCCTTAGCCCCTCTTTTACCCAGCGCGACGGCAAGGGCGAATGCTACGATCGCGGCGTCGACCGCTATGGTGAGCGCTATGACTATTACGCCTCTTTTATTTATGTCTCCCACGACCATATAATCCACATATTCAGGTTCCACTATCCTCAGAAGCTCGTCGATGCACACGGCGTAATTAGCGGTTCCGTCGCTGCTGTTCATTGAAAACGTGTTTATCCCCACAACCTCGCCCTTTGCGCTTACAAGCGGGCCTCCCGAATTGCCGTGGTTGATGTCTATATCAAGCAGATAAGCCTCAACCTCTCCGACTGTGGACTGTCTAGATATTATTCCGCTCGTCGTGACAATATCGCTGACGTCATACTTGGTATAATCAACGCCCACGTCGGCAATGGCGGGATAGCCTAACGCATAGTATGTCGCGCTGGTATCCGTATCCTTCATTTTGCGCAGCTTAAGCGCCTTCCTTTCCGTGGTCGGCTCCGGCAGCTTCAATACCGCAAGATCCTTATCCGCGCTGTAAGAATATATCTGAGCGCTCATATACCTGTTTGCCGCGGCGGAAAAAAATACGTTTACGCTGTCCGCCTTTCTCCCTGTGTCCGAATTAAACACGACATGATAATTCGTAACTATATACTGTATGGGCTTCCCCGCTTCTCCTATCGCAAAGCCTGATCCCGCGCTGTAATACTCGCCGTACTGCGACACGACCCACACGACTCCGTCCTTCGCCTCCGTGTAATTCTTGGGAGCTTTGTCCCCGCGGTAAACCACAAGCAGCATTACAAGTGTATACGCGACCATAACCGCAGCGCATATGCTTAGAATTATTTTTTTATTTTTCATTTGTTTTTACCTCCGTTTTATAAAATATCCCGTCCGCCGCCTGAGCAAAGTCTTAAACGGTAATGCTGCCGGACAGATTATTGCTTTTGTAATTTATATTATATGTATGCGTTCCGGTCCCGAACTGGCCGAAATCAAGCGTATATTCCCCCGGAGCGGTGCTCGTGAATTTGTCATGGCTTATTACGTTTCCGTCCACCTTCACCGTAACGCCGTCAAAGTCGTCCGACGTTATTATCAGATTTTTGCCGGAGGTCTGCATACTGACTCCGCCGGAGGGAGAGGTAGTCGGCTTTGTAAGCGTTATCTCGTCCGCGCGGCCGTCTGGCAAGGAGACTCTTACAGTGCAGCTGTCCGCTCCGATAGAATCAAAATTGACCGTATATTTATACGGATATTCGCTCCCGTCGTCGGTATAATCGGCTCTTGTAAGAAGGGACAGGCTTATCTGACGTCCGTCGGCAGTGACCGTCAGATGATCCGGATAATTAGTCGTAAAGGACCTCAGACCGCGTAGCGATTCCACCATACTCCCTCCGCAGCTTTTAACCACCGGATCCGGACCGGAATATACGGGCGCAGTCGGTTTAGGCGCCTCGGTCGGCTTCTGTGCCGGTTTCTCGGTCGGCTTCTGCGTCGCTTTTTCGGTCGGTTTTTCAGTCGGTTTCTCGGCGGGTTTTTCCGGCGAACTCTCGACAGGCTTTTCGGTCGGCTTCTGTGCCGGAGCCTCCGTACGCTCCTCTGCGGAGGATTGCGGCGTATCTCCGCTTTCATAAGGTCTTGTACTGTCCCCGCTCTCCTGTCCTCGTTCCGTAGTCCTATCCTCTCCGGAATCGTCAGGATCGGGCCTAGGCTGTATCTGCGCCTCTCCTGTGGCATCATTTTCGCTGTTTTCGGACTCTGCCGTCGTGTCATTGTCGGCGACAAACGCCGCCGTTTCCCGTTTTATGTCACCGCTTCCGACCGTTCTTTGTTTTGCCGCTTTGGCAAGCACCGCACCGAGAACGGCTCCAAGAACCAGCACTACTACCGCCGCCCCGGTTATTATCTTCCCCTTTGATGAGCGCAGGAAAAGAAGCAGCCCGCCCCTCTTTTTTCGCCCGGCAGCATTCTGATTTTCCAACTCCTCCGACACCGTGCCGGCGGCGGACGTACTTACGGCAGTATTCTCCCGCCCAGCCGGGGCAGGCTCCGCCGCGCAAATATCTGCGGTACGGCCTCCGTCATTTACAATGGGAGCAGGCTTGATCTCCAGTCCGTTAAGCGCCTCTTTAAGCTGATGAACGCTCTGGTACCTGTCGGCAATACGGATCTCCATACATTTTTGTATGATTTCCCAGAAGCCTTCGTCCACACCGTAATCAGAAGCTTTTCCTATGTCGGGATAGTCGAGCCTCTCGGTCGCCTCGTCCGGAAGCTTCCCCGTCAGTATATAGAAAACTGTCGCTCCCAGCGCGTATATGTCTGTCCACGGTCCCTGCTTTCCGCGGCGCTGGTACTGCTCAAGAGGAGCGAAGCCCTGTTTTAAAATGACGGAAAGGCTTTTTGACTGCTCCGCGAGCACCTGACGCGCCGCCCCGAAGTCTATCAGCTTTATTCCGCCGTCTTTCGTCACAAAAATATTGTCGGGAGAAATATCACGGTGAAGCACATTCATACTGTGGGCTATGAGCAGCGCGTCCGTTATTACATTCATTATATAAAGCGCGTTCTCCTGCGGAATACGTCCGCCCTGACTCTTTACATAATGCTTAAGGTCCACTCCGTCAAGAAACTCCATCGAATAGTAGACCGTACTGTTTTCATAGAAAAACTCGTACACGTTCACTATATTCGGATTGCCGTTGAAGCGCGCTACCATTTTTGCCTCGTCATAAAATTTATCCGCGCCGGACCTGAAATTCTCCTCGTACCGGCTGCTGCTCACGGATATCTGCGTCGTTCCCGTGTCCCTGTGAACCAGCCCGTTGGGATAATACTCCTTGACCGCCACTATCCTGTCGTTCCTGATATCATATGCCTTGTAGGTAACGCCGAAGCCTCCCTTTCCCAGCACTTCCCCTACGCTGTAACGTCCCATGAGGACCGATTCGACGGGCAGCGCTCCCGGCTCCGGTCTGTAAGCGCTCTTTTTATAGCCGCAATAAGGACAGGGCTCGTTTTTTATGGGATTAAAACAATTACCGCATAATTTTTTCCCGTTGATATTCAGCATCGTGATACCTCCGTTTTATTTACATCCTGCATTCTCTGCCGACATCAGTTATAATGTGTATAATAAAGCGTACCGTTTCCATCTAATATTATTTTGTGCCATTCTATGGCATCATCTTTACTGGGAAATATGTAACCGTCTATGCCCGTCTCCACTGAAATATCAATTTTTCCGTCAGCCGCAATCGTGATCCCGGCAAAGGAATTTATAAAGCCCTCCTTATCCTTCGGCGTATTATTGCTGACAAAAAGATCTATGATCCCCGTACAGTTTTTAAACGGCGCCACGCTTTCAATACTGTTATTGGAAATATAAATATACTGAAGGCTTTTGCATCTTCTGAGAGGATACAGATCCGTTATCCCGCATCCCTCCGCGGAAAGCCATGTCAGCTCCGTCATGGCTGAAAGAGCCGATATGTCGCCTCCTATGGGATTGCGGTGTATTCCGATTTCAAGCATATTCTTATTTTCCTTGAGCGGGGAAAGGTCTTTTATCCTGTTGTCGTCAGCCCAAAAGGATTCCAGCTTGCTTGTTCCCTCAAGCGGCGACAGATCGTATACGATGTTGCCCGTAAAGGACAGATATTTAAGATTTTTCATGCCCCTGACAAACGAAATATCGCTCACCTTGTTGTTATTGAACCAGACTCCCTCAACCTGCGGCATTTTATTAAGCACCGATAAATCGCTTATATTGTTATCGTTCAGAATAATTATTTTGAGATTTTTAAACTGGGACAGGTTCTTAATATCGTAATTTGTAAGTCCTTTTCCCGTAAGATCTATCTGCTCTATATCGGATTCGTATGTGTACTTTCCTATCGTTATTTTACCGACCTTCTCCGTTGGTTTTTCCACAGGCTTCTCTGTGGGCTTCTCCGTAGGGTTTTCAATCACGGGCAGATAAGGATCGTTCGGATCATATGTATTGTTCCGTTTAGAGCTGCTTACCGCCGCAACTATCACAACAACAACCAATATAACGCCCAAAAAGGCTCCGCCCGCAATAATCAGCCCCTTGTACTTAAAACGCTTTTTTGTACCGCTCGTGTCCTCCGTATTATACAGCTCATACCCGACATTAATGCCCTGAACGCTTCCGTCCGCCGCGTTCCCGTTAGATATGCTGTTTCCTCCCGCATAATTTGCCGTATTGCCGTTAAGCGTATTCCCACCCGCAGGATTTGCCGCGTTCACGCCGGAGCCGGAGGACGCGTCCTTGGGAACCGCCGGAATATCCGCCGTTACGGGCGAGGGCTTATATTTTATTTCATTTAACCCTTCTTTAAGCTCAAAAGCATTTTGGATTCTGTCCGTGATTTTAAGCCTGCAGCATTTTTGAATAACATTCCATAGCTGCGCCTCTATTTCATATTTATTTAGCTCAAAATCACTGTCGTCCTCAAGCCTTGTCATGGGATCGTCCAGAAAATCCTTTGTGAGCGAGTAATACACGGTCGCCCCCAGAGAATAAATATCCGTCCACGGTCCCTGTTTTCCTCTTTTCTGATACTGCTCCAGAGGCGCGAAGCCTTCCTTCAGTATGACGGACATGCTCTTGGGATTATCGGCAAGCACCTGACGCGCCGCGCCGAAATCAATAAGCTTAACGCCGCCGTCCCTGCACAGCATAATGTTATCGGGAGAAATATCCCTGTGCAGTATATTTGCGCTGTGAGCTATCATAAGCGCGTTTGAGACCTCGTAGAAAATATAAAGCGCCTGCGACGGTGAAAGTACGCCTTTTTCTCCCACATAAGATTTCAGTGTTATTCCCTCAAGAAATTCCATGGCAAAATACGCCGTGTTATTCTCATAAAAAAACTCATATACGCTTACGATATTGGGATTTCCGTTAAAACGGGATACAAGCCTTGCCTCATCATAGAATTTCTCTATCCCGTTTCGGAATATCTCGCCGTTTTCCTCGCTTGTCACCGCCACGGTGAGTCTGTCGTCCAGTCTTGCCGCAAGGCTGGACGGATAATATTCCTTGATCGCAATTATTTGCTCGCGTTTTATGTCATAGGCGCGATAGGTGATTCCGAAACCGCCCTGTCCAATTACCTGACCGATTACATACTTGCCTGTAAGTATGCTTCCTACGGGCATTACGCCCGGTTTCGCCGTATAAACGGCTTTATTAAAGCCGCACGCCGGACACGGTTCCCCTGCTATATTTGTAAAGCAGCTCTCGCAAAGCTGTCTGCCGTCAAGCATTATCATTTCCTGATTCTCCCTCTTAGTATATTGGATTCCCTGATCGATCCGCCCGTCATTTTATTTCAGCAAAAGAACCGGCGATTCCACCGTAACGGATTCCATGGTGTTTTCTTCTTCCGTCCCTCCGGTATCCTCCTCCGTCCCTGTGCTTTTCTCCGTCTCGTCTGTGCCTTCCTCGGATCCGCCGCCGCTTTCGTCTGCCGTCATTGTTTGCTCCGTACCAGCATTCCCGCCGTGTCTGTCCGCTCTGCCTGTAAGATATGCGAAAACAAGAACCGCCGCGATAAGAAAAGCTCCTGCGGCAATTATCGGAAGAAGAGCTGACTTGCGCTCTGCGGGAGCTTCGTTTTTCACGCTGTCTTCCTCCGGCGCTTTTTCCGAATGAATGATCCCGCAGATCACGGAAAAATTATCGCCCTCGCAGCGCGAACGCTTCAAATGCCTTCGCAGCATATATTCAGCCCACTGTCTTGCGCTGTCCGATTTAAGCAGGTCTATTTCCATTTCAGTTTCGTAGACATACTCCCAAAAACCGTCGCTACATATTACAAAAGCGTCTCCGTCGCTGACGCTCTCCGGTCCAAGCAGCCTTCCGCTCTTTATTTCGCCGCTCTTGCCAAGAACTTTCAGAAGCTTCGAGCGGTCGTCGCTTTCCCGGATATCCTCCTCGGACATCGTCCCGGTCTCCACAGCCGCCTGACAGACCGAATGATCCTTGGTGCGCATAAGAAGCTTTCCTCTGCGGAAATAATACACCCTGCTGTCTCCGACATTGGTAAACCTGAAGGTCTCTCCGTCCGCAAACGCAGCCGCTATCGTGGTGCAGGCGCCGCCGCCAAGCCTGAACACAGCTTTATTTGCCCCCTCTATAAGCGCGCCTATCTCCGCGTCGGAACAGCCGGAATAATTGCTTCTTAAATATTCCACGGCGCAGGCCGAAGCGTTTTCTCCTCCCTCTAAACCACCAAGACCGTCGGCAACCGCGAATATATTGCCGCAGCAAAGCACGCTGTCCTCATTTATTTCGTATTTTCCGCAATTTGTATAGCTGTAAGAATCAATGTTCATTATCCGTTCCTCAGTACCTTATCTGGAAAAGCTGCTCTCTGTCGGCAAGATAGAAGAAGTCCCCGTTTGCGAGCTGACGCGGCACATTAGGCGTTAGCCTTTCTCCGTTCCCGATATATGTCCCGTAGCTGGATTCCTTGTCGATTATCAGATAAATTTTTCCCTGTCTCTGAATCTGACAGTGAACGCCGGATATTCCGTGAGTATTCACCGGATAACAGATCTGACATACGTCTCTGTTGCGCCCTATCGTGATAAGGTCCCTTACCTGATAACTCCTTCCGTTCATAGCGCCGCTCACGCCTTTTATAATGGCGCTTCCGCTTCCTCCGTTGCTGTCGCTTTTACTGCGCTTCAGATAAATTATCAAAAAAGCCGCAATGCCTCCTCCAACCAGCAGTACCAAAAAAAACACCAAAAGAAATACTAAACCAAAACCGCCCGAATTACCCATATTCTTTGTCCTTCCATTATTTATTCCCGATACCGACTACTCATATTTCAAAATAACCGCCGTGAAATTGTCCTGATTTGAGAAGCTCATTTCAAGCACCGATCTTTCTATCCCGGCAGCCGCACGTCCCGGAGCTTCCTTAAGTATCTCCGCAAGCTCCCGCTCCTCAAGCGCGTTATACACTCCGTCGCTGCATATCAGCAGAGTGTCGCCGGCCTCAGGAAGCAGCGGTCTTTTGTTTATCTCCGGCTCAATTTCCTTACCGCTTCCGATATATGAAGTAAGCGCTGTTTTTCTGTCGTCCTCCTCTGCCTCCGCATAGGAAATCTCCTCTCGCAGTACCCCGTTCAGAAGCTCGGTAAAATAATCCCCGTCCTCAGAAAGCATATAAAGCATACCCCTCCGCAGAAGATAAATACGGCTGTCTCCTACGCAGCACCAGTAAATCCCTTTCCTGCTGCAAAGCACCGCCGCAAGTGTGGAGCCTCCTCCGGTTTTCATCGCCGACGCGGAATAATTCAGCGACCGCACCGTCTCGTCAAGCCACATATCCGCGGAAAACGAACTGTCGTACCCCTTGAATCTCTCTATCAGAAAATCCACCGCGTACGAGCTTATCTGTCCGCTGTCGGTAAGTCCGCCCATTCCATCCGCCACGATCGCCATAAAGCCCTTCCCGTCGGCCACGGAATCGCTAAGCTCCGTAAATCCGAAGCTGTCCTCCTGATATGGGCGAGCGCCCATATTCTGGGCATTTCCTATAAGCACCCTTCTTATCCCGGAGCCGTAAATTGTCATATTTATCCCGAATTCCGTCATATCAATATGTAAACTGCTCGTTGCACAGACTCCTGAAAACGAACTTTGTTCCTCCAATCTCCAGTATGTCGTAATCCTTTATCTCCTCCGGCTGCAAAAGTATCCCGTCATTATGGTAAACGTTATTTTTGCCCGCCGACGGAGATATATAGAACCTGCGCTTGCGGGAATCGTAAGAAATAAACGCGTCTCCGTCCTTGGACGAGGATTTGTCAAAAGACAAGTTAATGTCAAATATACTTCCTCTGCCTACGGAGTTTTTTTCGCTGTGAATGACAAAGGACAGGCCCTTTTTATCGCCCTCGATGACCGCGAGCCAGCCGCGCACGGGATTGATTCCGCTGTCCGTTACATTTAGCGCCACCGTAACTCCCATTTCCTTTTTTGCCTTAGGCTCCGCGTTATGCGCAGGACCTTCGGATACCTCCGGCTGCGTCAATGGCATCGTCTTAGGAAACGCGCCCTCGCCCTGACCGTCCAGCGGCCGCGAGCCTATACTGCCGTCGTTTTTGCAGTAAGGACACTCATTGTATCTTGTTTCGTCAAAAATATGACCGTTGCTGCACTGCTTCATTTTTTCCCTCTTTCCGTGATATTATCGTATTGCCGACCGGACCGCAAAGCTGCCCGTTATTTTATAATTGTATCAAAAAAAAGCGGATAAAAGGAATGCAGACTGCACACAACTTGCAGCCGCGGATTTCCTTTTTCCGCTTTATGATCATATGTTTCAGCGCCAACCCTGTCTGCGGCAAATATCCGCCGCGCCCAGCGCTCGTTATTCGTCGATAACTATATAGGGTATACCGAATTCCTTCGCGTGCAGTATGACCCCTCCATACGGAAGACAGTAAAACACCGTATCGGACGGCGCACCGCTGCCGGAGTCGTCCGCAAGCACGCTCTGCGCGTTTCCCGGTATCGTCAGAATCGCCGTAGGTCCGCGAAAGACCATTTTTTCCAATAAAGTGCATCTCGCGAATGCCGCGTTGCCTAAGGTTGCCAGCGACTCCGGAAATTCCACGGACTCAAGCATGGCGTTATCCGCAAACGCCCACGCCTGAGTGTTCTCAACGCCCTCATGCAGAATTATCTCAGTCAGTCCGCAGTTTCCGAAGCAATTCGTACCTATGCGTTTTGTACCCTTAAGCTCAATCTCTTTCAGTCCGCGGCAGCCGAAGAAACTGCTGTGTGCCAGCTCCGTTATTCCCTCCTCAACAACAAGCCTGCTGAACTCTCCCGTATATTTGTACCACGGCGCTCTTTCGTTGCGGTAATTAGAGTCATCATAAAAATTTATCAAGTCGTCTCTATAATAGCAGTATGTTACTCCTTCCCCCGATATGGTAAGCGTATCAGTATCAAAGTCCAGCACATAGGAAGCGTTATCCCCGCAGCTTCCGGAAATACTTCCGGTAAGCGATCTGTCTGCTACATTTGTATTATGCTCTTCTTTGGTTGCTGCCGCTCTCGTCACCCCGTCCTCAGAAACGATTTTATCAACCGTACGCCCCGCGTTTAGCTTCAGGCTTCTCCACAGCAATACGCCCATAACCGCCGAAGCCGCGGCAAGCACAGCCATAGAGGATGCGGCGGCAAAGAAAGCCTTCTTCCACCTCCGCTCCGAGCAGCAATATTTCTCCAGCTTTTTTTTGAGGCTTATAGCGCTGCAATAACGGCTTTTTGGCGTGAAAGCCGTACTTCTTGCAAGAATTTTCTCAAAATCGGAACCCGGCTTTTTGATGGGCTCCGGGCTGCCGCAGTACAGCCATGTCAAAAGGATTCCCAGAGAATATATATCGGAGCGGCAGTCTGTCTGGGCGAATCCGTACTGCTCCGGAGGTGCGAACCCATATGTTCCGCCGTACACCGTATCACTTGTACTCCCGTCGCTATAACACCTCGAAATTCCGAAATCTATCAGCGCTATCCTGCCGTCCGGCCGCACGATCACATTCTGCGGTTTAATGTCTCTGTGTATGACGGGCGGCTTCCGGCTGTGAAGATAATCAAGAATTTCGCATAGCTGTATTCCTGTCCTGCATACCTGCCGTTCTGACAGCATTCCTCTCCTGGATTCAAGATTATCGCCTTCTATGTACTCACGAACCACGCAGCGCATTGTATCGTCCTTAAATTCAGTTATAAACGCGGGAATTCCCGAAAAACTAAGTTCCTTTATCTGCAAAGGCTCGCTGTCGGCAAAAAACGGGTGTCCCTTCATGTAGCATTTTACCGCCACCCTGCGTCCGCTTCCCTTTTCGCGAGCGAGAAACGTTTCCTCCTGCTCGCCTGACCCGATACATTCAATCAGCTCATAGCTGTCGGTAAGTCCCTCCGGATACTCCCCTTTATATACGTTTAAAAATTGTTCTTTAAGGTCAATATCCGTCATATATCACTCCCCGATAATACTCATTCCCAGTGACATCGGAAAAATCTGCGTTTCCGTCAGACTCATTTTTCTGGAAATGGCAAAAATAATTGCTGCGTCCCTCTTTATTCTCGGATAAAGAACGCTTTTGTCCGCCGCCCTGAGAAGCCCCTGCGTTTCCTCAACATCCAGCCCGAAACCAAAAGCCAGCTGTATCGCCTTGTCCCGCGACGGCCTTCTTGTACCGTTAAATATCTGATATCCGTAAGTTCGGTCAATATCGGAAGCGCTTATCACCCTTCCCGCCTCCTTGCGTTTTTCTCTGCACAGCTTTTCCAGATAAGCGCAGAAATCCGCTTCCGCAAGTTCCTCCGCGTTTTCAATGCAAAAACTTTCAAAGCCTCTGGCTTCCTTAAGCTTTCTGATAAGAGTACCCGTGCTTTTGTGCTTCACAGCTTTATCCTTTCAAAAATAAGTCGTTTTGTTTTTATATATAACATACTTTCAGAATAAAGAAAAGATAATTTTATATCTTCCATATTTTGTTAAAACAAATATCTCCCATATCGCTTTGGCTGTTTTTCTTAAAATCAAAGAAAAAGCGGACACCGCGGTGCCCGCCCTCTCTGAGGTTATTACAATTCTTATTATACTGTTATTATTTTGCAGGACCGTACTCAAACGTTACTGAAATGGTCTCAACCTTTGCGCCAAGCGTTGCAGGATCAACCACAACAGCCGAGCATTCCTCAAGCTTAACGCCCGAATCGGCGCGCGCCTCTTCAGGAACGCTGGAAATAAATCCTGTGCTCTCATCATAGGGGATCCATCCGTTGTAAAGGTTTACTCTCGTCGTGAACTTGTCGTCCGACGCCGTATAGGGTGTTCCCTTAAGCTCATACGGCTGTCCGTTCACAACTACTTCCTTGATATTGATAACATATCCGGGATTAAGCTCCTCGCCCTTGTAAATACCGATTGCGGCAAACGCGGTGCTGTTTGCAAAGCCTGCGTCCGTTCCGGTAAAGTCAAGGCTTACAGTATATGTACCCGCCTCGGTGACGATAGGCTCTTCAGCCACAACTCCGCCGGTCATATCGGCAGGATGCTTGTCGCCTACAGAATATACGACTCCCCAATCGCTTGAATTGTACATGATCCATGCGGTTCCGTCCTCAACGACATATTCGGGAGCTGCCTCTTCTGCCGCCTTTATGTCCTTTTCAACCTTGGCGGCGTACTCAGCCTCGTCATACTCGCTGATAACCGCATAGCTGTGAGCGGTGAATATCTTAGCCATATCCTTATCTCTTACAGCGCATACATCCTTGCCGTACGCACCGTTGCAGTCCCAAAGAAGAGGAACATATCCGTAAAGATCGCAGTTGTCAAGGAAGTTCTCCATATAAGGCAGAGTACCCTCTCTGAGACCTTCGGCAATTTCATCAGCTCCGTGAAGCACTCCCCACTCGCCGATAATTACTCCGTAGCCTGCCTCTGTGAATTTGGTCATCTTCTTAAGAGTAGTGTTCATGTCCTGATAATGCGTCTTCATTCCCCATGAACCTGAGCCGTTGTCAAGGCAGTAACCCGAAGGATCATAGTAATGTACGGAAACAAGAAGCTTGCTCTTTGCGCTGTCGTCGGGCATCTTGAACTTATCGTCGCAGGTAGCGTCGATATTGGTGTTGTAACCCGCGATAAGAAGGAAACGGTGATCGTTCTTTCCGCCGGCTGCTCTCACAATGTCAACAAACGTCTGATTTATCTTGTTTACGGTCTCATAGCACTCGTCCTTTGTAAGAACTCCGGACTGCTGGCTTGCGGAAGTATTCTCCCAGTTATCGTTAAGACGGTCTCCAAGCTCCTCGTTAGCAGACTCGAATATAAGACGCTCGTCATAATCCGCAAAATGCTCGGCTATCTGCTTCCACATCTCCGTGTAAAGCTTCATCGCACCCTCGCGTACAGCTTCGTCCTCGTCGCCGAAACGTCCCCACCACTGATTGTCCCAATGGTCGTTGATAACCACGAACATATCCGCGTCGAGAGCATAGTTGACGATCTCGTCGATTCTGTCCATAAACTCTTTTCTGATGGTATAGTCATCCTTGTCATAGTTGATGGCACAGGTCCACGCGATAGGTACTCTGAGCGTGTCAAATCCTGCCGCCTTCATTCCTTTGATCATATCAGCCGTTGTTACAGGCTGTCCCCAGTTGGTCTCGTAAAGCTTTATCGCAGCCTCTGTTCCAAGCTTATCCCTGCTTCCGGACTCCATGGTATTACCGAGGTTGATACCGTTACCCATAAGCTTGCTGACTTCAAGCGCGGTCATATCGGCAAGATTTCCCGAAGGCTTGTCGTCTCCGCCCGGAGTCGTCTCTTCGTTTCCGCCGGCAGCCGTAGTCTCATCCGAAGCGGGCTTCTCGGTAGCCTTGGTTCCCGTGTCGGAAGTTGACGACGACGTGCTCTTGCCGCACGCAGAAAACGCGAGCGCCGACATTGCAAGTACAAGAAGCAGCGCAATAAAACGTGATTTTCTGTTTCTCATTTCATTTCTCCTTTTCATATGATAATATTATTGCAAATATTATAATAATATTTGTCACGCCCATTATAAACAGTAATTTTTAGAGTTTTAAGGTGTAATTATTGTATATCCGCTATTTCCGCCTGTTCTCTCACGAAGTCGCTTTCATGGACATCTGAAGTACAGTCTGCGCGAAATCTCTCGTGCTTATAGGAAAATTTCCGTTCAGCCACTCTTTAAGTATACCGATAACCCCGCTAACACAGTACACATAGGCATACCTCGCGACAAGGCCGTCCGCCTTGATCGGACTTCTGTACTTCTCCATAACCGTATTCACAAGCCGGTTGTTGAAGCTGCTGCTGTCGCGCTGGACGATAAGAATTCTGAAAAGCCTTTCATTCTCCCGCACATAATCGAAAAACTCCTCCAGAGCGGAAAGGAACTTTTCATTTGAATAATCCTCAAAAGAATCCGGGTACATCGGCAGCTGATTCAGAGCGTCGTCCTCTATCTCAAGCAGCAGCTGTTCTATGCTTTCATAATAAGAATAAAAAGTCGAACGGTTCACGTCCGCGCTTTCGCACACGTCCTTAACAGTAATTTTGTCAAGCGGCTTCTTCTCAAGAAGCTCAAGCAGCGCCTCCTTCATCATGCTTTTGGTCATTCTAACCCGTCTGTTTTCAGGCATTCTATTCACCGGACCTTCCTTCATATAATTTTTTGAAAATATTTGTTGTTTTTCCGACACATCTCAATATTGTATTGGAAACACGGCATATTATTAAATACTGTTTGTTGAATTTCCGACATAATGTTGGTAAAATAATAACAAAAGAAGCCGCCCTTGTCAAGCGCGGCAGTGAATGTCATTATGACGAGGAGACGCCCTTGAATATGCCGAATGAAAACTTTATATCTTTTGAAAAAGTGACAAAAAAATACCTCAGCGGCGAGATAACCGTGACCGCGTTAGACGAAGCCTCCTTTACCATAGCGCAGGGAGAGATATGCGTTATAGTGGGTGAATCGGGCGCAGGCAAAACAACTCTGCTCAATATACTAGGCGGAATGGACAGTCTTTCTGGCGGCAGAGTTACCGTAGACGGCGAAGAAATATCGAAATACAATAAGCGCCGCCTTACGGATTACAGGCGAAATAAGGTCGGCTTCGTTTTCCAGTTTTACAACCTTATCCCCAATCTTACCGCGCTTGAAAACGTTGAGATCGCCGCCCAGCTTTGCAGCGATTCTTTAGACCCGATGACAGTTCTTGAGAAAACAGGGCTTAAAGCGCGCGCCTCCAATTTTCCGGCACAGCTTTCCGGCGGAGAACAGCAGCGCGTCGCAATCGCGCGGGCTCTCGCCAAAAACCCGAAGCTGCTGCTGTGCGACGAGCCGACGGGCGCGCTTGATTACACTACCGGAAAAACAATTATGAAGCTCCTTCAGGACACCTGCCGCGAAACGGGCATGACCGTAATCGTCATCACGCACAACAAAGCGCTCTGCGCAATGGCCGACCGCGTGATACGCGTAAAAAGCGGACGGATCGTTTCCGTGGAATGCAACGCCTCCTCAAAACCCGTTGAAGAAATTGAATGGTGACGCCTATGACAAGACTTGTATCAAAAACACTTTCACGCACTGTACGTTCAACCTTCGGAAGGTACCTCGCCATGCTTGCGATAGTCGCTCTCGGCGTTGGTTTTTTCACGGGGCTTAAAAACGCTCAGCCCTCAATGCAGACTACCGCGGACGCTTATCTGACAAAACAGAATATGTACGATTTCCGGCTTCTGTCGTCTTTGGGCTTTACCGATAAAGACGTCGAGGCCTTCGGCTCGTTAAACGGCATCCTCGCGGCTGAGGGCGGACATTTTCTTGATATACTTACGGAATCCGCCGACGGCAATATGCCCGTATACCAGCTGCTTTCACTTCCCCAGAAAACAGCTCTCCCCAAGCTGACCGCAGGGCGGATGCCGCAGGACGCAAACGAATGCGCCGCCGACGCTTCGCTTTTCACCGAAAAAGACATAGGCAGAAAAATAATACTTTCTTCTGAAAATTCCGCCGATACCTTCGCGGCGCTTGCGGCAAATGAATTCATAATAGTTGGCCTTGTTCAGTCTCCGCGCTTTATCAGCGCCGACAGAGGCGGCACGTCGGTAGGAAACGGCGAGATCTCCGGTTTCCTGTATCTGCCGGAGGAAGCTTTCCGTCAGAAAATTTATCAGGAAATACTTCTCGACGCCGAAACGGACGGAATGCTTTTCTCCGACGAATACGACGCTTCGGTTTCGTCACTGACTTCTGAAATAGAAATCGCCCTCAAAGAACGCGCCGGACTGCGCTACGAAAATATAAAAGAAGAATATCTCAAAAATGGCATCGTTCTGCCGGAAACCGGAGAAAACAGCCTTCCCCCGCCGTCAGTCTATCTTTTTGATCTAAACGGCAATGCCGGCTGCGCCGCCTTTAAAAACGACACAGTGATAGTAAACGGCATCGCGAACGCCTTCC
>CAJTON010000044.1:15787-17385 GCA_910577605.1 uncultured Butyrivibrio sp.
TAATAGCGGCGCTCGTCTGCGTTACGACGATGACGCGCATGGTTGACGAGGAACGCACGCAGATAGGCACGCTCAAAGCCCTCGGCTATTCCGACCTTGTGATCTCCCGCAAATATATACTGTACGCGTCAAGCGCCTCCTTTATCGGCTGCGTGGGCGGTTTTTTCCTCGGAACGGGAATAATTCCGCAGGTCATATGGTCTGTTTACGCCGTAAGCTACTCTTTTTCGGATCTGTCGTATTATTTCAGTCCCGTTATGTATGTCTGCTGTTTGGCCGTTTCCGTACTGGGATCTATTGCCGTGACGATGTTCGCCTGCGGCAGGGAGCTTCGGGGAAAACCGTCCGAGCTGATACGCCCCAAGCCTCCCGCGGACGGCGGACGTATTTTTCTGGAACGCCTTACCTTTATATGGAAAAAAATGTCCTTTCTCTGGAAAGCGACCATACGCAACGCGTTTCGCTACAAAAAACGCATGATAATGATGCTCATAGGAATTTCGGGCTGTACGGCCTTACTTGTAACCGGATTCGGATTGAAGGACTCCATAGAAAATATCCTTGGCTACCAGTATGACGAAATCATGCTCTATGACGCGTCGGTCTCTTTTGACGGGGGAGAAAAAACAAGACAGGATATAGAAAGTCTGCTCTCAGGCAGACATGAGCGGTACGAATTCGCGTATCAGGAAAACCTGACGGCGGATTCAGGCAAAGCAAAAAAAGAAGCGGCCGTCGTCGCATTACCGCGGGAAACGGCGTATGTATATTTTGATCTCCATGACAAAAACGGTCATATAGACTACCCTTCGGGAAACCACGCAGTAGTCAGCTCAAAGCTTGCGGGGCAGTTGGGCTTGTCGCTTGGCGGCACATTTTCGCTTGACTTTGACGGTACTTTTATAAACTATACCGTCACAGGCATCTGTGATAACTACCTTAACCATTATATATATGTCCCGGCTGAATCCGTCCCCGGATACAATAGCAACACCGTCTATCTTCGCACCGAAGAAGGCTCCTCCCTCGGTCAGACCCCGGCAAAGCTCAGAAGCATGGCGGGAGTACGCTATGTAAGCGTAACGGCGGAGGAACGCTCCGTCATGGAAAACACCATGTCCTCAATCAACTACATCGTGCTGCTCGTTACGCTTTGCGCCGCCGCGCTCGCTTTCATCGTACTGTATAATCTTACCAACATCAACATAATGGAGCGCGTAAGAGAAGTAGCCACAGTCAAGGTGCTCGGTTTTCACTCCGGTGAAACAAGCTCCTATGTGCTGAACGAGAATATCCTGCTCTCGGTCCTCGGCGCTTTCGCGGGGCTTGGTCTAGGAAAGCTCCTGCACTGGTATGTGATAAAACAGGTGCAGGTGGACTCCATGGCGTTCGATGTGCGTATAAACGCGCAAAGCTACCTGATCTCCTTTGCCTGCACCGTGCTGTTTGCAATTACGGCAAACTTTATAATGCGTTTCAAATTATCAAAAATAAATATGGCGGAATCTTTGAAGGCGGTAGAATAACCGTGTCCGGACATAAAAAGAGCGCGAGACGGGGATCGAACCCGCGACCTTCTCCTTGGCAAGGAGACGCTC
>CAJTON010000045.1:0-5354 GCA_910577605.1 uncultured Butyrivibrio sp.
GCATGGGGATCGAGATGATAAACATACCCATGAACGAAGACGGTCCCGATATGGATATGGTCGAAAAGCTTGTGTCGGAGGACGCTTCGGTAAAGGGAATATGGTGCGTGCCCAAATATTCAAATCCTCAGGGATATGTATATTCCGACGAGACGGTGAGAAGGTTCGCTTCTCTTAAGCCCGCGGCTGAGGATTTCAGGATCTATTGGGACAACGCTTACGCGATACATTATATATATGACGAGAGCATCGTGATTCCGGAGATCCTTACCGAATGTGCAAAAGCGGGAAATCCAGATATGGTCTACGAATTCTGTTCGACCTCGAAGATAAGCTACGCGGGTAGCGGTATTTCCGCGCTTGCTTCGTCGGCAGCCAATCTTGAATGGATAAAGAAAAGACTTACGGTTCAGACGATAAGCTACGACAAGATAAACCAGCTTCGCCATGTGCTTTATTTTAAAGACGGAGAGGGACTCAGGGCGCAGATGAAAAAGCACGCCGAATTCCTTAGACCGAAATTCGACGCCGTGCTTGAGATTCTTGAGAAGGAGCTTGGCGGAACGGGAGCCGGCACATGGATAAAGCCGCTCGGCGGATACTTTATATCCTTTGACACTCTGCCCGGCTGCGCTAAAAATGTGGTGGACAAGTGTAAGGAGGCGGGCGTCGTGCTCACCGAGGCGGGAGCGCCGTTCCCTTACGGCATCGACCCGCAGGACAGCAATATAAGGATAGCGCCCTCATATCCTTCTCCCGACGAGCTAAAGAAGGCTGCAAAGCTTTTTACGCTCTGCGTCAAGATCGCGGCGATAGAGAAGCTTTTGTCGGAATAAATACGAACCGTTATCATGCCTTTGGCGGATCGCTATGCGCACAGCCGCATCTGCCGCCGAAGGCGTTATTAAATTAACAGACAGGGAGGATAAAATCAATGAATACTTTTGGATTTATCGGAATGGGAAACATGGGACACGCGATGTTAAGCGGGATTATGAGGAGTTTTGACAAGAGCCAGATAATGTTTACCGACGCGTCCGACGTGGTAAGGGTCAGAGTGGGAGAGGAGACCGGGATAAAGGTAGCGCCCACGAATATCGAGCTTGCCAACAGCGTCAAGTACATAGTCCTCGCCATAAAGCCCCAGTATTACGACGAGGTCATAGGCGGGATAAAGAACGTGGTCAATCAGGACAAAATAATCATCTCGCTTGCTCCGGGAATCACCTCCGAGGATATCAGAAAGAAATTCGATGCCAATGTGAGGGTGGTAAGGTGTATGCCGAATACTCCCGCCATGATAGGCGAGGGAATGACGGGCGTAGCCTATGACCAGAAAGAGTACAACCTTGAGGAGATGGATGTTATCGCGCAGTTTTTCAGCTCCTTCGGAAGATTCAGCATAGTTGAGGAAAGGCTTCTTGATACTGTGACCTGCGTAAGCGGAAGCTCCCCCGCGTATGTGTATATGTTTATCGAGGCGCTTGCCGACAGCGCTGTAAAGTACGGAATGTCGAGGGCGGACGCTATTGAGTTTGCGGCGATGACGGTAAAGGGAGCGGCGGATATGGTGCTTTCGACGAAGGAGCATCCGGCGGTGCTAAAGGATCGGGTCTGCTCGCCCGGAGGAACAACGATAGCGGCTGTCGCCGCTCTTGAGGAGAACGGTTTCAGGCACGCTGTAATGGCGGCGACCGACAAATGTTATGAGAAATGTACGGGGATAAAATAATGGACGAGATAAAAAGAATCGACAGAAAATTGAGGTATTCCGGCGCGATAGTCGATATGTACACCGATTATATGCAGATGCCGGACGGAAAGGTAGCCGAGTGGGATTATATCGCGCACCGCATGGGCGCCGCAGCGGTCGTTCCGGTGCTGGACAACGGAAACATACTGATGGTGAAGCAGTACCGCAACGCTATCGGAAGATATACGCTTGAGATTCCCGCCGGGAGCCGCGACAGCACCGACGAGCCGACGCAGGTATGCGCCGCAAGGGAGCTTGAGGAGGAAACGGGTTACAAGGCGGGCAGCCTTGAGCTGCTTATAAAGGTCGCGACCACGGTAGCGTTCTGCAACGAGCAGATAGATGTATATGTGGCGAGGGACTTAAAGCCCGCCAAGCAGCATCTTGACGAGGACGAGTTTGTGGACGTATGCGAATGCACGATCGACGAACTGACGGACAAAATACTCGCGGGCGAGATTCAGGACAGCAAAACGCTCGGCGCTCTTTTGGCGTATAAGGAAAAGTATATTCACGCCGACGCATAATCGGGACCTCTTTTTCATAAAATTTAGTTATGGAAAAGAGGTTTTTTAACAATAATAAAAAGTACATACTGCTGCTTCCGGTGGCGATAATAATAGGAACAGTATTTGCTAATTTCGCAGGAATAACCGCAGTCAGACGCTGGGGAATTTTTTCGGGCGAATATATGGACAAATTCCTTTCCGTAAATATAGAGTTTTCGCGGGTGCTTTCGTTCGTGTTCCGCAAAAGGATACGCTTGTATGCAGTCGCCGTGCTTGCGTCCATGACGAAAATAAAGGACAAATTCGCGCTTGCCATATGCGCTTACTGGGGCTTCAGTGCCGGAGTGGTCATAGCGGCGCTGTCCATGCAGTACGGCACGAGATACCTTATCATATTTTTTTGCGGAATTTTATGCCATATGATATTGTACGGAATCGGAATTTATGCTATCTTTATGAATACAGGGAATGCCGACAGAAGGAAAAATGCGCTGAGGTATCTTGCGTCCGTTCTTATATATTCTTTGGGAATGGTCGCGGAGGCGGCGATGAACTGTTATATACTTCCGGCTGTCCTTATAAAGCACTGAGGAGAAGAAATGGAAAATTTCGTGGAGCAGTATGCGCTTTGTCTGCAAACGGAGAAAATGTCCGACAACACGGTAAAGGCATACCGCAGAGATCTTGGCAAGCTTTGCGGATACTTTGCAAAGCAGGGGCTTTATGACGTCACGAGGATAACTTTTACGGACCTGAATTCATATATTCTGTCGCTTGAGCGGACAGGCAGTTCTCCGGCAACGGTTTCAAGGAATGTTTCCGTGGTCAAATCTTTTTTTACATGGCTTTTTTACATGAGGATAATAAACGATAATCCCGCCCGGAAACTGAAAGCGCCTAAAACGGCGCGATCCGTTCCGAAGATCATAACCGTGGAGGAGATGGACCGGCTGCTTTCGATACCTGACGTAAGTACGGTGAAGGGTATACGGGACAAGGCTATGCTTGAGCTTATGTACGCGACGGGGATGAGAACGGGCGAGGTCATTACGCTTAAAGCGGACGACATCAACTGCGGCATCGGGACGGTCACGCTGTATGACGGGGAAAAACAGCGTTGCATTATGTTCGGGAGTCATGCGGCGGAGGCGGTCAGGCTGTATATGCGGCAGTCGCGGCCTAAGTTAGCAGACGGTAAGGACGGCGGTTTTCTTTTTCTGAATATGACTGGGAATCCTATGACAAGACAGGGTTTCTGGAAGATAATAAAGCAGTACGGGGAGGCGGCGGGCCTTGGCGAGAGGCTTACTCCGCATACGTTCAGGCATTCTTTTGCGGCGCATATGATACAGAACGGAGCGGACATGAGAACGGTACAGGAGATGCTCGGGCACTCGGACATTTCCACAACTCAGGTTTACGCTTCTTTTGCGGACAGCAAGACGGCATCCGTTTACAGACAGGCGCATCCGAGAAAATAATTAAGAGGACAGGTGAAAAAATGAGTGATGAGAAAAAGAATGTAAGAAAAAAGAAAAAGGGCGGCGGCTCCTTAGGGGTGCTGATTGCTCTTGTTACAATTGCGCTGATACTTGTGATCGCGCTTATAGTTATCGTAATAAAGACTTCTAATCCGGGGCAGAAAAAAGAAAAGGTGCAGATCACGAAATCCGTGTGCATGGTAGAGGCGGGTATGGATATGAGTTCCGTCAAGGCGTCGGATTTTCTTCAGGGGGATGAAACTCTTATCGCTTCCGCGGTGATCGATTCTTCCGCTGTGGATTTTCGTAAGCCGGGAGATTACACGGCGTCGATTACCTGCGGCGAAAAGGTTTATAATATAAGCGTGAAAGTAGAGGACACCACGGCTCCGGTCATAACGCTTTCAAAGGAAAGCGCGTCGGGGATAATCGGAAGCCAGATAAACGCCTCTGATTTTATAGAAAAGGTTGAGGATGTTTCCGATTATACGGTGGGGATCGTAAAGGACGGCGCGGACGCCGCGCAGACGGTCACTCTGGATGCGGCGGGCGACTATGTATTCAAGATCGTCGCAAAGGACGCGTACGGAAACTCGTCTGAGAAGCAGATAAGCGTAAAGGTTACGGATATAGATTACAGCAAGATTTTAAAGAGCGGTTCAAAGGTACAGATCGCGCCAGGCTCGAATTTCTCCGAGTTTCCTTCCGAACTCGTACCGTTCGGCTACGGCAACGAGGTGGATGATAAAAACAGACCGGGCGGATGCACTTGGTACGACAACAAGTGGGGGCAGTACGCGGCTGATTTCATACATCCTGACAGCAAGTATGTATTTCTTACCTTTGACGAGGGGTATGAGTACGGGTATACTCCTAAGATTCTTGATACACTTAAAGAGAAGAATGTTAAGGCTGTATTTTTCTGTACGATGGATTTCGTCAAGTCGCATCCTGAACTTGTGCAGAGGATGATAGATGAGGGACATGTCGTAGGCAATCACTCGCTCACGCACCCCGCCAAGGGAATACCGACGCTTTCGGTTGAGGATCAGATAAAAGAGGTTGACGAGGTCACCAAATATGTCAAGGAGAAGTTTAACTACGATATGTATCTTTTCCGTTTCCCGGAGGGCGCCTTCAGCGAGCAGAGCCTTGCGGTGGTGCAGAGTCTTGGGTACCGCTCTGTATTCTGGAGTTTTGCTCACAGGGATTGGTACACGGACGACCAGCCAAACGTTCAGGAGGCGCTGCAGAACGCGCTTGCCAAGGTACACGGCGGCGGCATAACCCTTCTCCACGCGGTCTCTCAGACAAACACCGAGATGTTAGCGGATTATATCGACGGCGTAAGGGCAAAAGGATTTGAGTTCGGATATTACGAAAAGATGGATTAAGTAAGGTAGTGAAAATCAGAATCCCGTTCCGGTGAAGGAACGGGATTTTTTTGCTTTATAAAGACAAAGTAAGCGAAGTATAGAAAGTTGTGGTGTGATGATTGACGTACAAATATATATGTGCTAGAATTATAAGAGATAAAGCTTAACATTGTCGTGTGTTCATAACTCGGATTTTAAACATAATATGTGCAGCATGATTTTGTGGAATGGAGGT
>CAJTON010000045.1:5364-11464 GCA_910577605.1 uncultured Butyrivibrio sp.
AAATATCATATAAAATAAAACGTTATTGATACATTACAAGTTGGAGGTATGCTATGAAAAAACGACACAAAATTATAGGTTTTGCGATAATGTTTTTAGTAATATGTTCAGTATGCTCTGTGTATACCGAGAAAGCGGAAGCTAAAAGCTCCTTGTCGTCGGGAAGCTACTATTTTAACAACAGTGATACAGGGCATTTCCTTGGCAGGACTTCAGCCGTCGGATCCGCTGCGGTAACATCAATGAACGGAATACTGTCCTCGATCGGCGCTAGGATTGCGTGGACGGTAACTATGAAGGATGATACTTATTGCACGCTGAGCGGAAGCGGAGATTCAGGTTTTTATCTGTGCTGCTCTTCTTCGGGAAATATTAGTTATATAAAAAAGTCTGCGCCGGACGATTCATGTCTATGGAATATTTTGATGACAGACAAGGGAATCACTATCAGGAATAAGGCGACAAACAGATATTTATATCAGTCAGGGGTAGATATAAAAGCTTCTACGGTATTATATGCTAAATCATATTGGCGAACCGTGCAGACATCAAGCTATAAAGTGACCTCTGATTCATATTATCAGGAATTGACAGGATTATCAGTATCGAATATAACGGCAAAATATGGAGATAAACGGCAGATAACCATATCTAAAAAGCCGACAACAGGAAGAATATTATGGACGTCTCCGACAGATTTTTCATATAAGTCAAAGGAGGAGAGTGTAGCGACAGTAAGCTCCTCAGGCGTGATAACCTGTGTGTCGCCCGGACAGACTATTATTACCGTTACGCACAAGCCGACTGCCAAAACAACTAGTTTTACTGTGACAGTATGGTCGGATTCTGCGTTGTTGGGAACCAAAAATGACGGGCATGACCACTATTCGTCGCTTCAGATGGCGAAGAGCTATATGGGGACATATGCCGGACTTACAAGTAATTATTACAGCTATTCAAGCGCACATGCAAAAGATGAAGTGCTTGGAATGCTTCAGTATTCACGACTTTTTATTTCAAGGACGCACGGCAGTTATGTTTCAGGTACAGGAGGATACAGTGGAATTGAGATAAATTCGACGAACAAAAATTACCTTTCAATGAGTGATTTATATAATTTTTCGTCATCAAAGATAGTATCCAGTCTGAAATATAAATCCAATATAGTAACGTTTGTCGGCTGTGAAACAGCGGCAGGATCGACCTCGATTGCCGCTGCGGCGAATAAGGCAGGCGCGAATGCAAGTGTTGGCTTTACCAAATCAATAGAGTGCTCTTATGCTAACAAATGGACTTGTTCATATGTATATAATATATCAAATTACAAAACCGTTTCTGATTCCTGCTATAATGCTTTGCACGATGGCAATTATCTATTGTATAAAATAGCAAAACTGGACAGTTACAAGATATTCGGAAACGGAAGCATGAATTTATGATAATGGGAGGAAATTAGTATGAGGAGATTTAGAAATATAAACATTTGCTTGATATTGGCAGTAACGGTATTATTAACAGGCTGCGCCGGAGGCGGCAAAAAAGAGTTAAAGCTTGAAGTAAAAGAGGTGCAGTTGCTGACTACTGATGAAAACAAGATTTTTGATACGGATAAATTATATGAGCACGATGAATATCGGCAGTATGAGCGGGAGAATATGGAGTCCGCTCAGGAGATAAAGGTAGACGGCGAAATTTTTAAGACAGAGTATAAATATTCCTCGTCAGATCCGTTTGAAAACTATGATATTGATACATATGAGGACGCAGAAGGTGGAATCACAGTTCAGCTTAGGCAGGATAACGGGCAAATTGTCGGGTACAGAAATGCCGGTTCGGGCTGCGGATTGGAAAACACTAATTTTTCGTCGGAAGAAGAATTGTTGAAATCGGTGGAGGGATATGTCAGTGAAAAGATAAATGTGGGAGTGTTTACACCGATTGTAAACACTCAGGTTGTTTCAAAAGAGGGCGGGGAAATAACAAGCAGAAGTGAAGATGGATTTTATCTGCCGCAGTCGAATGAAGAGGCGTATTATACGGTATCTTATACATACATGGTAGGCGATATAAAAACTATGGAAATATTTGAGTTAAACATAGTTGACAACAGTGTTGAAAGTTATTTTTATTCTATGCCGGAGGCGTTTTCAAAGAGTAATAATGATTTTGAAGTATCGGAGGAAAGTGCGAAAAAAAGCGTGGAAAAATTCATTGTTGACAGTATAAGCGAAGACTGCTCAAATGTCAGTTTTGATGTAGTAGATACTTTTTTAACAATTGATGAAAAAGGAGATTATATTCTTATTACAATAGTAAGTATGGAATATGATTATTGCGGAACCTCTGATGAAGGTATGGAGATGATGATTGTAAAATTAGAGGATGAGTAGTACATACGGGAGGGGTTATAATGCGCGGAATCAAATATGCGGCAGCAGCCCTGCTGATGCTTTTTACAGGCTTCTGTCTATGTGTGGCTGACAGTATTACGTGGAAGCCGCCGAGGTATTACGGATTTTCTGTTTCATTCAGACATGGCAGATACGGAGGGTACGACGAGGAGATCCTTGAGGAGAGACGAGGAGAGCCGCTTGAGGACGCGTTGGACTATATGTCTGCGCGATATAGAAATAATTACTGCGACTGCATGGACATTACGATGATGGACTTCGCCAAGGTGTACAGGGATATTGAATGCAGGGACTATTCGTCAATAATAGTGCTTACGGATACAGGCACTTATATACGGGCGCGTTTTGGCAATATGCTTGAATACGGAGAGGATCAGGACACAGATTTTCAGGCGGTAAGGGATATATTTTTGCTGGATGATAAAGAACTGGAGAAGGTCAAGGTGCATGACATATACGACGGAGACTGGCGGATGTACGACAGCTTTATATTGGAGAATGAGAGGGCGAAGCGCTTCGACGAACTGCTGAGGATAAAATATCCGAGAGTGAAGGGACCTGCACATGAAGGCTTTTCATCGGATTTCATGTTTAAAATAACCCTGTTTTATTCATCGGGAGAACGGCATATCATAGGTATAGACCGGTCAGAGCGCTGCTTATATGCGTATGACGCTTGGTATGGGCTTACCGAGGTGCAGTATTATGACCTGATCGATGCGCTGGGACTTGATAAAAGATGGTTTTAGAGTATAAAAAGTATGCGCCGATATATTTCGGAAAAAATAAACCGAATAAACAGGCGGCGGCTTTCGGATCGAATCTGACACCGAAAGCCGCCGCTTTTGAAATCTGTAATTTTGTCAGCATTCCTCGGCAATCGTATAAAGAAGCCTTTCGGAATCCTCCCAGCCGAGACAGGGATCGGTTATTGATTTGCCGTAGATATGCTCGCCGATCTTCTGACAGCCGGGTTCGATATAGCTTTCGACCATAACGCCCTTTACAAGGCGGTGTATATCGGGGTTGAGTCTGCGGCTGTGAAGCACGTCCTGAACGATGCGGATCTGTTCCATGTACTGCTTGTTGGAATTGCTGTGGTTGGCGTCCACGACGGTCGCCGGATAGGGCAGGTCGTGTTCCGCGTAAAGCTTGTTGAGAAGAAGAAGGTCCTCGTAGTGGTAATTGGGTATGCACTGTCCTTTTTTGTTGACGGAGCCGCGCAAAACAGTATGCGTGAGCTGGTTGCCCGTCGTCTCGACCTCGTAGCCCCTGTATATGAAATGATGAGGATGCGATGCGGCGTGAACGGAATTGAGCATTACCTCATAGCCTCCGCCCGTGGGGTTCTTCATGCCTACCGGAACGTCCATGCAGCTGGCGGTAAGGCGGTGCTGCTGGTCCTCGACGGAACGCGCGCCTATCGCGACATAGGAGAGCGTGTCGTCGCAGTACATCCAGTTTTCGGGGTAAAGCATCTCGTCTGCGGGGAAAAATCCGGTCTCCCTGATAACGTCAAGATGAAGCTTGCGGATAGCCTTTATCCCCGCCACCATGTCCGGCTTTTTTTCGGGGTCGGGCTGATGCAGCATACCCTTGTAGCCGTCGCCCGTCGTGCGGGGCTTGTTTGTGTATACGCGCGGTATTATAAGCACCCTGTCCTTTATTTTTTCCTGAACCCTCGCGAGCCTTATGACGTAGTCAAGGACCGCGTCCTCGTTATCCGCCGAACACGGACCGATAACGGCGAGGAATTTGTCCGAATTGCCGGTAAAAATATCCCGTACTTCGCTGTCAAAGCGCTTTTTGAGCGCCGCGCTTTTGTCGTCAAGCGGAAATTCCGCCTTTATTTCTCCCGGAGAGGGAAGCTGTCTGATCAATTCAATACTCATTTTATCCTCCTGTGGACGGCGTGAAAGCTGTCCGTAACACTATAAGTATATCAGAAAAAAATAAATCCGCAAGTTAAATGAAGACAGTATTTATTGTTTGCTTTATCATGCAAAACGTGGTAGTATTATTTTGAATATTTATGCGCAGACAGAATAATTTTCCGGTCTGCGCGGGGAAATATAATTTTGGGAGGAACGGCGGATGAGATGCCCATATTGCGGTGAGGAAAACACAAAGGTAATAGATTCAAGACCTGCGGAGGACAGTAACTCCATAAGGCGCAGGCGCCAGTGCGACGAATGCGGCAAAAGGTTCACGACGTATGAGAAGGTTGAAACAGTACCGCTCATAGTTATAAAGAAGGACAACAACAGAGAACCGTATGACCGCAGCAAGATACAGGGCGGAATAATACGTTCCTGCTATAAGCGCCCGGTGTCGGAGAACAAGATAACCGAGATCGTGGACGCGGTCGAGACAGCTATATTTAATATGGATGAGAAGGAAATACCGACTACGATGATAGGGGATATGGTTATGGACAAGCTAAAGGACGTGGATGCGGTGGCTTATGTCCGTTTTGCCTCCGTGTACAGGGAGTTCAAGGACGTAAATACGTTTATGGTCGAGCTTAAAAAAATCCTTGAGTAGAGGGACGGATATGTTCAAGAAATTTTATCCGGCTGATTATCTTGAATCGGCTTATGAAGTGAATTATGAGGTCCTTTACCAAAAGGGAGTAAGGGGTCTGATTTTTGATATTGACAATACGCTTGTGGAGCACGGGGCGCCGGCGACCGACAGAGCTAAGGAGCTTTTTTTGCGGCTGAAAGAAACGGGCTTTGCCACCTGTCTTATTTCCAACAATAAGGAGCCGAGAGTCGCGCCCTTTGCGCGCGAGGTCGGGGCGGATCATTATGTCTGCGACGCGCACAAGCCTTCAAGGACAAATTACAGACGCGCCATGGAACTTATGGGTACGGACATATCGAACACTTATTTTATCGGGGACCAGCTTTTCACGGACGTTTACGGCGCGAACCGCGCAGGTATCCCCTCGATACTTGTGCGTCCGATTCACCCGAAAGAGGAATTTCAGATAGTGCTTAAACGCAAGCTTGAGAAGATAGTTCTTTTTTTCTATAAAAAGAAAAGGATGAGGGATAATGGACGCTAAAACTGAATTGTGCTGTCTTATAGGCAGACCGGTGGAGCATTCGCTTTCGCCGCTCATACATAATACGCTTGCCCAAAGAATGGGAATAAATATGGCTTACACTACTTTCTGTGTTGAGGACGCGGATGTCGCGGAGGCGGTGAAGGGCGCGTACGCGCTTGGAGTCAGGGGTATGAACGTCACGGTGCCCCATAAGCGCGCGGTAATGGAATGTCTTACGGATGTAGACCCGCTTGCGGCAAAGATCGGCGCGGTGAACACGCTCGTTCGCGCGGAGGGCGGCTTCAAGGGCTACAATACGGATATTACTGGGCTTGACAGGGAGCTTCGCGAGGCAGGCATAGAGATCGGGGGACGATCAGTTATAATTCTAGGAGCAGGGGGAGCCTCAAGGGCGATAACTTATCTCTGCGCCGACAGGGGGGCCGACAGGATATGGCTTCTGAACAGGACCGCAGAAAGGGCAAAGGAGCTTGCCGGAGAAGTCAATTCCCATTTTGGAGATGTGGTCGTGCCTATGTCTTTAAAGGATTACCGCGAAATTCCCGGCGGAAAGTATCCCGTTATACAGACGACAAGCGCCGGCCTTTATCCCGATACGGACGGACTTCCGATAGAG
>CAJTON010000045.1:11474-16192 GCA_910577605.1 uncultured Butyrivibrio sp.
CGTTGATATTATTTTTAATCCCCCTGTGACAGGGTTTATGAAAAAATGCGTCGAGCACAACGCGCCGGCTTATAACGGTCTTAAAATGCTTTTATATCAGGGCATAGCCGCGTTTGAGATGTGGTACGGCGTTACGGTGGAGCAGCCGCTTGCGTACGAGGTGCTTTCGCTTATGGAGAAAGCGCTGTGAAGACACCGGGGAGCGCGGCGATCATTGAAACGAAAGGGGTACGGCTTGTGAACAATCTTATTCTTATAGGTTTTATGGGCAGCGGAAAGTCGAGTCTCGGAAGATATATTTCGGAACAGGGTTACAGTCTGATAGATACGGACGGCTACATAGAGGACAAGCTAGGCAGGGCGGTCAGCGATATTTTTTCGGTCGAGGGCGAGGAATATTTCAGGAGACTTGAGACGCGGGCGCTTGAAGAGCTGCTTGAAGGCGGCGTTCAGGACTGCGTTATAGCCGTGGGCGGGGGACTGCCGGTGAAAGAGGTCAATCGCGAGCTTATGCATAGGCTCGGCACGGTGATCTATCTTCGCGCAAAGCCATCAACGCTTGAATTCAGGCTGTCGGGAGACAGGACAAGACCCCTTCTGCGCAGCGGAAAGCTGCGCGAGCGCATAGACAGTCTTATGGCGGAAAGAAAGGATATATACGAGGCCGCCGCCGACATAATAATAGATACAGACGGGTACACTTTTGAAGAAATATACGGACTGCTTAAGGAGAAAATATTATGAAAAAAATACTTGTCATAAACGGACCGAATCTCAATTTTCTCGGAATCAGGGAAAAGAGCATTTACGGCTGCGAGGATTACGATCATCTTGTGAAAATGATAGAAGATTACGGGCGCGAGAAGGGCTTTGAGGCGGAATGCTTTCAGAGCAACCACGAGGGCGCGATAATCGACAGGATACAGCAGGCTTATTTTGACAAGGTGGACGGTCTTGTGATAAACCCCGGCGCGTATACCCATTACAGCTACGCCATAAGGGACGCTCTTGCTTCGGTCACGGATTTCCCCAAGATCGAGGTGCATATTTCTGATGTGAACGCGAGAGAGGAGTTCAGGCACATATCGGTGACAGAGCCCGCGTGCGACGGACAGATAGTCGGGCAGGGGCTTAAGGGATATTTAACGGCGATAGACAGGATTCTGGAGGACAAAAAACGGTAGAAGCTTTCGGGGGTATAATGGTGGACGCGCTGCCGTTCAGTATTTTTTCGATACGCATTTTTATAAGAAAATCTATATAAGTAAGAAAACGGAGGAAAGAATTATGGAAAAATTTCTTAAGGATAAGAAGCTGGACGCGATCATTGTGTCTGACCCGTACAATATGAGGCATATCAGCGGTTTCAGGGGCGGCGAAGGCTTTGTCTATGTATCAGCCGGGCGCAAGGTCATAATAACCGACTCAAGATACACCGAGGCGGCTGGTAACGAGAAGAAGGAAGGTTTTGAGGTGGTGGACAGCCGCAGGGCGGAAATGGACATTTTAAAGGAGCTTGCGGCTTCGGATGAAGCGGTGAACGTCGGCTTTGAGGACCTGTTCGTGACATACGCGGATTATACCGCGCTCAAGGAGAAATGCGGCATTGAAAATATGGTTCCGCTCGGCGACAGCCTTAACAGGAGGCGCAGCGTCAAAACGCCGAAGGAGCTTGATTATTTAAGAAAAGCCGAGACGATAGGGGACAGAGCCTTTGAATGCGTGCTCGAATATCTGAAACCCGGAGTCACCGAACTGGAGGTCGCCGCGTACCTTGAATATACAATGAAGATGAACGGAGCTTCGGGGCTGGGCTTTGATACAATAGTGGCGTCAGGTCCCAATTCCTCGATGCCGCACGCGGTACCCGGAAACCGCAAGCTGCAAAACGGCGATTTTGTGACGATGGATTTCGGCTGCAATTACGAGGGTTACTGCTCCGATATGACAAGGACAGTCGTTATAGGCAGGGCGGACGATAAACAGAAGGAGATATACGGCGTTGTGCTTGAGGCGCAGCTCGCGGCGATAGACGCGATAAAGGCCGGAGTTACCGGATGCGGCATTCATAATATTGCCGCCGATATTATCGCGAAGGCGGGCTATGGAGAATATTTCGGACACGGACTCGGACACAGCGTTGGACTCTTTATACATGAGGTGCCTATGTTCTCGCCCAGAGTGAACGAGGAGATACCGGAGGGAGCAGTGCTGACGGTTGAGCCGGGAATATATCTTCCGGGCTTCGGCGGGGTCAGGATCGAGGATATGGGAGCTGTAACGAAGGACGGATACGATAATTTCACCCATTCTCCCAAAGAATTAATTGAAATTTTTTAAAGGATTTTGTTAAAAGACGCAGAATAATAAGGTAAGACGGTCCGCCGTAATGTCTGACGCAGAGAGGAAATGTCAATGAATCTTAGAGAAACGCAGGAGGAATGGGAAAAAGAACATCTTGCGCCCGTCGCCGCCCTCAGCGCCGATTCGGCGGGCAGGGACAGGACGGAGGAAGAGTGCGACATAAGGACGGTCTATCAGCGCGACAGGGACAGGATTCTTCACTGCAAATCATTCAGAAGACTTAAGCATAAGACTCAGGTTTTTCTTGCTCCGGAGGGAGATCATTACAGAACGAGGCTTACGCATACGCTTGAGGTTTCGCAGATAGGGAGAACGATAGCGAGAGCGCTGCGGCTCAACGAGGATCTGACGGAGGCGATAGCGCTCGGACACGATATAGGGCACACTCCGTTCGGGCATGCCGGGGAGAGGATACTTAACGAGATATGTCCGTTCGGCTTCAGGCATTATGAGCAGAGCATCAGAGTTGTGGAATTTCTTGAGAAGGACGGAATGGGACTTAATCTCACCAAAGAGGTGAGGGACGGCATAGCCAACCACAGAACGTCGGGGAGTCCTTCGACGCTTGAGGGCAAGGTGATACGGCTGTCAGACAAAATAGCGTACATAAACCACGATATAGACGACGCGATACGGGGAAAGATACTTTCGGAGGAAAGCATACCAAAGGAATATTCAGAGGTGCTTGGGAAATCCACCAAAGAACGCCTTAATACCCTTATCCATGATATTATAAACGAGAGCATGGGCAAGCCTGACGTATGTATGTCAAAGGAAGTGCAGGAGGCAATGACCGGGCTGAGACAGTATATGTTTCAGAGCGTCTACACCAATCCGCTTGCCAAGAGCGAAGAAATCAAGGCGGTCAAAATGCTTCGTGAAATGTATTATTATTTTAACGAGCACATTGACGAAATACCGGAGAGCTTCCGAAAGGTCGAGTACGGCCACGGAGAGTCGGACGAGAGGATGGTATGCGATTATATAGCGGGTATGAGCGACCAGTACGCGGTCAATATTTTTAAAAAGATATATATTCCGGTTTCATGGAAGAATTAAAGTTACTACCGTCCGGCAAAAGCGCCCCGCGGGAATACAGTGAAAGTCCCGTTCGGCACAGGGCACCTCGCGGGAATACAGTGAAAGTCCCGTTCGGCACATAGTGCCTCGCGGGAATGTAAGGGGGAAATTTTTTGTATTTTTCCGATGATATAATAGAGGACGTCCGTTCAAGAAACGACATTGTGGACGTGATATCTTCTTATGTTAAGCTGCAAAAGAAGGGCGGCTCGTATTTCGGATTATGCCCTTTCCATAGCGAAAAATCGCCGTCCTTTTCCGTTTCCGGCAGCAAGCAGATGTTTTACTGTTTCGGCTGCGGAGAGGGCGGCAACGTGTTTTCCTTTCTTATGAAATACGAAAGCATGACCTTTACGGAGGCGCTGAAAAGCCTTGCCGACAGGGCGGGCGTCGCTTTGCCAGAGGTTTCTCTTAATCCTGAGGAAAAACGTAAGGCGGATCTAAAAAGCGGCGTGCTTGAGATCAACAGGGAGGCGGCGCTGTATTACCACAGACTTCTTGGGACGGAGGACGGTAATAACGCGAGGGCTTATTTCGCAAAAAGGGAACTGGACAACCATACCGTTACGGCTTTCGGATTGGGCGTATCGGGAATGCGCAGCGATTCTCTTTATAAATATTTCAAAAACAAGGGCTACAAGGATTCTGTGCTTAAGGAAACGGGACTTTTTATATACGATGAGAAGGGCGTGCGCGACAGATTCCGCAACCGAGTAATGTTCCCTATATTGAACGCGGGCAATAAGGTCGTCGGCTTCGGGGGGCGCGTGATGGGCGACGGACAGCCGAAGTACCTCAATTCGCCGGAGACATCGGTTTTTGACAAGGGACGCAATCTTTACGGGCTGAACGCCGCAAAAAACTCCCGCAAAAACAATATGATAATATGCGAGGGATATATGGACGTCATTTCGATGCATCAGGCGGGCTTCAATCAGGCGGTGGCGTCGCTAGGTACGGCGCTGACGGCGGGACAGGCAATGCTTATCAAGCGCTATGTGAAGGACGTGCTTATATGCTACGACAGCGACGGGGCGGGAGTAAAAGCGGCTTTGCGCGCGATCGGGATCTTCAGGGAGGCGGGTCTGCGCACCAAGGTGATAAATATGCAGCCGCATAAGGATGCGGACGAATTTATCAAGGCGGAGGGAAAAGACGCTTTTTTGGAAAGGATAGAAAACGCCGAGAACAGTTTTTTATTCGAGGTGAGGATGAATGAAAGGAATTTTGACCTGAACGATCCGGACGGCAAAACGGCGTTTATGAACAGCGTC
>CAJTON010000046.1:0-12794 GCA_910577605.1 uncultured Butyrivibrio sp.
ATATGCTGAAGCGGCACCCATATATTGAGTAAGTCTATTCTTTAATATCATATATACTTTGGGTAATTCCATGTTTACCTCCTTTAATTTCTCTGCAAAGGCATATTTGCTATATAATTCTGATGGCAATTTTAATCCATATATTAATGAAAATGCATTTTGAATTGCCCTTCTAGATGAATCATCAGCCATTACGGGCAATACAATCTTTGTTGATGTTGCAATAGCTATTTGTGTATACATCGAAAAACTCGGATTTGCATCTATAAATGCAATATCATATTCTTTTTCAATAGGTCTTATAAAATCGTTTAGCCAATTTATAATTGCTATCCAGGTATTCGTCCCCGGTATTTGATTGTTTGCCAATGTTGATATTGCATTTGATTGTAGTTCTAGCATCGCATCCCCACAAAGCAAATCTATATTTTTTTCAATAAAATGATTATATTTATTAGGATTTGTCAAATAGTCTTTAGGGTTAAACTCTGGAACACTATATGGAGCTGGCAAACGCATTTGAAAATATCCTCCAATCGTCGCCCTAGGAGTTTCACCTTGACGCATTAATAAAATACCACTTCCACTCTGGTTCAATCCTCCTAATAATAGTTCAGACAAGTTTGCTTGTGGACAAACATCAATAACCAATATCTTTTTATCTGTATTTTGACGTGCATATTCACTAAGAATTTGAAATGCCAAAGTTGTTTTACCCGTTCCACCTTTATTATTCCAAAAAATAATTTTTTCCATATTTTATTACCTCTCGATTTAATTAATTATAGACTTATTATATGTACTTTTTGTAACATTGTCAAGTACTTTTTGTACTCGACTTGGTCCAATATTTCACTTTATCGCAATCATATTTTCTAATTCTTAGCCCATTATTGGCAAGAGAAACAGTAAGAATAAATAAAAATGCCTCTCCTGTCTAACCCACAGGAGAGGCGGTGTCCATAAGAACATTTAAACCTTTTCGGGAGTCTCCACTTTGGAGTGTGTACTCTTCTTAATTTCAATATAACATATCTTTTTATAAATCTCAACTATTTTTACCTGTCTGATTACAAAAAACAATACCAATAAGGTAACTATGACTATTCCGCCATTACTCATGAAATTGCCTCCTTTTTAAGTTTTACAATAAAAAATAGCGCACCATTTTGAGATGCGTCCCTTTTAGAAGTCATATCATAATTATTGCGTTAGCCATGCAGTCCTGTTATAATGTTCCTGCTACCACCCCTAGACTGGTACGGAAAGGGGGTGTGCCCGCTTGAGTATATTCTCATCTTTTTTTCTCTCCGTTTTGGCAAGTGTAGTTGCCTACTACATATGCAAATGGCTGGACGGAGATGAATAGGCGGTAGCCAGCCTAAGGCTTAAGCCACCTTGCCAGAACGGAACAGAAACCCCCAGTGTTACCGCACCGGGGGTTTCGCGTGCCCGTCTGAGCACTCTCATCTTTTTGCCTACTGGCATTATAGCATATGTCTTTCTCACATGCAATATTCAGATCCGGTTTTTCGGAGAGTTTTTATTGACTCGCATAAACTCATCTGATAGACTTTGATCTTCGTTTATCTCTTTCTTTTTTCTCTCCTCCCTCATTCCCCCTCAAACATCGCGTACTGCCTTCTCAGCCGTTCCTTTAAAAGCCGCAGAAAATCCTCGTTTCCCACGACCTTTATCATCGGTCCGAAGGAAAGCACCTCTATAAGCAGCTCGGTTTCCGTCCTTTTGTTATAATAGATAAGACATTCGTATGTATCGCCGTCTATCTTACGCGTGTGCATATCGTAATTGGCAAATTGCAGCATCGCACGCTCCAAGGCGTTGCGCCTGTTTTTTATCAGGATACGCGCGGGTTCCTTATAATAAGAACGTTTTAATGCCCGATTTATGTCGGGAAGGCGCTCCGCCGTTTCGCCCGACGGTATTATCTGCGTTATGCGGTTCAGATTAAGTGTCTCGACCCTCGGATTGCGCAGGGCGTGCTTATCCACCGCCAAAAGACGGAAGCGGTCGTTTTTTATAGAATATTCAAGGCGGCACGGCAGATAATTGTGACGCACCCTCTGCCCGGTACGCGATTCGTAGTCTATGTCAAGGTACTCCCTGTTCTCTATCGCCTCAAGAAGCATACGAAAATGCCGGATATACTTAGGGTCGGTATAGTCGTCCTTGTCTGAGAAACGGTCGTAATAATAAAAATCCTCGGGCAGGTATAAAGGTTCCGCGTCTCCGAGCGCCGCATTTATGCAGTCGATCTCCTTATCGTCCAGAAAAAGACGTATCTTATCGTCCTTCAGAATCGTTTTCAAGTAAGATCTCTGCATATCCGTAAACGGCACATAAAAGTCCGTCGATAATCTTGATTTGAAAACGCCCGCGCCGTCTTTTTCATAAAAACCCCATCCGTCCTTTGCAAGCTTCGGAAAAAGATAAAAAAGGCTCTCCTCAAAGCCCTCGTCCCTGATGCGGAAATCCAGCTCCTTTTTGGAAATGCGGTCCTTTTTTTCGATCAAAGACTTTATTACCTGAAAATAACAGTTGTAAACCTCGGAAAAAATTTCCGCCATATGCTTTCACTCCTCCGCATCAAAATACATTTTATAGGTTTCGCAGAAATCTCTTTTAAAAAGACGGCAAAGCTTCTCGCTGTCGGATTCGAGCTTTATTATTCTGCCCGTAAAGCTGCGTATCCACGGCAGCATTTCGTTCGCGTCGAACACCTCTGTCTCATATGTAAAAATATCGGGCGCGATACGCGAAAGCGCGCCGCCCTTTCCCTCGCGTTTAAAGCGGTTAAGAATATGCTCCTCGGTCTTTTCGTCGATTCGCACGGTCAGCTTTACGCGCTCGGTATGCGTACGGTTATCGTTATGAAAGGAAACGCCCCACGCCCGGCTTTTGTTTTTATCAAGCTTTTCCCTGAGTTCCCCGTATTCCGTACATTTATCCCCGACGGAAACGGCTTTTACCGCGTCGAGCCGGAAACAAACGAATCGCTTTTTTTCTTCAATATAAAGACAGACATAGCGACGTCCGGTGCGCGTGCTCGTAAATATTCCAAGCGGAACGCCGTCCTGCTCATGTTCCTTTTCATTTTTGGAGCTTTTGAGCTTTATTGCGGCCGCGCTCTCCTTACGCATCGCGCGAAGCAGTTCAAGAAGGACCTCATCCTCAAGCGTATGCGCAAAAAAGCTGTGCTTCACCCTGAAAAGGTCGTTTTTGAAGCCCAGATTTTCCATGACGGTACTTCCGAGGACGCCCAACGGAGAAATGAGCTGATAGAGCTTTACGGCGGCGAGTAACGCCGGATATTCGTCAAAAAGTCCGCGAGGCGAAGCGTTCAGGCTGTACACGATCTCCCTGCCTTCCTTTGTTTTGCGAAATATCCCCTCCCCCGCGTACTCGTTGCATTTGCGCCTCACGGTCTGCGCGTCTATGAACACGCCGTACCTGTCAAGAAGACCGTCGGTTATCCCGTCTGCGGTGCGCCCGCCCTCCTTTAACAGAAAGTCGATTATGTAGAAATGCAGCATTATGTCGTTGTCGGTAAAGCTCTTTGCCTTCCACACGCGGTAGAGCGGATTGGTATCGAGCAGATTGCTGTCGATGGAAAGGTAAATGTTCTTGCCCTTTTCCGTGTAATCCTGTCTTACATAGCCCGAAAGCCAGCTCTCAAGCCGTCGCCTCTCGTTATCGTAGGTGCGGCTGCTCCAGCCCGCAAATTCGTCGCGCGTCTTAAAGCCGTACACAAAAAAATCCCGCACGAACTCCCTGCTTTTTGAAAACGATTTTATAAGCTCATTAAATTCGGACATATTATCCTCCGTTTTTATCCCCGCCGTTTTTTATAGCATACACCAAAATAAAACGTCTTCGCAACTTTTTTGAAATGATAAAAATTTCCATCCGTCATATGATGTATTCAGACAAAGGAAAACAAAGGTAAGGCGCTGCCGGATAGCTCAGCAGGTAGAGCGCAGAAAACAGGTCTTGACAAAGACCTTAACAGCAACTTATCACCTCTAAAGTGGATGTCGCGGGTTCGAATCCCGCTCCGCCGGCTCTTACCGATGTCTTCCCGCGTCATATAAGGCTGCGAAGTAGCTCAGCGGATAGAGCACCATATGAAAACAAGTCTTGACAAAGACTTTAACAGCAAAGCTTTTGGGACGTGGCGGTCATGGGTTCAAATCCCATCTTCGCAATTTGCGCGGTAAAATTTCAGAAGGAGGTTTTATTTATGAATTTTATGGAAAAATTAAACTCGGTTTTAAAGGAGCGTACTAGATTAACGGAAAACGGAGCCGTCGCCTACGAAACAAGCGGCAAGGCGCTCGTTGACTTAAATTTCGCCGTTTCGTCGCTTAGGAACAAAAGCGAAAAAGAAATCGTAAGGCGTTTCGTCCGTGCTTTTTATGAGGACAGAAGGCTTGCGCTTAAGTGGCTTTTCTTCCTTCGTGACGTAAGGGGAGGCTTAGGCGAAAGGCGGACCTTCCGCATCATCATAAGATATATGGCAAAAAGCTTTCCCGACACGGTAATGTCGCTTGTGCCGGTAATGGCGGAATACGGTCGTTTCGACGATCTTCTGTGTCTGCTTGACACTCCCGCCGAAGAAAAGGTGATGAGCACGCTCAAGGCGCAGCTTTATGAGGACATGGAAAATTTACAAATCGGAGAGAGTATTTCACTATGTGCAAAGTGGATGCCGAGCGCGAACGCTTCTTCCTCAGAGTCCGCGCAGGCGGCGGCAAAGCTGCAGCGTTTTTTCGGGCTGACCGCAAAGGAATACCGCAGAATGCTCTCCGCGCTGCGCTCGTACTTAAACGTGACCGAAACCTACATGAGCCAAAACCGTTGGAGCGAGATAGACTATTCCGCGGTTTCCTCAAGGGCGAACCTTGTTTACCGCAGCGCCTTTATGCTTCACGACGAAAAAAGACGCACCGCTTATCTTGACGCCGCAAGAAAAAACAACGCCGTAATGCACGCCGGCGTTCTGATGCCGCACGAGATCGTTGCGCAGTATACGGCAAGAAACGGCTGGAGAATGTCGGTCGGCGCCGAAGATACGGCTCTTGAAACGCTCTGGCAGAATCTTCCGGACACGGTTTCAAACGCAGGAAATGTGCTCTGCGTCGTGGACGGCTCAGGCAGTATGCTCTGTCCGGTGGGCGGCGGCGTGACCGCGCTTCACGTTTCAAACGCTCTCGGAGTTTATTTTGCGGAACGGTTGAGCGGCGCGTACAAGAATAAGTTCATTACCTTTTCAAGCGCCCCGAAATACGTTGACCTGTCGCGCTGTCTCACGCTTAAAGAAAAGCTTGAGCTGGCGTTCTCAAACAGCGAATGCTCCAATACGAATATCGAGGCAACCTTTGACCTGATACTTGAAACCGCGGTCAGAAACAGGCTCGCTCAAAACGAGCTTCCGAAGACCGTCCTCATTATCTCGGATATGGAATTTGACTGCGCGACATACAGAACTGACACGGAAACTTTATTTGAAACAATACAAAACAAATTTCTCCGTCAGGGCTACCTGATGCCGAAGCTGGTATTCTGGAACGTGAACAGCAGGACCAACGCCGTTCCCGTCCGCGAAAACAAGCTCGGCGTGGGGTTAGTCAGCGGCTTTTCGGTAAACGTGTGCCGCATGGTCCTCTCAAACGAGCTTGACCCGTATACCTGCCTCAAAAATATCCTTGACGGCGAAAGATACAGAAAGGTGGAAAACTGCTTATGTTCGTAATTTTTAATGAAAAAACAAAATTTCCTGTCAAGACGTGGCTTTCGGGCATCGACAGGCTTGAAGACTCCTGCCTTGAGCAGGCGTACAATCTCGCGAACCTTCCTTTTATACACAAATGGGTGTGCCTTATGCCTGACACCCATACCGGAAAGGGTATGCCCATCGGCGGCGTTATCGCCGCAAAGGACGTTATCATTCCCAACGCCGTCGGCGTTGACATCGGCTGCGGCATGGTCTTTACGGCGACCGATATAAAGGTGGACGCGATTCGCGATATAATGGTCGGCACCTCTACCATTATACAGTCGATGATCGGCGGCATCATGCGCGCCGTTCCCGTCGGCTTTGAAAGCTACAAGCAGAAACAGGAGTCCGCGGTACTTGATACCGCCCTTCAAAACATGGATAAATACGACGCCGTTCCGGAACTTACACACCTTATCGACGAGGGTTATTTTCAGGTGGGAACGCTCGGCGGCGGCAACCATTTTATCGAGCTTCAGGAAGACGGCGACGGCTATCTCTGCATTATGATACATTCGGGCAGCCGTCACCTGGGAAAAGAGATCTGCGACTTTTTTCACAACAAGGCTCGCGCCCTTAACAGAAAATGGTACAGCGAAGTACCCGACGAAGCAAGACTTGCCTTCCTTCCCGTTGACACGGACGAGGGAAAGCAATATCTGAACTGGATGCAGCTTGCTATGGATTACGCCTTTGAAAACAGGGAGCGAATGCTCGAAAAAACCTGCGCGGTCGTCAGGGAGCATATAGAAAAATATGCCGGTCTTTCGATGGAATTCACCGACAAAATAAACTGCCACCACAACTACGCCGCCCTCGAAAACCACTACGGCGAGAACGTGTGGGTCCACAGAAAGGGCGCGACAAGAGCACGCAAGGGCGAACGCGCCGTCATTCCCGGCGCTATGGGCTCTTACAGCTATGTCGTCGAGGGACTTGGCAACGAAGAGTCCTTCTGCACCTCCTCCCACGGCGCGGGCAGAGCCTATTCAAGAAGCGGCGCGATGCAGGCGTTCTCCACAGAACAGATCATTGTGGATCTGAAAGAGCAGGGCGTTGTACTCGGCAAAAGAAAAAAGAACGACATCGCGGAGGAATGCCGTTTCGCCTACAAGGACATCGACGAGGTCATGGCACAGCAGACCGATATTGTCACTCCGGTGAGAAAACTTAAGACCGTGGGCGTGGTAAAGGGCTAGAGCACAAAAGGCTCCCTTATTGTCCCGACCTCCAATCGTTAGATTATTGGTCTAGCTTTTGGGGCGGTACAATCGGGGAGCCTTTTACAATTCTTCCGTCTTAAAAATTGCGTAGCCCTCATAATAGTAGCTGTGGTCTATGCCCTTCATATAGAATTCACGACTATTAACATTTTCACTTTTCATAAAGCACCAGCGTAAGCCTTTCGTTGATAACCCTTGTGCCGCCCGTCCGCCGATAGCCCATTTTCTCATACAAATGACAGTTTTTCGGCTCCTGCAAAATAGAATCAAGCTCCCAGTTTTCTCCCCCGTGCAGCTCCTCGCACAGCCTGATCGCCCTCTGCGCGACGCCCCGCCCCTGAAATTCCGGCAGAATAAATATCGGAGAGACCCTCTTATTCCTGCCTATCTCTTTTCTATCGACGACACGCACTACCCCCGCTTTGCGAGAACCGACGCATATAAAATAATAAGTAAAATCCTGCATTAAGCGCGCCTCTACCTTTTCCACGCTTTCGCTCGCCGGATTTGTGTCAAAATCCTGATACTTCTCCAATAATTCTTTGAACGCAATGATCTGCATTGCGTGGATCTCCTTCGCGTCTCCGATATCAGCCTTCAATAAATTTACTTGCATATGCGCCCTCCTTATTAAATCAAATAAATATTTCGCTATCAGGGTACAAAGGCCTGACTCATTTTGACGGCTTGTTTTTCCGTCTGTAATTAGGTAAAATAAATCGTATCTTAAAACCGTCCGCACAGCGGCAGATTTATACCGGAGAAAAAATATGGAGAAAGATTTAACAAACGGCAATATCACCAAAACAATGCTTGGATTCGCCTTCCCCATGATTCTCGGAAATCTTTTACAGCAGTGCTATAACATAGCGGATACGCTGATAGTCGGAAAATTCCTGGGAAAAGAAGCTTTGGCTGCGGTAGGCTCGGCGTATACCCTTATGACGTTCCTGACCTCGATAATTATCGGGCTGTGCATGGGAAGCGGCACTGTTTTTTCGGTGTGCTTCGGCAGGGGCGACAAGCAGCAGATGAAAAACAGCATTACCGTTTCATTTCTGTTTATCACCGCCGTATCCGCCGTCATAAATATTCTGGTCTTTGCGAATACAGACCTCATACTGCGCCTTCTGCGTGTTCCGGCAGATATTTACAGCATTATGCGCGAATACGTCCGGATAATTTTCTTAGGAATATTTTTTACCTTCCTGTATAATTATTTCGCGTTCATGCTCCGCGCCTTGGGAGATTCCGTCGTGCCCTTATGCTTTCTCGGCACTGCGGCGGCGCTGAACATCGCGCTCGATATTTTATTTGTCGTGGTATTCGGCATGGGCGCCAGCTCCGCTGCCGCCGCGACGGTCATCGCGCAGGCGGTATCGGGCATAGGCATCGCCGCCTACGTCCTGATTAAAAAACCGGAGCTTCGCCCGCACCGGGATAATTTTAAAATAACCAAAAAAACTGCCCTTGAGGTGATCCGCCACTCCTGCGCCGCCTGCGTCCAGCAGTCGGTGATGAATTTTGGAATACTGATGATACAAGGTCTGGTAAACAGCTTCGGCTCAACGGTTATCGCGGCGTTCGGGGCGGCGGTAAAAATAGATTCGTTCGCGTATATGCCGGCTCAGGAATTCGGAAACGCGTTCTCCATTTTTATCTCACAGAACCACGGCTCCCAAAAACCGGGACGCGTCAGCGAGGGAATAAAGAAAGCCGTTATAGTATCCGTTTCCTTCTGCCTTGCTGTATCGCTTGTTATCTTTATTTTTGCCCCGTATCTTATGAGGATCTTCGTAAATGCAAAAGAAACCGGAATCATCGAATGCGGCGTTCAGTATTTGAGGATAGAGGGCAGCTTTTACTTTGCGATAGGAATCCTGTTTTTACTGTACGGCTTCTACCGCGGCATTGAAAAGCCGGAAATGTCGCTTATCTTAACAGTCATCTCGCTCGGAACAAGAGTTTTGCTCGCATACCTGCTTGCGCCGATAAAAGCGGTAGGAACGCTTGGTATATGGTGGGCTGTTCCGATAGGCTGGATACTGGCGGACATAGTCGGATCTCTTTGTCTCAGAGCAGTTAAAAGAATACCAAAAAAGCCCGATCAAATCGAGCTTTAAAGTCGGCGCGACAGGATTTGAACCTGCGACCTCTGCGTCCCGAACGCAGCGCTCTACCAAGCTGAGCCACGCGCCGTAGCAAAAATATGCTTTTTAGCAACAACACGGTGTAACCTGACGGCTACACCGTATTAAGTCGATGCGACAGGATTTGAACCTGCGGCCTCTACGTCCCTAACGTAGCGCTCTACCAAGCTGAGCCACGCATCGCCACTGCATTGACTATTCTACAATATCTTTATCAACTTTGCAAGCAGTTTTTTAAAAAATTTTACTGCCTCTCCTCAATATCGACATAATCCGTATGATGTCCCACATATTTGTAAGCCGGACGGATTATTTTTCCTTTATTTACAAGCTCCTCAAGCCTGTGCGCGCACCAGCCCGATATTCTCGCAATCGCGAAAATAGGCGTAAACAGCTCTTCGGGGATTCCGAGCATGGTATATACAAAGCCGCTGTAAAAGTCCACGTTGGCGCATATGGGTTTTAGCGTGTTGCGCGATTTGGTTACAAGCTCTTTGGCGATTCTTTCGACCCTGTCAAAAAGCTCGAACTCTTTTACAAGACCTTTTTCCTCGGAAAGCTTCTTCGCGTATTTTTTAAGGATAACGGCGCGGGGGTCGGAAATCGTATAAACAGCGTGACCTACACCGTATATAAGACCCGCCTTGTCAAATACCTCCTTGCCGAGCATTCTGGCAAGATACGTCCTTAATTCTTCCTCGTCCTCCCAGTCGGATACGTTCTGCATTATATCGTTGAACATCTG
Organism: uncultured Butyrivibrio sp.; assembly: GCA_910577605.1. Lineage (GTDB taxonomy): Bacteria > Bacillota > Clostridia > Lachnospirales > Lachnospiraceae > Eshraghiella. Next base: position 9,916 of record CAJTON010000046.1, read on the forward strand.
CTTGACCTTGAGATTGGCGCCGCCGTGTTTAGGACCTTTTAATGAGGCGACCGATGCCGCAACCGTTGAATATGTATCCGTTCCCGATGAAGTTACGACGTGCGTAGTAAAGGTAGAATTGTTTCCGCCGCCGTGTTCAGCGTGAAGCACGAGCGCAACGTCGAGAACCTTCGCCTCAAGCTCGGTGTACTTGCCGTCCGGACGCAGCATTCTGAGAATATTCTCCGCCGTAGAGCATTCCGGATCGGGATTTCGTATTATCAGCACGTCATCTTTTTTAAAGTGCATATACGACTGATACGAAAAGACGGACATTACCGGCAGCTTCGCGATCAGCTGCAAGGACTGACGAAGCACATTCGCAACAGAAATATCCTCAGCCTTCTCATCGTACGAGTAAAGCGTCACTATGCTTTTCTCAAGCGCGTTCATAATATTGCTGCTCGGCGCTTTCATTATAACGTCGCGCACAAAATGACCCGAAAGCTCTCTCAAGCCTCCGAGTATGCCTATAAACTGATTAAGCTGCTGACTTGTCGGCAGCGCGCCGAATAACAGCAGATATGTAACCTCTTCAAAAACAAAACGTCTTTTATCGCCCCTGCTTATCAGGTCCATTACGTTGATGCCCTGAAAATACAGTCTGCCGTCGCAGGGTACGCGCTTGCCGTCCACATTATCAAAGCCCACAACGTCAGAAATCTCCGTAAGTCCTGTGAGAACGCCCTTGCCGTTGCTCTCGCGCAGTCCCCTTTTTACGTCGTATTCCGTATAAAGATTTAAATCAATAGCGCCGGACGCCATGCAGTATTTTACCAGCTCGTCAAATTCGCTGTCCAATTCCGGATCAAGCTCCATCATTTCTTTATTATTCATGGCGTTTCCTCCCCTGTAATCTGCATAAATATTCACTGTATGCAGCCCAATTAACTTACATTCTACAACATCACCTATAATCAGTCAAGAAAAAGCTCGTGTACATAATTATTATGGAACATATCGATCATCGCAAAATATCTCTCATGCTCACGCCAGCCCTGATCCACCGAGCCTTCCCCATAGTAAACCACCTGAGCGTCGGGGTAAATTTCCTGCAATAGCTTATAGTCCTCCTCGGTCAGCAGCGTATGCTCAAGATAAAGCCGCTCTATCTTCGGAAGCTTCATAAGATACTCGACCTCGCTTATCGGATTATAGCTTATATTGAGGTCCACAAGTTCGGGAAGGTCGTACAAAAAGCTTATGTCCGATACCGAGCCTACAAAAAACTCCAGATACCGCAGCTTAGGCGTATATTTAAGCCAGGACAGATCCGAGATATACTGATCGTCATACCCCTCCACCCTGTTGTCAACAAGAATGAGTATGCGAAGCTCAGGCATATACTGAAGAAAAGAAATATCAGTAACTTTATTGTGTCCGAGGTCAAGCGCCACCATATCGGTGCAGTATTTCAAAACCTTTACGTCGTCATTTGTAAGCCTGTAGGTTATCGTGCCGTCCTTGAGCGTCGAAAAAGCGACGCAGTCCGTCCTTATCGTCCAAAGCCCCAAAGTCACCTTCCACACGAATTTAATGTCGGGAAAACGTTTCGTCAGTCCCTCCATCGTTTCGTTGTCAAGACCGCAGTCGCACATATCGACCTTTTTAAGCCGTCCGAAACGCGAAAGCGCGTCAGTAAGATAATCAATACCTTGCACCCCCCCTATCTCGGTTCCTGAGAGGTCTATTTCCTCAGTATCATAAGGATATATTATTCCGTATAATTCAACATCCTTGCCCGTTGTCGGTCCCTCGGTCTGTGCTTCGGTTTCCGCTTCCGTAGTTTCGCCGGACGGGTCTCCGTATCCTCCGACAAACTCTGTCGAAGTCGTTTTGTCAGGGAGAGGCGGCAGATCATTGCCCGCCTTCTTTTCCGAATCAAAAATCATAATAAGAACGGTCAGCAATACTATAAGCACTACCGCCAAAATTATAAGGATTCCCGCTTTCCTGCGCATTGCCGCCGCCCTCCGTTTACTGTCTGAGTACAAAATAATTCAGATACCACTGTCCGTCTATCCTGTGAAAAAGCATACGGTAATTGAAGGTTTCCTCTCCCGATTCCATAGCTCCCTCTTCATATTTATATATTTTCCCGTAATAACTGCACGCAAATAAATCATCGCCGTAGCGTACGCAATCCGATACGCGCTGTTCAAGAATATCCACGGTATCGGGCGTCCAGCCCCATATTATCGATGCCTGCACGTCAGCCACCACAGCGTAAGCGTCCGAACCCGGCTCAAGATATGCCGCCGCCTCGGCAAAAGACTTTTTATTATAAATATTGTATATATACGCGTCCACCGTATCAAATACGCGCTGCTCTATCTCCATGCGAAACGCCTCGTTAAGCCTAGCGGTATAATCGTAAAGCCCGCCTTCGCTAACGGACGGTTCGAGCACGTTTCCTCCCGCGTCCGTCACGGTAAACTCCGGTTCGCCTATAATTCCCTCCAGCTTGTAAATATCGCCCGAATCGGCAGTTCCGCCAAGAAGAAGAGCCTTGTCGAGCACAGGGTCCTTTATATCCTCTTTGGGACAAAGATTCTCCGCGCCGAGGGCTATACCCTCATATATAACAATCGCGCCGCCCGGCACCTTTACCGTCACGTCGCAGTAATCTATAATATCGGTGTCGAACGCCATCTGTTTAAGCTGCCATTTGTGGAAGCCGAACTCGTCGTTTTTGCCCTCCGGTTTAAGCGAAATAACCGCGACCCTCGTATTTCCCGAATAAATATCGTACACGGGCAGCGCCTTCTTGAATTTCTCGCTGCGCTCGTAACGCGCGGGCGAAGCCTTGACAAGCCCCGCAAAATAACGGGCGTGCCTTC
>CAJTON010000046.1:12804-14169 GCA_910577605.1 uncultured Butyrivibrio sp.
TTAAAGCTTCCCTCGCCGTTCAATCCGTAGGTATGTATATATTCCAAAAGAGAATTTTCGTCAAGACCCTTAACAAATTCCGCCGCATAAAGATCGGGATTCCCCTTAGCCTCGGCAGCGTCATATCTGCCCTGATACTTCTTCAGGCTGTTCCATAAAACAGCGCAGACAATAATTATTCCGACAGCAAGAATCAGCGCATAAACCTTAATAAAAACACCGAAGCTTCTGCTGCCCGCAGACTTTTTCTTCTTTTTCTTATTTTTCATTTATTCCACCACCGATCTTACAACTATCGCCGTGGGAATGCCCCTCGCTCCATATATTGAAGAGATCTCGTTGCATATCTCGCCGTCGTAATAAAGCACCGTCGAGCCGCCTCCGTCAAGATTGGCGGCGTTTACCGCGCCGAAATCAAGCATCACGTTTATAAGGTCGTTCATTGAAGCGCCTAGACTGTGCGTCTGCCTGCCGTCGATTATAAGCATGAGGACTCCGCCGTCCGCCCGCTGCCCTATGGCGGTACGGGGATTCAGACCTCCGCCCATTCCCGTTACCTCAAGCGGCTCGCCGTTCATTATAAGGAAAGGTCCGAAGGAAACCGCGTCCCTTATTCCTCTGTCGACCGCCTGCTGCCCCGTCATATTTCCGATAACAAAAACATTGTTGGAATCAAATCCGATAAGGTTATACGACTCCGTAAGACTGCCGTATTTCAGCTCTCCCTCGGACATCACTATTCCGAGAGGCGTACCTCCGTTGCCTACGCCGCCGATATCCTCAAAGCCGCCCGCGTTAGTCGCCGCGATAGCCCCGTATTTCTCGCATATAGCGGGCACGTTGATTCCCGCTTCGCCTTTATAATCCCCGGAGGTTCCGACAAAAACCCTCGAAGGGTCGGATACCACAAGCATCGTTCCGGCAAATGTAGAGCCGGACACCTTGTAGAAGGCGATGCCGTTTTCCTCAAGATAAGGCTTCAGCCCCTCTTTTTCCAGATCGCCGGGAACGGAGGGCTTCTCGCCGCCCGGCTTGTTTTCAAACTGAATAAGGCTTGAATCCGATACTCCTCCGATATCGACGACAGAATTCGCGTCCTCTATCGCCTTTATCTGCGCCTTAGTGCAGACCATGTTGGCAAGAAAGCCGCCCGCGCTGGACTCGCGGACAGACAGCACGAACAGATCCCTCGCCACCACTGACGGTCCGTGAGTACAGACGAGCATTACCGCGTAGATACCCACGACAGCCATGCCTAAAGTCACTCCCAGAACCGCGAACATCCTGCCTATGATCTTTGACACCTTCGGCTTGCTTTTTTTATTTTTTCTTTTTATTTTAACTAATTCCTCGTCCATGTACTTA
>CAJTON010000047.1:0-3567 GCA_910577605.1 uncultured Butyrivibrio sp.
CCTCCGTCTCAGTCTTTATGACCTCGTCAACTATCTTGGGCGATTCGTTGGCGGATTCCGTCCCCGGCTTCATAACGTCCTCTACAACTATCGTGTAGCGGTTGTTGTCGGCGGCTACCGACTTGGTCTGGAAGAAGTATATTATCGCAAGTATGGCGAATGACGCCGTAACTGATATTCCCAGTAATTTAAGAGCTTTCAATATTTTTTTCATTAAAGATCCCTCCCGAAATCCGAAATGGCTTCAAATTGAAATTTTCACAACACATACAAATGAAGAAACTACACCCTTCATCTAACTTAAGTTTATCATATACCCGCAATATTTCAAGTATTTACCAAAAATATTTTGTACTTTTAAAAATACAATCCGGCGGCAGACTTATAAATAATCCGCCGCCGTTTTAACCGGTCATTCCGCCAAATCAATTTCTTTCTTTTATATCCTCGTAATCCCTGTACTGCATGATGCTTCTGTACGCCGGACGGATTATTTTATCCACATTAATAAGCTCCTCTATCCTGTGAGCGCTCCAGCCCACGATCCTAGCTATAGCAAAAATAGGGGTGTAAAGCTCCACCGGAATGCCTAGCATTCTGTATACAAATCCGCTGTAAAAATCCACATTTGCGCTTACTCCCTTGTATATGCGGCTGTTCTGCGAGATCTCCTCGGGGGCTATCTTCTCGATCATGGAATACAGTTCAAATTCGTCCATATGATTCTTCTCAAAAGCAAGCTGTTTTACAAAATGCTTGAAAATCCTTGCTCGCGGATCGGAAATCGAATATACAGCGTGACCCATTCCATATATAAGACCGCTTTTGTCAAAGGCCTCCTTGTGAAGTATGCGGCGGAGATAATCCCTTACCGCGTCTTCGTCCTTAGTGTCGCGAACCTTCTGTTTGAGGTCGTCCATCATCCTTATGACCTTGATATTCGCGCCACCGTGCTTCGGTCCTTTAAGAGAAGAAAGCGCCGCCGCTATTACGGAATATGTATCCGACCCGGAAGACGTCACGACGCGGGTCGTAAACGTGGAGTTGTTGCCGCCGCCATGCTCCATATGCAGAACAAGCGCCGCGTCAAGCACCTTCGCCTCAACGTCCGTGAATTTCTTGTCAGGACGCAGAAGCCTTAAAATATTCTCAGCAAAGCTAAGCTTATTGTCAGGCCTGTGTATGTAAAGACTGTCGTCACGCTCATAGTGGTTATATGCCTGATAACCGTAAACGGAAAGCATAGGAAAAACGCTGATAAGCATCAAACACTGTCTAAGCACATTGTCAATGGACAGCTCCGATACGTTATTGTCATAAGAAGCAAGAGTAAGAACGCTCTTGGTAAGCGAATTCATTATGTCTCCGCTAGGAGCCTTCATAATTACGTCCCTCGTAAAATTAGTCGGGAGTTTCCGGCTCGCGTTCAGGACATGCGCAAAGGACTTGAGCCTGTCTTTATCCGGCAGCTCGTCAAAGAGCAGCAGATACGCGACCTCCTCAAATCCGAACCTGTTCTGCGCCCTGAAACCGTTCACAAGATCAAAAATATTATAACCTCTATAATAAAGCTCGCCGTCGCAGGGAACGGAGCGCCCGTCAACTTCCTCCGACGATTTTATAAGCGATATCGCCGTAAGACCGGAAAGCACACCCTTGCCGTTCTTATCCCTGAGACCTCTTTTAACGCCGTACTGCGTATACAGCTCAGGATCTATCTGTTGCTCCGCGATACACTTATCCGCATATCTTTTTGTAAAATCCTGTATCTCACTTTTAATCAAATCAAACCCTCCCGAAAAAATAACTCACCGTTTAAACCAATCCCGCTGTCAAACGCGACTAGTCCCGTATGCCGAAAGCCTATCCGGCGACCGAGGAATGATAATAAGCGCTTGCGCTTATTATACCATGATTTCACTCTGTTTCATCATGGTTCGCGCACATTCGCCAAATGTCTGCTCCGCAGCCGCTTGGCTCATTGTGTTCGCGTATATTATACCATACGAAGGGTTTATTTGTCTTGCTTTTAATAAAAATTTAATATTTCTTAATTTTTATGCAGAAAATCCGCTTATGATTTCATAACGTCCTTATCCCTGAGTTTCTTTGCCTCATACAAATCATTGTCCGCGTTTTCAAGCATGTTGCTCAGATGACTCCCCTGAAGAAAGCTCTGTGTGTAGCCGCCTATCGTAAACCTGACATTGTAAGGCTTCTCACTGTTTTGATTAAACTTTGCCATGTGAACGGCGGCACGCTCGCGAAGCTCCCTCATGTTCACCGGTTCGTCGCTTAGAGAAACCACGGCGTATTCATCGCCTCCTATACGTCCTATCACGTCGTCGCCGCCAAAAACCTCACGGAGCATATCGGCGCACGCTTTAAGAGCAAAATCGCCCTCCTTATGCCCGAAACGATCGTTTATTATTTTCAGATTATCCATATCGGCGTAAGCAACCATTATGTACTTACCCTGATTTGAAATATCGATCAGTATCTCGTTTGCCTTTTCTTCAAAGCCTCTTCGGTTAAGAAGTCCGGTAAGCCTGTCGGAAAACGCTTCTTTATTTAGATTGATATTGTTTTCTTCAAGCTGCGATAAGTTTTCCTCAAGCTGTCTCTGAGTCCTCTCCTGAATTTTCATAAGCTGCAGCATCTTTACGGCGGCGCTCATCTGATATCCTAGCGCCTCTATACAGTAATGTTTGTCAAAATGAAACTCCATCATAGCCACACCATACTGCATATCCGTCGAAAACAAGTCTATCAGTATCATCGTATAGCGCCTCCCCTTCGGCATAAGGCTGTGGCTGTATATTTTATTCAAAGGCATTCTCTGCCTGTAGCCCGGAATCACCATAGCGTTCCCCCCGTAAAGGCAAGCCTTCATCATAAGCTCCTCCGGCTTGTTCCACCTGTCGGTCTGAAGGTGGATGACGGGCGAGGGAAGGAGATACAGATAGCAATAATCTATGCCTAACATCGTCATTCCTGTAAGCATCGCCGCGTAATTCTGCTCCACATATTTGTTGAAAGAAAACATCTCCTTAGCGGCGCGGTTCGTCGTTCTCAAATCCCTGAGCATCTTTTCGATATTGACGTCAAATTCCGCGACGGACACCTGATTCTCGATATTTTCCAAACCCGCTGAGGCGCGTTTTATAAAGGTAGTCAAAACTCTGGAATCCACAGGCTCGCCGGTCTTAAGATGCTTAATACCCTCTCTTACCGCCTGAGCTCCCAGATCGGCGGAATCCGCACGCACGGTCGCCAATGGAGGATTCATTTTGTATGCATATGACAGATCGTCAAAGCCTACTACTGCAACATCCCTGCCTATAACCCTATCCGTTCCGTCCATATATTCGTATACCGCCCTTGCTGTCTCGTCGTTCACGCATACAACGGCGTCAATGTCAGGATTGCGAGTAAAAAGCCTTTCTACCTCGTCAACGCACATGCTCGTCATATTGCAGTACTCCACAAGCCTGTCGTCTGGTTCGATGCCGTGCGCTTTAAGTGTCTCGCGGTAAGCTTCAAGCCTCTCTGCAGCGTCGTTGTTAT
>CAJTON010000047.1:3577-4190 GCA_910577605.1 uncultured Butyrivibrio sp.
AAAGCCCGCAAGACAGGCGATCCTGCGCCGCCCGTCCATAATAAGATACTCGACAGCGTCCCTTACTCCCTTGGCGTTGTCATACATAATATGCTCATAACCCTCGATATTTGAAGCGATCGTTATAATAGGAATATCGCTGAAATAGTCAAGAAAAGCTTTGCGTCTGCTTTCAGTGGACGTGTATCCGATGCTCCCTACGGCGACTATCAGCAGATCCATTTCCTCCGGAGACACATATGTGAAAAGAACGTTATTCTGATAATCAAACTGTACGCTGCTGTCGTAAATGCTTAAATCCCTGTCAAAATAATTTCCGGGAATAACAATTAGATTGGCGTCTGCATCATATGCGGCGTCAATCGCTCCCTTACATATTCCGCGGCTGAAATCGTCCGCCATATCAGCTACAAATAACCCTACAGTTAATCTCCCGTCTTTCATGCCCGCCTCCGTATAATAAACTTTATATTATAATATTAGGTTAATTATAACAGAAAAAACGACTTTTTCAATATATTTTAATCGGTTGATTGTGTATTCATTTTGTGGGCAAAATTCGCAAAGCCTTAAAACGGCAGATCGTCGTCGCCCACATCGTCGGGTATGTTCA
>CAJTON010000047.1:4200-14097 GCA_910577605.1 uncultured Butyrivibrio sp.
TGCCAACTGCGGGACTGTCTGCCGCTTTCTTTTCGGCGAAGTACATCTCGTCCGCGATCACGCGCACGCTGTATACCTGCTGTCCCTCTCTGTTTGTGTAGTTGTCGTTCTGGACACGTCCGACGATCACTACTTTTACGCCTTTACTAAGGTACTGCCCTACCGTTTCGGCGAGCCTGCCGAATGCCGTGCAGTTGAAGAAATCCGCCTCCGGCTCGCCGTCGCGCTTATAGCGCCTGTCCACGGCGATGGAGAAGCGGGCGACTGCCGTCTGGCTCCCGTCCTGCGAGTATCTTACTTCGGGGTCCCTTGTAAGGCGTCCCATTAAAATAGCTTTGTTCATTTTGCCCTCCTTTCATATATTGATGTTTCCCGCAATCATTGACCTTATCGTTTCTGCCGTATGGTTCACGGCTGCGTTTAACAGCGGCATGCTGTTATTGTACAGGTCTGCGTAGATGTCCGCCCTCGGGACTGTCCCCTCACGGACCTTTGCCGCCGAAAGAACGACGGCGGGCGGCGGAGTATACGGTTCCTGCCCTGTCTGGCGTATGCCGTTTCGCAGCGCGTCCCTGAGCGTCCCGTTTTTTATGCAGCACATGAGCATCAAAAGCGCGTTTGCGCCGCGTTCGCTCCATCTCATGCGGCGGTGTTTCATGCGCATCGTGATGAGCGTGCAGTTCTGGCTTTCCTGACAGCCGCCGTTCTTGTAGATTATCCCGGCGGGCGGTGCGGGGATACTATCCCCGAGTTGGAGCTGCCACGGTTTGAGACCGTCAAGGTTGTTGTATAAATAGCTGTACAGCTGCTTTCCGGCTCCTGTCGTCTGCCGGGTCGTCCGTGGCTACGCTGTCGGAATATATCTTTATGTATTCGAGCATTTCCGCATGGCTGCCTTCTTTGTACAGGTCGGTGATGTCGCGGCGCGCTTTTTTGTCCCGAATGTTAGCGGTTATCGCCCTCAGGACGTGGAAGCGGTCGAGCTGGAAGACGGTCCCGGCGGCGCTGTCTTTTATCCATGCGCCACCGTCTCCGTTCAGTATGCGGTATTGTATTTCGTCCGTATTATAAAGTGTTGACAAAACAGCCTCTTTCCTGCGGCAGAAGGCGCGCGCGGGTTCGATGGCTGCTATCAGGGTACGGTTTTTTAGTTTTTTGGGGTTTCCGGCGTCCCACCCATCGTGGAGGGTCGCTACTTTTATTTCCTGTTTTTTTGCTTTTTTGTGGCGGCGGTCCTGCATCGGTACCCATACGCCGTCCATTTCTTCAAAGATAAGACTACGGTCTTTCTTTTTTTCAGATGGATCGTCTTCAATACAAAGTGACGCCTGTTTTTCGGTGAGTGGTGTCCCGACTGAGTTTACGGCTTTCCAGACGGCGGTGTGGCTGATGTTCTGTCCTGAGATCTCGCTTATAAGGCGCGACGCCTGTCTGTATGAGACTTCCGAGGCTGCGCATATGAGTTTTTCGGTAAGGTTTTCCGAGAGCAGCCCGGTCTTTTTTATTATAAGGTTCTCGTCGAGGAGATATATGATTTCTCCGGTCCTGGTATTTTTATAGATGTGGCGTCTGTATTCCACTTCGCCGTATATGGTCTTGACGGTGGTCTTTCGCCGTCCTTTGTCGCGGAGCAGTTTTTTATCGCGTGTTTTTGCAAGGTCCGCGTCTATTTTTTCGAGTATCTGCCGGGTCGCCGCGGCGGCTGCCTGGCATACGGCGGTAAATATGTAGTGTTCGATCTCGGCGAATGCGTATTGTGTTTTTTTCATCTGTTCTCCTATAAGTAAAGGCTGTATGCGAGTGCGGCATCGACCCGACGCATTACTTCATGGTCTGCTTCCGATATGCAGCACAGGAGTCTGCTTTTGTCTATGCTCCGGATCTGTTCGAGGAGTATGCAGCTGTCCGTGTTTTCTTTTTCATCGTGGAATCTGACGTGTGTCACCATGCGGTCTTTTTTTCTGGATCTTGTTATCGCCGCGACGATGACGGTGCTGCCGTTTTTGTTCGTGTGGTCGTTCTGGAGTATCAGTACGGGGCGTATGTCGCCTTGTTCGGAGCCGATCACTGGGTCGAGGTCGGCAAGGTAGATCTTTCCGCGTCTGACATCGGGATCCTGTCTGTTCCCGTGTCTGCGTGCGTGTATTATCCGTGATATGCGGTTGTTTTCCCTGTAAAAGTGAAAAAGCTCACCCATTTCTTCGTCGGTGAGTTTTTTGTAGTAGTCGCGGTCTATCCGGAATATATACAGGTCTTCGGGTATTTTTACTCCGAGGCTTTCAAGTTTTTTTTGTAGTTTCTGGCTTATTTTTTCCATTTTTCCTCCGTTTATTGATGTTTCGTTTCCCCCGCGCCGGGTTACATATCCTAGTCAGGCTTCATTATCTGCGCCGGATCCGGCTTACACCTCCGGTTGGCGCACGGCGTCTCAAACTCGCCGACAAGGGGATCTCTCTGCCCTTGTGATACGCGCATCACTCCATTTACCACGGCTGCCTCGGAGCCGAAAAGCCGTCCCTCTGCTCTCAGCCTTTTGCCTTTCGGCAGGCTGGTCGTCGCACGATACGGGGGCGTGCTGCCCTTGCGGGTGGGGTGGTGTCGCGGGATATGTCCGTCCCATGCAGTTGTCAAGGTTCTGTGACTTGCGTCTGGGGTGATTATAGTATGGAGGGGGAGGGATTGCAAATGTGCGATTGGAAAATTTCAAATTCTATCATTATTTTTAGAGTTTTCCTTTTTTATTCTCCGTTTTTCAATACATATCCTAATTTCACGCCATAAATAATCTATAATTAATACTATATAGATAAACGCTACTATAAGAAGAAGACATATAATAATAAAACTTAAAACTTCGTATGAATGTGTCTCTTTATCTAAATATGATGCTATAATGGTAAGCATATTCATAGCAACAGCACCAACAAATAGTAACATCTCCTGTATTTTAGACTTATCCTTATATTTAAAGCTTTGAAATTGAGTTGAATTTAAATATCCCAATCTCTTTCTAAGATATTTATTTTGATCATTTATATTTGCAACAAAGCTTCTATATGAATATTTTTTCTCTGTCGGGGTTTCCTTATTACACAAAGAATAAAATAAATCCATAGTCGAATTATTAATATATTTGCCGTACTTATCAAAATAAGGCTTGATTCTTTTAATAACATAATCTATATCGTTTCCGGTTTTCTCATCTGATATTGCCCTGATTACAGGATAGTAAACCCTGTTATACGCAACCTCCAACTTATCTAAAGGTATATTTTTATTGTACTTGTATATGGTAATCCAAAAAGTAAATAATCCTGTGAGAAGCGCCGATAATACGACTGGTAAAATATCAATTAGTACGTTAAGAAAATTTCTCATAGTAAAAACACCTCTTTTTTTCGATTATATCACCGTTTAATTCAGAATGGAATACACTTTTGTTGATATAAAATAATTTTATCTTCTAGCTTTTAGAACTCAGTTCAAATATCTTAAGATCAAATTATATTATTGCAAATGTAAAGCTGCTATGTTACAATTAATACGATTTCTAATATATAAAGGAGGTTTTAGCGTGAATAATAAAATTCCTAAACTTCAAGTTTCACTAAGGGGTGGATTTTCTGATAGAAACGGAATAAAAACGGAAAATACTCAGATGCAGTATGATACTCTTGATGAGAGAACGCGCATCACTATCTCAAATTGCATTAATGACTTATATTACAAGTTTTTCGACCGTAACCATCACGATTATGTACAAAATGATTTTTGGGCTGACATTTTAAATAAAGTTTATTTGCAGCCAATATCACATAGTGAGCATTATGTTGCATATGATATGTTTAAAATTATATCTGAAACTGTTATTTGTGACAACTATGATAGTGTACTAACACTTTTTGAATATTTACTTAACAAATTTGAAAAAATGAATCACTTTGGACATATTCCTGTTAAAAATTATGCAAATGAATTATTCGAACGCGAATATGTCGGGTACAGGTACATAGATGGAAAAATTGTCCCTATTACAGATGAACAGGAAATCGGTGCCATAGAAGAAGCCATTTCCTCCCCCTTTCAAAAATCTGCCGACCATTTGAAAAAAGCTCTTAATTTATTTTCGAGTAGGGATAATCCTGACTATTCAAATTCTATTAAAGAAAGCATTTCTGCTGTTGAAGCTACATGTTCGGAAATTCTTGGAGAATGCAAATCTTTAGGATCCGCTTTGGATAAATTGGAGAAGAAAGGTATTAATATCCACCCTTCATTGAAGGCAGCTTTTGATAAGTTGTTTGGATATACAAGCAACGCCTCTGGTATACGTCACTCGGGTCAGTTAGACGGAAAAGACGCGACTTTTGATGAAGCAAAATTTATGCTTATTTCATGCTCTGCTTTTGTTAATTATCTAAAAGGAACTGTAAGTTCAGGTGAGTTAAATTAATATTATTTAAATCAAATCTAACATGGAGAAAGAATGGAAAGTATACAAATTACGGATAAAGAATATGACAAACTAATTAAGCGTATTGAGTTTTACGATACAACAAGAAACCAACTCCTTACATTTTCTTTTACATCTGTATTAACCGTTTTAGGAGTATCATTAGCAATCGAAATGAATTTACTCAGTGTATGGATATGCCTGATTCCTTTTTTTCTGATTATTCCGTTTACCGCACGAATCGCGTATTATAGGTTAGCAAGTGCCCATATAAATTCTTTTCTGAGAAAATTTAATTCAGTTAATATGCAGTTTGAATTAGGAACGGAGTTTGTTAATGAAGGAAAATGCAGACATTATAAAATAATTGCTTGGCTAGTTAATCATGAAATGGTTTTATTGGGATTAGCAACAAGCTGTATTTTTTATTTAAAGTACATATTTTTAATTGATGAATGGAATTTCTGGAATTATATTAGTGGCATTGTTCCACTTATACTAATGCTGGTAGTTTATATAATTGCAGATTCCACCTTCGCTTATAAAAAAATAGTAAACTCTTTTTCAAAAGAATGGGATCAATATCTCTCAAGGAGAAAAAATGAATGCAAAAAATAAACAAAAAGAGAATCTTCGTGAGTATGAATCATTAAGGAATGAGATTATATCCTTGGAAGAACAGCAAAGAAATGTTTGGATCTATATGTATGTTATATTTTCTACTTTATTTGCATTGGGTCTACAATGGAGTCCATATTTGTTTTTAGTAAATTATATTGTTTTAATTCCATTCCAGTGTGTCATTAATAGCTGCCATAGAGCTATACAAAGAATATCAACATATATAATGGTATTTTTTGAAGATTGCAATTCCAGTTTTAACTGGGAATCTTTACAAATAAGTGAAGAATATCTTGATTATTATGAAAAAAGAAATAACGGAATAACTGATTTTATCAGAAAATCCGGGGCAACTCATTTAGGTTTTATCACCACAGGCTTTTTTTGTGTAAAAATATTAATACATAATTATAATCATAATATTTTTGAAATTAATGTTACAGATATTTGTTTGATTCTGCTGTCTATTCTGTTATTTTTTGTTCTGCTTAAGATAAATATTGATGCAGACAAAAATTATTATCAGGAACAAGAAAAGATGATTAGAAAATATAAAGAAAGAATTGAAAAATCTTGATTAGTTCATAAGGCTTACAATGTATTTTTCTCAATATACTTTACTTAAGAGGAGAAAATTCTATGAATCAAAATTTGTTTTGGTGTATTATCGGTATTTTGGGGGGTGCTGTTTTAAGTTTTATTATAAGTCATCATTTTTATGTTAAAGGATTAAAGAAAAGAATATTAACATATGATATTTCAACTCGTAAAGTGATAGACAATTTTTACATTGAAAAAATTGACAGCATAAAAATAACCTATGATTCTAACATAATAGATAAATTGTTTTTTTCCCGTATTTGGGTTAAGAATATGGGTAATACTATGATAGAAAAGCAAGATTTTGTACCTTCACATCAGCTTTCTATATCCACTAGCGGAATATTTATAAGGTTTCCAAAAGATTATGAACTTTCATCTTTTGTTAATACGGAAAATGATATACATCTAAATTTTAACGAAGAAAATAATTGCATTACATTTGATTTTGATTATTTGAGTAAAACCTTTTTAATGTATTTAAATATTCTACATACTGATAATATAAATTTTGATGGTATATTAAAAGATGGCAAAATAATTTCTTCTACTGAAATAAACAAGATACAAATTAGAAAACAAAAATTACGTTCATTCTTTATTTATGTAATCTTGATATCTATTGTTGCAATTATTTGTATATTTATTTGTATATGGATTTTAAATGACTATAATTTTTTACAAACGATAAAACTTCTCACAGACTGAGCCCCCACTCAGTCTGTGAGAGGTTTTTCCTTTCTTAACTTCTTCTACCTCATTCTGTCCTCCATCTCCTTTTTTTTGCTACAATAGTTAAAACCTTCCCCCGCCTCCGGGACGTCCGCTCTCACTTTCACCCCCTTCTTCAGGATCTTCCGTATCCTCCTCCGGCAGCTCGTACCCCTCGATATACTTAGTAAGGATCTTTATGACCTCAAAAAGGCTTCCTTCACTCATCAGCTCGATATAATCCTCACCGTCTTCGCCAAGCTCATATAACTCCGCCATTTCCTCTATGGAGCGCTGCTTCACCGTTATCGTAAGAATGAGCTTTTCATTTTCTTCCTCTTCATTCGGTTCCGATTTATCTCCGTCTCCCTTGTTTCCCCCGGTATGGACCGCGCCGCCATTGCTGGAATCCCCGTCATCGAAAACGCCAGTACCGCCGTAATTATCGGAAACGCCGGAGCCGGAGCCGGAGCTGCCCTCCGTCACCTCAAACTCCACCGCCACCATATCGGCAAAAACCCGCGGCAGCCCCTCCATGCCGCTATTCGCAAGATCCGGAAACTCCCCGTCATTTACGCACAGCTGCCACGCCGCCCAGAACCCTAAAATATCCCCCCAGTCCGGATCCGGGTCTTCAAGAACGACCTCGTCATGCTTATTGTTCCTTATTATCCGGTCAAGCCTGTCATGGTAACTCTCATTCAGTGCCGTTATCGCGGGATTCGGCTCCAGATGCGCGTCCGCTATCATCTCCTCAAGGTTTTCAACGTCCCCCTCCCACACGATCGCGCCGCCGAGCGAAAAAACGGACAACAACTTGTCGGCGACGTCCCCGATCTTACACATGATGACCCCTATGTAGACGGCGGCAAGTATTATGATAAGCACAAAGGGACCCCCGCTTGCGCAGGCGGCGGCAAGCTTCTCTATGACCGCGCTTACCGCTTTAAATAACGCCTTCCCGACAGCCTTTGCCGTCTTAGCCGTGGCTTTGGCGGCTTTCTCTGTGGTCTTTGCCGCGGTCTTTGCGGCTTCCCTTGCCGCCCTCTGTGCTGCCTTCCCCGCGGCTTTTGCAGCCTTTTTCGCTTTCCTGGCGGCTTCCCCCGCCTGCTTTGCGCTTGTACGGATCCTGTGCTCCGCGCTCCTTACGCTGCTGTCCCTTACCTTTATTGACATATCAGGCTTTTCCTGTATGTGGAAGCGTGCATTTTCCTTCGGAGCGTCCGCTTTTACAGAGCAGCCCTCCGTCCCTGAAAAGCGGCTACCTGTCCCCGGAACGGAAATATCTCCGCCCTCCATTCCCGCATACCGCCCTCCCGTCACGGAATTGTGGGCGTCAGACTGAAACCTGTAACCGCCGCGCTCCGTCCCGGAAGCGCCGTTCTGTCCGCTCCTGCCGCGGGAAGCTCCGTTCCCTCCGTTTTCCGCATACTCCGGTCCGTGTAAACGCCTCCCGTATTCCTCATTTCCTGAAAACTGTCCCTCCGCGTTCCGGGAACACCGCCTCTCCTTCCTTCGCTCCCGTATCTCCTCACGGACCTTATCTACGGTCCTTTGTGCGCCCTGCTTTGTCTTTTTTTCGGTCCATAAAGCCGCCTCCTTTGCCTTGTCGGTGACCTTGTCAGTGGCATACGCCCCCGCGTCCTCGCTGTCGCATTCCTGCGACGCCGCCTCATTCATGGCGTTTTTTCCCCTGCTTGTGAGGCTCCTGCCCGCCCGCGTAAGGATTCTCCCCGCCTGTGCAGGCTTTTCCGCCTTCTCTGCGAAACGCTCCCTTACGGCTGTACCCTCCGTCTTAAGCGCTCCGTTTAAGGCGTCGAGGCGGGATCTCCCCGCCTCCGCCGTATGAGCCTCCGTGTTCCTTGTCCTTATATCCATAAAAACCTCCCTTTACATTTCCGCGCGCCGGACGTGACTTTTTGCTGCTATAACGCCTCCCCCGGCTTTGACGTCATCAGCCTGTAAAGCTCAGTGTCCTTCGGTATCTTATTCTCAAACGGGATCAGGCTCTTCCCGAGCTTTATTAGACCGCAGCCCTCGTCGGCGTCCGTGATGTACTTGAGCTGCTCCGGCGAGATATGCAAAAGCTCCGCAAGGTCCGCCCGGTCGTCCTCCGCCTGATTGAGCATGATGACGAACTCCGAGTTTGAGAGCATCGCGCGCGCCGTGGGGCTCTGCCTCAGATCCGACACGTTCTGCGTTATCCCGACGCAGTAGCCGTTGTACTTCCTGATACGCTTCCACATCTTGTAAAAAAACTCCGCCGAATACTGGTACATCAGATAAAGGTATATCTCCTCGATTATCACGACCGTCCTCCTGCCCCTGAAACGGTTGCGCGTCACGCGGTTTAGGATATTGTCGAGCACCGCGAGCATCCCCACAGGGCGCAGCTGCTCGCCCATGTCTAAAAGATCGTAGGATAAAAGCCTGCTGTCGGCGTCCACGTTAGTCAGATGGTTGAAAGTATTGAGCGATCCGTCAACAAAAAGCTCCAGCGCGAGCGCAAGGTCCCCCGCCTCAGGCTCCGCGCAGCCCGAAAACTCGCTGTAAAGATCAGTGAGCGTCGGCGGGTCCCCCGCGTACCCGGAGGCAAGGTATTTTTTATACACAGAGATCACACAGCGGTCGATTATGGATTTTTCTCCCGCCGATAAGCTCCCGCCCACGATCTGCTCGCATACCGACATGATGAACTCACACTTTAAGGCTATGGGGCTCTCCCGCTCGTCCATTCCGTACTCCTTATTTATGTCCATAAGGTTCAAATGGTTCTCGGACGACGCGCTGATCCTGATGCTCTCGCCGCCTAACGCCTTAACAAGCGCCGTGTACTCGCGCTCCGGATCTATGACGATCACGTCCGTGCCGGGATCCGAAAGTATGTTGTAGGCAAGCTCGTTTTTCCCTAACATCGACTTTCCGGCTCCCGGGACCGCAAGGATAAACATGTTGGCATTTAAAAACTTCGTTTTGTCGGCGAGTATCATCGATCCGCTTATCTTATTTCTGCCGTAATAGTTGCCCTTCGTGTCGCGGACCTCCTCAACATAAAAGGGCGTGAAGGCAAGCAGCGCCTCCGTCGTCATCGTCCGCGTAAAGTCAATGCAGCGCAGCCCCCACGGGAGCGCCGTGTTGAGCCCGTCCGGCTGCTCATAGTTTAAGACGCTCATCTGGCAGAGCGCCTTGCGCGCCGCAGTCATTATAACGCCGCTGTCGTGGTCGAGCTCCTCTAAGGTATCAGCCGTATGCACGAGCGTCACCGTCACATACATCATCTTCTGGTCGCGGTTTACCAGATCGTCTAAAAATTCCTGTATCTCTTTTTTCTGCTGCTCAAGCTCATAGGGTATGTCAAGCGCCGCAAAGCCGTGCTTCTGCTGCCTCTGCTGCCAGTCCGCCCCGGCCTGGCCGCTGCGGAAGAGGTAGCCCAGCTCCACATTGAGATACGCCTTTCCGCCGAAGTACCCCCGGTCGATCATCTTCTGGAGGTCCCTCTCCACCCGGCTCCG
>CAJTON010000048.1 GCA_910577605.1 uncultured Butyrivibrio sp.
AAGTTTGACAAACAAATTTCACGTTAGTATAATGATACAGGTGTGCTTTCGGCATATTGGCCAGACAGGAGTAAAGATATGAAATTGGATTTATCCGGTTTGTTTCCGGACGGAGCCCGTTTGCAGAAAACGGATAAAGCGGGCAGGGGCGCGGAAAGAAGGTACACGGTCATGCTGGATATGGACACATTTGAGCTTGGACAGGCGAGTTATCCCATAGAGGACAAGGAACCGATAGAGCTGCATGTGTCGCGTTCGGGCAGGAGCAGTATTCATATAGAAGGACGGGTATCGCTCACCTTGGTAATTCCGTGCGACAGATGTCTTGATGAAACAAGGCAGACGTTGAGCTTTGAACTTGACAGGGATGTTGATTTTGAGGCGGAGGATAAAGAGGAGGATACGTCTTTTGCAGACGGATACACGATAGATGTCGACGGATTTATTTTTCCGGAGATAGTACTTAATATGCCTGTTAAAGTGCTTTGCGGCGAGGAATGCAAGGGAATATGCAGGGTGTGCGGCAAAAACCTCAACAGGGGAAGCTGCGGCTGCGACACTTTTGTGCCTGACCCCAGAATGGCGGCAATAAACGATATTTTTTCACAATTCAGTAAATAAGAAAGGCGCGTCTTTTGCATTCGCGGGCGCGATAAGGAAAGTCCCGTCAGGCGCATGGCGTTTCGCGGGAATGTTAAAGGAGGTGTAAACCATGTCAATCTGTCCTAAGAATAAGTCATCAAAGTCTCACAGAGATAAGAGAAGAGCTAATTGGAAGATGAGTGCTCCCAATTTGGTTAAGTGCAGCAAGTGCGGCGCTCTTATGATGTCTCACAGGGTATGTAAGGCTTGTGGCTCATACAATAAAAAAGAAATACTTGCACAGGACTAATACCTGGGAAGACCTTTTCGGCGTTCCGAAAGGTCTTTTTTGCGTTGATGTGCTAAAAAACAGTTGATTTATACTTTGATATTTAGTATATTAACACTAGATATAGGGATGTGCAGTACGGAGGAAATCTCAATGGGTAATCCGATAGTAGTTGCGCTTGACGCAATGGGCGGCGACAATGCTCCGTCGGAAATTGTAAAGGGAGCCGTCGAAGCGGTCAAGGACAGCGGCAGGATCGTTGTAAAGCTTGTAGGCGCGGAGGACGCGGTCAGGGCGGAGCTGGCGAAATATGATTACGATACCGAAAGGATATCGGTCATAAACGCCACGGAAGTCATAGAGACTGCGGAGCCGCCGGTTCTCGCTATAAGAAGGAAAAAGGATTCCTCAATGGTCGTTGCCTTCAATCTTGTGAAGAACGGCGAGGCGGACGCTTTTGTTTCTGCGGGAAGCACCGGGGCCATACTTGTGGGCGGGCAGCTTATCGTGGGCAGGATAAGAGGAATCGACAGACCTCCGCTCGCGCCCGTATTTCCTACGGCGAAGGGACCTTCGCTTCTGGTGGACTGCGGCGCTAATGTTGACGCGAGGCCCGATCATCTGCTCAAATTCGCCCAGATGGGTTCCATATATATGGAGAACGTTCTGGGAGTCAAAAATCCGCGCGTCGCTATCGTCAATGTGGGCTCGGAGGAGGAAAAGGGCAACGCGCTTGTAAAAGAAACGTTTCCGCTTCTGAAGGAATGCGCCGATATTAACTTTATCGGAAGTATTGAAGCAAAAGAGATCCCGGCGGGGTACGCGGATGTAATCGTATGCGACGCTTTTGTGGGCAACTGCATACTTAAGATGTTTGAAGGCGTGGGTATGACGCTTGTGTCTGAGATCAAACACGAAATGATGTCCTCTTTCAGAGGAAAGCTCGGCGCTCTTCTTGTCAAGCCGGCGCTGAAGAAGGTTCTCAAGAAATATGACGCGACAGAGTACGGCGGAGCTCCGCTTATCGGACTTAAAGGGCTGGTTATCAAATCCCACGGTTCGTCTGACGCGAAGGAGATAAGAAATTCAATACTCCAGTGCATTTCGTTTGTTGAGAACGATATTACAGGTAAAATCAAACAATCAATAATCAATCAATAATTCATTTGAATTTTCCTGTCGGAACAGACCGTGAAAATTCGGAAAGGAAAGAAAAGTCATGGAATTTGAAAAGATACAGCAGATTATTGCAGAGGTATTGAATATCCAGCCTGATGAGATTACGATGGATACGACTTTCGTCGATGATCTTGGTGCTGATTCTCTCGACGTTTTCCAGATTATTATGGGAATTGAAGAAGAGTTTGATATTCAGATACCTAACGAGGCGGCAGAATCGATAGTTACCGTTTCGGACGCTGTTGAACAGATTAAGAATGCGATCAACTAAGCTTGATAACAGCTGATTTTAGCGGAAAATCCCGTCCGGCTCAAACTGCCTCGCGGGAATGTTAGCGGAATAAAAAGCCCGGCGACGGGCTTTTTCGTTTAATTGGGAAGGTCCGCGATGACGGACGCGGGTTAGGGGTAATTATAATGGCTGATGAAAACAAGGGTTTACGGGAATTTGAGAACAGAATAGGATATACTTTCAAGGATAACGGACTTTTGAAGCTTGCGCTGACACACAGTTCCTACGGCAACGAGGTCTATCACGACAAGCATCACAACAACGAGCGTCTTGAATTTCTTGGCGATGCGGTTTTGGAGATAACGGTCAGCGAATACATTTTTGAGAAATACGAGGCCGAGGCCGAGGGAGAGCTGACTAAGCTGAGGGCAAGCATAGTGTGCGAACCGACGCTTGCTTTCTGCGCTAGGGAGATAGGTCTGAACGATATGATATACCTTGGCAAGGGAGAGGAAATGACAGGGGGCAGATTCAGGGACTCCATCGTAAGCGACGCTTTTGAGGCGGTGCTTGGAGCGATATACAGGGATGGAGGCATTGAATGTGCCAAAGGATTTGTAAGGGAGCATGTGCTCAATGATATAGACCGCAAGAAACTCTTTGTGGACAGCAAATCTATCCTGCAGGAGAAGGTTCAGGCAAACGGATTTCCCAGCCCCGAATATGAGCTTATCAAAGAGAGCGGTCCGGACCACTGTAAGGAATTTACGGTAAAGGTGATAGTTGACGGAAAGACCGTAGGCGAGGGGATGGGAAGAACAAAAAAGGCGGCGGAGCAGCAGGCTGCTTACAACGCTATACTGGAAATGTAGGTAACACCGATGTATCTTAAAAAAATCGACGTGCAGGGCTTTAAGTCCTTTGCCAATAAAATGGTCTTTGAATTTGACAACGGAATCACGGGAATAGTCGGTCCTAACGGAAGCGGCAAGAGTAATATCGCCGACGCCGTCAGATGGGTCCTCGGAGAGCAGAGCGCGAAGCAGCTCCGCGGTTCTCGTATGGAGGACATTATCTTTGCGGGGACGGAGGCGAGAAAGCCCGTAAGCTTTGCTGCGGTATCGCTCACGATAGACAACAAGGACCACAAGCTTGATATAGATTACGACGAGGTCACGGTCACGCGCCGGGTGTTCCGCTCAGGAGAGAGCGAGTATATGCTTAACGGCAGCAATTGCCGTTTAAAGGACATAAACGAGCTGTTCTATGATACGGGAATCGGCAAGGAAGGCTACTCCATAATCGGACAGGGCCAGATCGACAAGATACTGAGCGGCAGA
Organism: uncultured Butyrivibrio sp.; assembly: GCA_910577605.1. Lineage (GTDB taxonomy): Bacteria > Bacillota > Clostridia > Lachnospirales > Lachnospiraceae > Eshraghiella. The sequence continues at coordinate 3,623 of CAJTON010000048.1, forward strand.
CCGGACGAGAGACGGGAGCTTTTCGACGAGGCGGCGGGAATCGTCAAATACAAGAGACGCAAGGCCGCGGCGCAGAAAAGTCTTGACAATGAGCAGAACAATCTTGTGCGCATAAGCGATATTTTAGCCGAGCTTGAAAAACAGGTCGGACCGCTTGAGAGACAGTCGGAAAAGGCAAAGGAGTATCTTAGGCTCAAGGAAAGCCTCAAGACATATGAGGTGAATCTTTTCCTCATGGAGGCGGAGAGTCTGAAGCGCAGTATAAACGAGACTTCCGAAAAGCTTGCGATAGTTGAAAACGACGCGTCCGTCACACAGGAGGAGTTTGACCGCATAAAGGCTGTATATGATGAAAAGGAAGCCGAAATAAGCGCGGCGACAAGCCGTATCGACGAGCTTTCTGTCGTTCACAGTCAGTCGGAGATCGACAAAAACAAGCTTATCGGGCATATAGAGATATTAAAGGAGCAGATAAAGACCGCGAATTTAAGCGACGAGCATCTTTCGCAGAGAATCGCCTCAATAAACGAACAGATTTCCGAGAGGGACGAGGAAAAGGCTGCGCTTATCAGGCAGAAATTTTCAATGGACGAGGAGATCGACAGCGCCGGGGAAAGAAGGGACGAGGCGGACTCGGCGGTTGCGTCTCTTAACGAGGAGATAAGCTCCGTCACGGCGGAAATAGACGCGAAAAAGAATTCTATTTTTGAGAATCTGAATCAAAAGGGTATAATAAGGACCAACATACAGCGCTACGAAACGATGCTTGAGCAGATAGGCATAAGAAAAGCAGAGCTCAACAGCAGGCTTATCGGTTTCAAGACCGACGAGAGCCAGTTTGACGATTCGATGGATGAAAGCCGCAGGGCGCTTGAGCGTATCAACTCTGAAATAAGGAGTATTGTAGCCGAAAACAACAAGCTCTCATCCGAGCGCGCCGAGCTTAAAAACCGCCGCGCCCAGCTTGAGGAAAGACTTTCCTCGGCAAAAGAGCAGAACATGCGCGTAAGCTCAAGGCTCGAGACCCTTCAGGGCATCGCTGAGCGGTACGACGGCTACGGAAACAGCATACGCAGGGTAATGGAGCGCAAGGAAAACAACAGCGGAATACTCGGCGTCGTGGCAGATATAATAAAGACGGACAAAAAGTACGAGACCGCCATAGAAACGGCGCTTGGCGGCACCGTTCAGAATATAGTGACGGATACCGAGGATACGGCTAAAAAAATGATCGCCTATCTCAAGGAAAACAAGTACGGCAGGGCTACTTTTCTGCCGCTGTCGGCTGTTGACGGAAGAAACAGCCGCAGGGAGCAGCTTGACGGCGAGCCGGGCTTCATCGGCTACGCTTCGGAGCTTGTATCGGTAGAGGACAAGTATCTCGGCGTAGCGGCGCATCTTTTGGGAAGATGCGCTGTGACCGACAATATTGACAGCGCTCTCAGGCTTAACCGCAAATACAGGCATTCCCTCAAAATAGTCACGTTAGAGGGAGAGCTTCTTAATCCGGGCGGTTCCATGACAGGAGGAGCGTTTAAAAATACGGGCAACCTTCTCGGAAGGCGCAGGGAAATTGATGAGCTTAAAGAGCTTATAGCCAAAACCTCGGATGCGGTCAAAAAAATATCAGCCGATATAGAGAGTACCGCCGCCCGTATTCAGGAGACGGGAAAAGCCATTGCCGCGGGCAGCGAGAAATTGCAGGCAAAAAGACTGGAGCAGAATACCGCGGAGATGGAATACAGCCAGATCTCGTCAAAGCAGGATGAGATACGCACCATGTATGAGGATAACCAGCGCGAGTCCTCCGAGATAGAGAAGCAGGTGCTTGAGATAAACGAATGCCTTTCCTCGCTCAAATACGAGCTTTCAAATATGGAAAGCTATAACGAGGAGACCACTGCCGACGTTGAAGAGCTTACGGCGAGAGCGGAGCGCCTTAAAGCGGAGCTTGCAGAAAAAAGCAGGCTTGCTGAGGATATGAGGATAGAGTTTTCTGAAATTTCGCAGAAGGGAAGCTTTATAGAGGAAAGCATAAAAAGGGCGCTTCGCGAGATAGGGAGGCTCAAGGAGAGCATTTCAGAGCTTGAGGATAACAAGGTTGATTCCACAAGGGAGATCGAAGCAAAAAATAAAGAGATATCCGGCATAACGGAGCTTATAAAAACCGCGGACAGACAGATAGAAGAGTATGCCTTGGAGCTTGCCGAGCTTAAAAAGCGCAGGGACGAGATGAGCGAATCCGTGAAGTCTTTTTTTACATCGAGAGAGGAATGCCAGGCAAGGCTCGTCGAGCTTGAAAAGGAGCGCTTCAGGCTTTCGCAGAATATGGACCGTTTTCAGGGTACAAGGGATTCACGCATAGATTATATGTGGAACGAGTACGAGATAACGTTGAGTCAGGCGGCGGAGTTTAAGGATGATGCGCTTACCGACGAGAACGATATGAAAAAAACTGTCGGAGAGCTTAAAAACGACATACGCAGACTCGGCGACGTAAACGTAAACGCAATAGAGGATTACAGGGAAGTATCTGAGCGCTACGAATTTCTTAAAGGCCAGCACGATGATCTCATAAACGCGAGGGATAAGCTTATTTCGGTAATAGAAGAGCTTGATACGGATATGAGGACGAGATTTTCCGAGAAGCTTGAGGAAATAAAGGCGGAATTTGCGAACGTGTTCAGGCAGCTTTTCGGCGGAGGAAAGGGCACGATAGAGATCGATGAGGAGGCGGACATCCTTGAGGCGGATATTTCGATAATCTCGCAGCCTCCGGGAAAGAAGCTCCAGAATATGATGCAGCTTTCCGGCGGGGAGAAGGCGCTTACGGCGATATGCCTTCTTTTTGCGATACAGAATTTAAAGCCCTCGCCCTTCTGTCTGCTTGACGAGATAGAGGCGGCGCTCGACGATTCAAACGTCGACAGATTCGCGAAGTATTTACATAACCTGACCAAGAACACTCAGTTCATCGTTATCACCCACAGGAGGGGTACGATGGCATCGGCGGACAGGCTTTACGGTATCACGATGCAGGAAAAGGGCGTGTCGGCTCTTGTATCGGTGGATCTGATAGAAAACCAGCTTGATGCTGAGGAAAAGAAAACGAAGCAGGATTGATCCGGCGGAGAGGAATAAATATGGCAGGATTTTTCAAAAGACTTGTTGCGGGATTAAGCAAAACAAGGGACAACGTAGTGTCGGGACTTAACTCTATTTTCCACGGCTTCTCCAGGATAGACGACGATTTCTATGAGGAGATCGAGGAAATGCTTATTATGGGTGATCTCGGAGTGGTTACGACGGAAAAGATCATTGAGGATCTGAAGGCGAAGGTCAAGGAACTCAAGATAAAGGAACCGCAGGACTGCCGCGAGCTGCTTGTCAATTCAATAAAGGAGCAGATGGATCTCGGCGAGAACGCCTATGAATTTGAGAACCGCAAATCAGTTATTCTTGTTATAGGCGTAAACGGCGTGGGCAAGACCACCTCGATCGGCAAGATCGCCGCCGGACTCAAGGCTCAGGGCAAGAAGGTCGTTCTCGCGGCGGCGGACACGTTCAGGGCGGCGGCTATCGAGCAGCTCGCGGAGTGGGCGAACAGAGCGGGAGTAGATATTATCGCGCAGCAGGAGGGTTCCGATCCGGGAGCGGTCATTTTTGACGCGATACAGGCGGCAAAGTCGCGCGACGCCGACGTGCTGATATGCGATACGGCGGGAAGGCTCCACAATAAGAAGAATCTTATGGACGAGCTTAAAAAGATAAACAGAATAATAGAGAGGGAGTATCCTGAAGCCTACCGTGAGAATTTCATCGTGCTTGACGGTACGACCGGACAGAACGCGGTCTCGCAGCTACGCGAATTCAAGGAGACCGCGGATATATCGGGAATCATACTCACCAAGATGGACGGGACCGCCAAGGGCGGTATCGCCGTAGCCATACAGTCGGAATTCGGCGTTCCGGTAAAATATATCGGAGTGGGCGAGCAGATCGACGACCTGCAGAAATTCAATTCGGACGAATTTGTCAACGCACTGTTTAACGTAAAGGGAGAAACGGAAAATGATGACTGAATTAACGCTTGAAAGCTTTGAGGAGGCGTCGGAGCGCGTCAAGGAAGTGACTACCGACACACGTCTTGTGTACAGTGAATATTACAGCAACCTGACCGGGAACAAGGTTTATTTTAAACCGGAAAATATGCAGTATACCGGAGCGTACAAGGTCAGGGGAGCGTACTACAAGATTAGCACGCTTACGGAGGAAGAGCGCGGAAGGGGGCTTATAACCGCCTCCGCGGGAAACCACGCGCAGGGAGTGGCTTATGCCGCAAGGATATACGGAGTCAGGGCGGTTATCGTTATGCCTACGTCCACCCCGATAATCAAGATAAACAGGACCAAAAGCTACGGCGCGGAGGTCGTGCTTTACGGAGACGTTTACGACGAATCCTGTGAGTACGCGATGAAGCTTGCCGAGGAGAACGGCTATACCTTTATACACCCGTTCGACGACCTTGACGTCGCCACGGGTCAGGGCACGATAGCCATGGAGATTATAAAAGAGCTTCCCACAGTCGATTACATTCTCGTGCCGATAGGCGGGGGCGGTCTGGCGACAGGCGTATCGACGCTCGCCAAAATGCTTAATCCAAAGATCAAGGTTATCGGCGTAGAGCCGGCGGGAGCAAACTGTATGCAGGTCTCCCTTGAAAAAGGCGAGGTCACGACGCTCCCCGGCGTAAATACTATTGCCGACGGTACGGCGGTCAAAACGCCGGGAAGCAGGATCTTTGAGTATATACGTCAGAATATCGACAGCATAATAACAGTTGAGGACGACGAGCTTATCGTCGCTTTCCTCGATATGGTGGAGAACCATAAGATGGTCGTAGAGAACTCAGGCCTTCTGTCGGCTGCGGCGCTTAAGCATCTTGACGTTTCCGGCAAAAAAATCGTTTCTATCCTGAGCGGCGGCAATATGGACGTTATAACCATGTCCTCGGTCGTTCAGCACGGGCTTATACAGAGGGGCAGGGTATTTTCCATGTCGGTTCTTCTTCCCGACAAGCCGGGCGAGCTTCTTAAGGTCGCCGAGGTCATCGCTGCGGCAAAGGGCAACGTCATAAAGCTTGAGCACAACCAGTTCGTGAGCATAAACAGAAATGCCGCCGTCGAGTTAAGCATTACGCTTGAGGCTTTCGGTACTGAGCATAAGGAGGAGATCATTGCCGCGATGAAAAAAGCGGGATATGCTCCCAAGCTTATCCAGACCAGTTTATAACACAGTTTTTATGAGGCGGGATATTTGATAATGAAATCCGGAATTAAGGTAAAAAACAAGCTGTCGCAGGCGCAGTTCATAGCGGTCGGATTTTTGATAATCGTGATGATAAGCACGGTACTTCTGATGTTTCCTTTTGCTTCAAAAGAAGGAACATACACTCCTTTTTTGGACTGCCTTTTCACCTCGGTGAGCGCGACTTGCGTTACTGGGCTTGTTGTTGTCGATACTTTTACGCATTGGAGTCTTGGCGGTCAGATTATAATACTTACGCTGATACAGATAGGCGGTCTGGGATTTATAACTATCGGAGTTATTTTCTCCATGCTGTTAAGGCAGAGGATAGGACTTAAATTCAGGGGGCTTATGCAGGAGAGTGTCAATTCCTTAAAGATCAGCGGAATCGTAAAGCTGACGAAGAAGATAATCAAGGGAACTCTGATAATAGAAGGCACTGGCGCGTTTATTCTCGGAATAAGGTTTTCGGTTTATTTTAAAAACGCGGCGAAGGGCTTCTATTACGGGCTGTGGCATTCCGTGTCCGCGTTCTGCAACGCCGGCTTTGATCTGATGGGAGTGGAGGAGCAGTACGCTTCGCTTACGGGCTTTGCGGGAGATTTTGTCGTAAATATTGTAATCATGGCGCTTATAATAATCGGGGGTATCGGTTTTGTCGTTTGGGACGATATTTCACGCAATAAGCTTAAATTTAAAAAATATTCACTTCATACGAAAATAGTGCTTGTGACGACGGCGTTCCTTATCGTTGTGCCGGCAGTTCTTTTTTATATAGTCGAGTATGACAACACTATGGCGGGAATGAATGTCGGGGAGCGCGTGCTCGCGTCGGCTTTTTCGTCGGTGACGGCAAGGACGGCGGGATTTAACACGGTCGACACTGGGGCGCTTACCGGCGCGTCGAAAATGCTGACGATAATGCTTATGTTTATAGGCGGTTCGCCCGGCTCGACCGCGGGCGGAATAAAGACCACCACGATTTTTGTTCTCCTGGTCAATCTTTTCGCGGGAATAAGGAACGGAGCCGGAGGAAGCGTATTCAGAAGACGTTTTGAAGAGGATGCGATAAAGAAGGCAAGCACGGTCTTTATATTGAATCTCATGCTCGCGGTTACGGCGGTCTTCGCGGTGCTCGCGTTTAACGGACTGCCGTTTGAGGACGTGGCGTTTGAGGTATTTTCGGCAATCGGCACTGTCGGGATGAGCACCGGACTTACAAGGAGCCTTAATACCGTTTCGAGGATCCTTATGTTCAGCGGAAGGATAGGGAGTCTTTCTTTCGCGATGTCCATAATGAAGACAAAAAAACGCGCTCCGGTATACTACCCGGACGAGAAAATTTCAATAGGATAGCAAAAGGGGGTATTTTTTGATGAAATCTTTTTTGATAATCGGATTGGGAAAATTCGGTCATCATCTATGTCAGAACCTTGCCAAGACGGAATGCGAGATAATGATAATCGACATTAACGAAAATAAGGTCGAGGACCTTCTGCCTTACGTTACGAACGCCAAGGTAGGCGACTGCGCGAATCCGGAGGTTCTTGAAAATCTCGGAGTCACTAATTTTGACGTGTGCTTTGTATGCATAAGCGAAAATTTCCAGAATTCGCTTGAGGTCACAAGTCTTGTAAAAGAGATGGGTGCGCGTTATGTCGTGAGCCTTGCCTGCCGCGACATTCATTCCAAATTCCTGCTAAAAAACGGCGCCGACTTCGTTATCTATCCCGACAGGGATATAGCGGAGCGCATGGCGAAGCGTTTCAGCAAGAATTCGCTTTTTGACTATATTGAAATAGATTCTGAATTCGGGATCTACGAGATTCCGCCCTTTGAAGAGTGTATAGGCAAGACCATCAAGGAGGTCAATTTTCGTGCGCGTTATAGCGCCAACATAATCGGCTACAAAAAAAACGGCAAGACCCATGTGATGCCGGGAATCGACTATGTTTTCAAGGAGAGCGAGCATCTTATAGTCGTAGGTAAGAACTCAGCGATGGACAGGCTGATAAAATAGTTTGGTAAGTATTTATTTATAAAGAGACTTTCAGCGGACAAAAATATCTGCTGAAAGTCTTTTTTTACAGATAAAAGTGAGAATAGATACAGAACATACAGATAAAATACAACTGTTCGCACAGTAATCCATATTGACACACAGAATAAGAAGATATATAATTAAAATATGTAAAAAGTGAAAAAACTAATAGCAGTTTTCTAAATTTTGGACAAAATACAAGTGAATATGAGGAGATTGATTACAAATGAGAATTGGGGGAGACACAGGGGGATTTTCGGAACCTAAAGTAATATCCCATTCAGAAAAAAGTATAGCCGGGCAAAATGAATCAGACGTGCAAGATGCTGTCGCTCGGACAGGAGCTATCTATGAAAAGTCAGACAACACGGAAATAAAGTACCGGACATATAATGCAGACGGGACGGTAAACGGCACAAATGCCGCGAGGACGTTATCATCAAATCAGAGCATACAATATGCTTTGATCAATTTAGGATTTTATTCTGGACCGGCTAACGGAAATCTTACCTCTGATTTGATGAAAATTGCGATAGGTAATTTTCAGACAGTGTACGGATTGAAGCAAACCGGAGTTATGAATCAGACGACGCTTTCAAAGCTTGAGTTGGCAGATGGATTTAGGAACAGGGCTATGAATATCCTTGCTGAAAATGAAAGTAATGCGCAGGTAAAAGACTTGGTTGATTCTGTTGAAAGAAAAAATTTTGCAAAGATATGGACATTTCTTCGGCTGGGGATGGGCGTTGACGCAACTCACGCATCGGCGGTCATGGCGAATATTAAAGCTGAGTCGGGGTTTTCATCGGATAATCTAGAAGATGAAAATGAGGTTATAACACATCACGATCCGGATTATGTGTATAGTGTCAATGACGGTAAAGGTTATGGTATAATGCAGTGGACATTTGCAGCAAGAAAACAAGGCTTATTAAATCAGGCGAAGTCAATGGGATTGCAGCCCAAGGATCTGAACGCGCAGCTGGCATATTTCAGGTCAGAAACTAATAATTCATCTATTTGTAAAAGTGAATGGGTAGAATTTAAGAATAAGAAAACCCTGATTGACGCTACAGAATATTTTCTTGATTATATTGAGAAGCCCAATGAAGAAGATGCTCATAGAGAAGACCGTATAAGATTCGCGAATGAAATTTATCAGCTTATGTATAAATTATAACAGGGGAGGGTTATGAAATGAAAAAAAAATCATTAATTATCGTGGGGCTTGTTTTAACGTTTACATTTACAGGCTGCACTAGGGGAAGTTCGGCTTCAAATGCCGGAAATAAGCCGTCGGAAACCGTTTCAGATAACGCGGAAACCGAATCATTGGCTGAAAATACGACAGAGGAACAGGCAACGGATGCGCTTGTTGAAAAGCCGACTGTTAGCGAAACGGAAGCCGAGTATAACGCCGAGGAAGCAAAGAAGGCATTTGAGGAATCAGATATTCCGGATTCAATAAAAAATATATTTTTGTCGGACGGAAAATTTATTGATACTCAGACGCAGAAGGAAATGAAGTTGTCCGAATATAGGCTGTATGAAACAACATATTCATATGATGATCAGGCATATACTTATGGTGAGGAAAAGTGCGGCGTTGCAGAGTGGTATTCATATATCATAGTCGATTTTGACAATGACGGGAAAAAAGAATTATTTTATGCTTTTCAACCGGAAATATCTCTTCATGAAGGAACTGTTTTTCATGAACATACAGACGGTAAAGTATATGTATACAGGCATCGTACGTTGAGGGTAAATATAGGAGAAAACGGCGATGTCGTGGCATCGTACGGAGCAGATTTTACTGCAAATACTTTGTACAGGTACAGCTTTGATACCGAAAAGATTATTAAAACAGAAATTGCCTATACAGAGAGGCAGGAGGACGGCGGATATAAGTATTACGGAGAGGGCAAAGAGATAAGCGAGGCTGAATTTGGATCGTATATGAAACTGGCTTGCGGGGGTGGTATGCCTTGGACGAAGTACATTATTGTACAGACAAACTAATCAAACATAAAAGATGATATTCTTTAAAAGAGACTTTCGGTAGAAATTATGCCAATCAAATTTATCAGCTTATGTATAAATTATAACAGGGGAGGGTTATGAAATGAAAAAATTATCATTAATTATCGCAGGGATTGCTTTAATGCTTACATTTACGGGCTGCACTAGGGGAAGTTCAGTTTCAAATGCCGGAAACAAGCCGTCGGGAACTGCTTCTACGGTTGCCGTCACAAATTCTGAAACAGAGAAAGCTACAAAGGAGCCAGCAACAGAGGAACCGACGACGGAAGTTCCGACCGTTTCGGAGCAGGAAACCGATTATAACGCCGAGGATGCACAGAGAGCATTTGAAGAATCTGATATTCCGGATTCGATAAAGAATATATTTCTGGCAAACGGAAATTTTGTTGATACTCAGACAAATATCGATACGACATTAAAAGATTATAAAGTATACGACATTAAGCTGGTTTATGATGAGTCAGATCCAAATTCTATTCCAAAAGAAGAGTATGATTTTGAAAATTGGAAGAATGTTGTAGAATGGTCGGAATATCTTTCCGTCGATTTTGATAATGACGGAAAAAAAGAGCTGTTTTTTGTTTATTGGGTAGGCTCAGGAAACCATCAGGGAGTTATCTTTCATGAACATACAGACGGAAAAGTATATGCATATGGACATCAGTCTTTAAGGGTGAATATAGGCGAAAACGGCGATGTCGTGGGATCGTTCGGAGCAGATTTGACGGCGCATATTCTTGAGAGATACAGCTTTGAACCTGAAGAGATTATTAAAACAAAAATTGCCTATGCCGAAAAGCAGGAGGACGGCGGATATAAGTATTACGGGGAGGGTAAAGAGATAAGCGAGGCT
>CAJTON010000049.1:0-8438 GCA_910577605.1 uncultured Butyrivibrio sp.
AGGTCTGCCTCTGTCTGTTTTTGCACTGCTCGTTGCTTGCGCACATTATACCACAATTCCATGTCAAGAGAAACCGTCCGAAAAATAAAAATTCGTCATTTTGCATAAATTTTTCAAAAGTTTTTCGACAATCGGTAACGGCTATTAATTTTATGATAAAAAATTAAAGATTTTACGCGAAAGTTATCCACAATTTTTGAGCCTTGATTTACGGCATTTGTGAGTTATACACGAAGTTATCCACATTATCCACAAAGTTTACATAAGCGCGCTACCACAAAATCAAAAAAAAGCAAGACAAAAATATGTTTTGTTGAAAACTGATAAATATTTTTTTGGGGCCGGAAATTCGGCAAAAAGGCTTGACAAAAAAATTGTTAGAAAATTCAGATTTTAGTTGATAGAATTTAGAAATATGGTATAATTAATTTATAATCAACAGACAATTTTTGGTTATAATCTAGTTGTAAAGGAGTTGGGCATTATGAGGTTTACGATCACAGGCAAGAATATCGAGGTTACAGAAGGATTGCGCTCATCCATCGAGGAAAAAATCGGCAAACTGGACAAGTATTTCAGCACCGAAACGGAGGCTATGGTCACTCTCAGCGTTGAAAAGGAGAGACAGAAAATTGAGGTGACGATTCCGGTCAAGGGCAACATCATCAGGGCTGAGGAAGTCAGCAGCGATATGTATGTATCCATTGACCTTGTTGAAGAGATTATTGAAAGACAGCTTAGAAAATATAAAAACAAGATAGTCGAGTCGAAGCAGGCTGCGGCTGATTTCAACAGACAGTACGTTGACAACGATTACGACGAGGAGCCGGAGATCAAGATAGTGAGAAGCAAGAGATTCGGCATCAAGCCTATGGATCCGGAGGAGGCATGTATCCAGATGGAACTTCTGGGACATAATTTCTATGTATTCTCCAATTCGGATACCGATGAGGTCAATGTTGTGTACAAGCGTAAGAACGGTACATACGGACTTATCGAGCCGGAGCTTGATTAATGAAGTATGAATGAATCCACAGGTCCTTAGGGACGGGTGCGAAGGACGGCATTTTGGGGCTGCGTTTCCTAAAATGCCGTCTTTATATTGCTTTTTTTATTTTTAAGTGATAAAATACTTCATAATAGTTTATTTTACCTTGGAAGGGATAACAGTAATGAGTTTAGTAGAGAAAATTTTTGGCACGCACAGCGAGAGAGAAATCAAGCGTATAATACCGCTTGTCGATAAGATCGAGGCGCTGCGCCCGTCAATGATGGAAAAATCCGACGCCGAACTGAAGGACATGACACATGAGTTCAAAAACAGGCTGGCGGCGGGTGAAACTCTTGACGATCTGCTTGTGGAGGCATACGCGGTCGTCAGGGAGGCGGCGAGGCGTGTTCTTCATACGGAACATTACAGAGTACAGCTTATGGGCGGTATCGTTCTGCATCAGGGGCGTATCGCGGAGATGAGGACCGGAGAAGGTAAGACGCAGACATGCCTTTTGCCGGCATATCTCAACGCGCTTGAGGGCAAGGGCGTGCATATCGTTACGGTAAACGATTATCTTGCCAAGCGTGACGCCGAGTGGATGGGACAGGTACACGAATTCCTGGGGCTTACAGTCGGAGTCGTGCTTAACAGCATGGACAATGATGAAAGGCGCAAGGCGTACAACTGCGATATAACATATATAACCAATAACGAGCTTGGATTTGATTATCTGAGGGACAACATGGTCATATATAAAGAACAGCTTGTTCAGAGAAGTCTTCATTTCGCCATCGTGGACGAGGTCGATTCGGTCCTTATAGACGAGGCGAGGACTCCTCTTATTATATCGGGACAGAGCGGCAAGTCCACAAGGCTTTATGAGCTTTGTGACGTGCTCGCAAGGCAGCTTGAAAAGGGAAGCGAGACGGAGCTTACCAAAATGGCGGCTATTATGAAGGAAGATACCGAGGAGACAGGCGATTTTGTCGTAAATGAAAAGGAGAAATCCGTAAATCTTACCGAGGCCGGAGTTCAGAAGGTCGAGCAGTTTTTCCATATAGACAATTTAGCGGACGCGGATAATCTGGAGATACAGCACAATGTCATACTTGCGCTCAGAGCCAATTATCTTATGTTCAGGGATCAGGATTATGTAGTAAAAGACGATCAGGTGCTTATCGTAGACGAGTTTACCGGACGTATAATGCCCGGAAGAAGATATTCCGACGGACTGCATCAGGCGATCGAGGCAAAAGAGCATGTGAAGGTGAAGCGCGAGAGCAGGACGCTCGCAACTATCACGTTCCAGAATTTCTTTAATAAATACGAGAAAAAAGCGGGAATGACCGGTACCGCCCTGACGGAAGAAAACGAGTTCAGGGAAATATACGGAATGGATGTTATCGAAATACCCACCAATAAGCCGGTTATCCGTATTGATAATCAGGATGCGGTCTACAAGACGCGCCGTGAGAAGCTCAACGCTGTGGTGAACGAGATATCCGAGGCGCATGCGAAAGGACAGCCGTGTCTTGTCGGCACCATCACTATCGAGCAGTCCGAGGAAATAAGCGCGATGCTCAAAAGACGCGGAATAGCGCATAATGTCCTCAACGCTAAATTCCATGAGCGCGAGGCTGAGATAGTCGCGCAGGCGGGAATCCACGGAGCGGTTACGATAGCCACGAACATGGCGGGCCGCGGTACCGATATAAAGCTTGACGAAGAGGCCAGAGCCGCGGGCGGTCTTAAAATAATCGGAACGGAGCGGCATGAGTCAAGACGTATCGACAATCAGCTCAGAGGACGTTCCGGACGACAGGGAGATCCCGGCGAATCAAGATTCTATATATCGCTTGAGGACGACATAATGCGCCTTTTCGGTTCCGAAAAGCTTATGGGAATCTTCAACGCGTTAAGGATCCCCGAGAACGAGCAGATAGAGCATAAGATGCTTTCCAACGCGATAGAGAAGGCACAGAAAAAGATAGAGAACAACAACTTCGGTATCCGTAAAAATCTCCTTGAGTACGATCAGGTCAACAATGACCAGAGAGAGATCATTTACGAGGAAAGACGAAGGGTGCTTGACGGCGAGAGCATGCGCGGAGTTATTATGAATATGCTTTCCGAGAAGGTTGAGAGCATAGTCAACAAGTGCATAAGCGACGAGCTTGCGCCGGAGGAGTGGGACCTTGCGGAGCTTAACAATTCGCTTCTCCCTATCGTTCCGGTGGAGCCTGTCACTGACGCGGGCAAGTATAAGAAAAAAGACCAGCTTATCCATGACCTCAAGGAAAAGGCTGTCAAGCTTTACGAGGCTAAGGAGGCGGAATTCCCCGAACCCGAGCAGATGCGCGAGATCGAGCGCGTAATACTGCTTAAAGTCATAGACGCGAAGTGGATGGCTCATATCGACGATATGGATCAGCTGCGTCAGGGCATAGGGCTTCAGGCGTTCGGTAACAGGAATCCCGTTGTCGAGTACAAAATGGCAGGCTTTGATATGTTCGACGCGATGACCGCGGCGATAGAGGAGGATACCGTAAAATTCCTGCTCCATGTCAAGATAGAGCAGAAAATAGAGCGCGAGCAGGTTGCCAAGGTTACGGGAACCAACAAGGACGACACCGTGGCAAAGGGACCGGTCAGAAGGGAAACCAAGAAGATACAGCGCAACGATCCCTGTCCTTGCGGCAGCGGACTTAAATACAAGAATTGCTGCGGCAAAAATCTCTAAAAGGTTATTAATACAAAATAAATATAAATTTTTATGACAGGTGGTGAATTTTAATGGTAGAATTAGACAGATTCCGTTACGAGCTTAACGGCTACGAAGGACCATTGGAAGAACTGAGGGATTCACTTTGACTTAGCTGATAAGTCAAAGAGGATTGAAGAAATAGAGATGCATATGGAGGATCAGAGCTTTTGGGACGATCCGGACGAATCTCAGAATAAACTTAAAGAGCTTAAATCCCTGAAGGATTCTTTTGAAAATTTTGAGGAGCTTTTAAGACAGAAGGAGGATGCCGAAACCTTTATTCAGATGGCGGAGGAGGAAAACGACGATTCTCTTGTTCCCGAGATAGAGGAACTGGTGGAGAGCTTTAAGGAGCTTTTTGAAAAGGTGAGAATAGGGACGCTGCTCTGCGAAGAATACGACAGGAACAATGCCATCCTCAGGCTCAACGCGGGCGCCGGAGGAACGGAGAGCTGCGATTGGGCGTCAATGCTTCTGCGTATGTATACAAGATGGGCGGAAAGCAAGGGTTACAGCGTTGACACTCTTGACTTCCTTGAAGGAGACGAGGCGGGCGTAAAGTCCGTAACGATCCAGGTGAACGGAGAGAACGCGTACGGATACCTTAAATCCGAAAAAGGAGTACACAGGCTTGTTCGCATCTCGCCTTTCAACGCGAACGGCAAAAGGCAGACGTCTTTTGTTTCCTGTGATGTAATGCCCGATATTGAGGACGATATAGACATTGAGATAAATGAAGACGATCTGCGCATTGACACCTACCGTTCAAGCGGCGCGGGCGGACAGCATATAAATAAAACGTCCTCCGCGATAAGGATAACCCATATTCCTACGGGAACAGTGGTGCAGTGCCAGAATGAGCGTTCCCAGCATCAGAATAAGGACAAAGCGATGCAGATGCTAAAGGCAAAGCTTTATCTTCTCAAACAGCAGGAGAATGCGGACAGAGAGGCTCAGATACGAGGAGAGGTCAAGGAGATCGGCTGGGGAAGCCAGATACGCAGTTATGTGCTTCAGCCCTATACAATGGTAAAGGATCACAGGACTAACGCGGAATCAGGCAACGCCCAGAGCGTGCTTGACGGAAATATAGATATGTTTTTAGGCGAATATCTGAAATGGTCTCACAGAACACAGTCAAGGTAAGTCCCGCCGTCCGTATATCGGTAACGCGGGAATATATAAGGAGGAATAAAAGATGGCAGATTTTCAACCGGTTGTTTTCAGACTCGGAGACGAGAGGTACGGAATTAATATTTCTTATGTCAACGCGATAGAGCGCACGCAGTCGATCGTACGCGTCCCCAATTCCGCGAGAAGCATCAAGGGCATTATAAATTTGAGGGGAGACATAATTCCAGTTGTCGATCTGAGGACGAAATTCCGCATGACGGATTCGGATTTTCCCGAGGACAGCGAATTTATAATAATTGATATGGAAAAAAACAAAATAGCCATTGAGGTTGACGGCGTTGAGGGAATACACAATGCTGACGAGGAAAGCATACATGATATGCCTATAATCGCCAAGGGAACGGGCGTTGAATATTTTGACAGCGTCGTCCGTGTGAACGACAAGCTTGTCATAATAATAGATCCCATGGAGCTTTTGTCGGAGAAAGAGCTTAAGGCGGTTGAGCGTCTTGCGGAGGAAAACCGCAAAACACCGAACAGATAAGATTACATTCAAACAGGAGAAAGAAAGATGGTAAATATTGCGGTATTAGGCTACGGAACGGTCGGCTCAGGCGTTGCGGAGGTCCTGCGGACGAATCAGGAGTCGATAAACAACAGGGCGGGACAGGAAATAAACCTCAAATATGTCTTGGACCTGCGTGATTTTCCGGGAGACGCGGTGGAGAAAATTCTGGTTCATGACTATGATATTATCCTTAACGACGATGACGTAAAGATAGTTGTTGAAGTGATGGGCGGTGTGAATCCCGCGTATAATTTTGTCAAAAGCGCGCTGCTCAAAGGAAAGAGCGTATGCACCTCCAATAAGGAGCTTGTCGCGAAGCACGGAGCCGAACTTATAGAGATCGCAAAAGAAAACAGAGTGAACTTCCTCTTTGAAGCGAGCGTGGGCGGCGGCATTCCGATCATACGCCCGCTTAACCAGTCTCTGACTGCGGACGAGATAGTGGAGATTTCAGGAATCCTTAACGGAACGACTAATTTTATTCTCACAAGCATGTCAAAGGACGGACTTGATTTTGACACAGTCCTCAAGAAGGCTCAGGAGTTGGGCTATGCCGAGAGAAACCCGGAGGCGGACGTTGAGGGGTATGACGCTTGCCGTAAGATCGCTATTTTGTCCTCTCTTGCGTGCGGACATCAGGTGGATTATGAGGATATCCATACGGAGGGAATTACCAAAATAACCGATATGGATTTCAGGTATGCCGACAAACTGGACGCGGCGATCAAGCTTATAGGTTCGAGCAGGAAATCGGAAAAAGGCTTCTGCGCTATGGTAGCGCCCAGAATGATATGCTCGGAGCATCCGCTCGCCGGCGTGAACGGGGTTATGAACGCGATTTTCGTAAAAGGAAACGTGCTTGGTGACGTTATGTTTTACGGAGCGGGAGCAGGAAAGCTTCCTACCGCGAGCGCCGTGGTGTCGGACGTTGTTGACGCGGTTAAGCATATTGGAACAAATATAATGACTATCTGGAGTACGGAGAAAATGCCGCTTCTTGACGTAAAGGACGTTGAGTCGAGATTTTTTATACGCGTTAAGAATGACGACGGTATGCAGGATAAGCTTGAAGCTGCGTTCGGCGGAGGGGAGATCGTTGCTCTGGACGGAGTTTCGGATGAGATCGGTTTCGTTACCGGAATGCTCAAAGAGAGGGAATATGAAGCTGCTGCGGACAGCATAGGCGGGGTTATTTCCATGATTCGTTACGAGGGATGAGCGGAGGCGGCAGAATGAAATATGTAATAATACTCGGAGACGGAATGGCTGATGAGCCCATTGAAAGCCTCGGAGGGAAAACTATACTTGAATATGCTGATACTCCTAATATGGACGCTTTGGCTGGCCGCTCTGAAATCGGAATGGTAAACACTGTACCGGCGGGAATGGCTCCGGGCAGCGATACGGCAAATCTTTCTGTGCTGGGCTATGATCCGCGCAGATATTATTCGGGACGCTCTCCTCTTGAAGCGTTAAGCATTGGTGTTCCGATGAAGGATAATGACATCGCGTTCAGGTGCAATTTCGTAACGCTCTCGGAGGATGAGGGAAAATCATATGACGGGCAGACCATACTGGATCACAGTTCGGGAGAAATATCGACGAAGGACAGCGCTGTTTTGCTTGAAGCGGTACGCGCCGGACTTGAGAATGAAATATATAAATTTTACCTGGGAACGAGTTACAGGCACTGCATGATATGGGAGGGTGGCGAGATCGTGCCCCTTACGCCCCCGCATGATGTGCTGGGACAGACCATAGGACAGTATCTTCCGGGCGATGCGCGGCTTAGAGAAATGATGGAGCGCAGCTATGAGATACTGAAAAACCACCCTCTTAATCTTGAACGAAAGGCAAAAGGTCTGAATCCAGCCAACTCCTGCTGGTTCTGGGGGGCGGGCAGCAGACCGGCGCTTGACTCTTTTGAATCTAAAACGGGAAAACGGGGGGTTATGATCTCGGCGGTCGATCTTCTGAAGGGAATCGCCGTCGGAGCGGGAATGACGAATATTTCCGTTGATGGCGCGGACGGTACGCTAAATACGAATTACGCGGGTAAGGCGCAGGCGGCGGTTGATGCGCTTTTGAAGGACGGATACGATTTTGCTTATATCCATGTGGAGGCCCCGGACGAGATGGGGCATCAGGGAAGTATAGAGCGCAAAATAAAATCCGTTGAAAATATCGACGCTCTTGTTGTAAAGACCGTTATCGACGGGCTTGAGGCAGGAGGCGAGCCATACCGGATAATCATTACGCCGGATCATCCTACCCCGATAAGATTGAGAACGCATGTGGCAAAGCCGGTTCCGTATCTTTTGTACGACAGTACGGAGACCACAGAAAGAAACTGGCTGTATAACGAAAAGGACGCCGAAAAATCCGGGAATTTTATTGCGGACGGACATGAACTTATTGACAAACTGTTTGATAAGTAATAAAACTATATTTGACGGTATTTACCGGATGATTTCGGAGGAATGAGGAAATGGTTAAAGTTGCGAAATTCGGAGGAAGCTCGCTTGCAAGCGCGGAGCAGTTCCGCAAGGTGGCGGACATTATTTTTGCCGATCCGGCGAGAAAATTTGTCGTGCCCTCGGCGCCCGGCAAGAGGTTTTCCGAAGATGTAAAGGTTACGGATATGCTTTACGCCTGCTATAAAGCGGCGGTCAGCGGACGTGACTTTAAGACAAAATTTAAGGAGATACAGGACAGATACGACGGCATCATAAGCGAGCTTGGCTTGGATATGTCGCTGGAAAATGAGTACGAAGCAATAGAGGCTGGATTCAAGGGACGCGCCGGACGCGACTACGCGGCATCGAGAGGAGAGTTCCTTAACGGAATAATTCTTGCCAAATATATCGGATATGAGTTTATTGACGCCGCCGACGTTGTTTTTTTCAACGAGGACGGAAGCTTTAATTATGAAATGACGAACGCTTCGGTGAGGGATAGGCTTGTCAATGTAGAGAGGG
>CAJTON010000049.1:8448-12293 GCA_910577605.1 uncultured Butyrivibrio sp.
TTTTACGGCTCGACGCCTAACGATACGATAAAGACCTTTTCGAGAGGCGGCTCGGATATTACCGGCTCGATTGTAGCGGCTGCGGTCAAGGCAGATCTGTATGAAAACTGGACCGACGTGTCGGGCTTTATGATCGCCGACCCCAGAATTATTGAGAATCCCGCCGCGATAAACACGATCACATATAAGGAACTTCGCGAGCTTTCTTATATGGGAGCGACAGTGCTTCACGAGGATGCGATTTTTCCTGTGCGCAGGGAAGGTATTCCGATCAATATCAAAAATACCAATTCGCCGGACGATCCGGGCACTATGATAGTTGAAAGCACATCAAAGAAGCCGGAGCATATTATTACCGGAATCGCGGGCAAGAAGGGTTTTTCGGCGGTCAATATAGAGAAGGATATGATGAACTCGGAAATAGGCTTCGGACGCAAAGTGCTTGAGCAGTTTGAAAAGCAGGGGCTTTCTTTTGAACATATGCCTTCGGGTATCGACACGATGACGATAATCGTTCATCAGCACGAATTTGTCGAAAAAGAACAGGAGGTTCTTGCGGGGATCCACAGGAACGCGTCGCCTGATTCGATCGAGATAGAGGCGGGGCTTGCGCTTATCGCGGTCGTAGGCAGGGGAATGAAATCGGTAAAAGGTACAGCTTTGAAGATTTTCGAGGCGCTGTATAATTCAAATGTGAACGTAAAGATGATAGACCAGGGCTCAAGCGAGCTTAACATTATCATCGGAGTGCTTGAGGAAGAATTTGAAACGGCGTTCAAAGCTATCTACAATGCGTTTGTAAAATAAAGGAACAGTTATGGGGCGGGAAACCGCCCCTTTTTTTAGGGGATGTAAAAATGGCTGTCCGAACGGTAGAATGGGACTGATTTCAAGTATGTTTACGGCAAAAGAATACCGTCGGCGCGGAATTGCCAAGGAGCTTCTGACCCGTGTGGTAAACGAGGCAAAAGAGTACGGCTGCGGCACCGTGCAGATTACGGCGTCAGATATGGGTGTGCTTCTTTATACGGATTTTGGTTTTATGAAAAACGGTAATTTCATGCAGTATAAGATCGAAATACAATGAACCGCCCTTATTGCTATGCGAGAGCAGGGGCGGTTCAATCCGAATACTATTCTTTTTTGTTTTGGGATAATTTTTCATTCATTCTGCTGACGTTATGTCTGCCGACAAAGAACTGGACTATCCATATCACGGCGAAGATAAGGGCAAAAATTCCGAAATATGACAGGAATCCTTTTACGCTGTGCTCCATCCAGTAAGTGAAGTACGCGGTCGGCATCATTATAATGGAGACGGTAAGAAAATAAATCCCGCTCTGCTTTACCAAGCTCCAATTATCTATTTCCCATATTGCCGAGGCTCCGCCGAAGCCGGCACCGAGTATTCCGCACAGAAGCGCCTGCAAAACGACCGCTTTTATTTCGTTCCCCATCAGGTCAATAAGCTGCGGCACGCAGGGGGAGTAGTAACCTTTTGCCCAGATAAGAGAAAGAATTATGGTAATAACATAACCAATGGTAATTCCGAGAGGAAAGCCGAGCAAGCTCCTCGTGATTATTTTTTTCTTCATAATAATCCACCTCATATTCCTAAGATTTTTTTGATTTTGGAAACATACCTTCTTGATACATAAGTCGTCGCGCCGTCGGAAAGTTTTACGCATATTGTGCCAGTGAAACTCAGGTCAAAGCAGTTTACCTTTTGCAGATTGATGATCTCTGAATTTGAGATACGCACAAAGCGGCTGCCGTACAATCGCTCCTCAAGCTCGTACAGTCTCAGCCGCAGGGTGTACTCTCCCTTTTCCGTGACGGCAAAAACCTTGCCCGAAGCGGCATATATTCTTATAATGGTCTGCGGTTCGATCACCTCGACTTTTTCGTTTCTTACGCCGGAAATTACCTGCGGCACATCCTCCGACAACTTTTTGACAACGGCGCTTATTTCGTCGGTCATCGACGCGGTCAGCACGATTACTTTGGGTTCTTCATATGAACTGTCGATTTTAATTTCGACCTGCATAAGCCACCTCCTTCCTTGGTGAGCTAATTATATGAAAAATTAAAATATGTTTCAACAGATTTGCGACAGTCGGTCGGCTGGGAGATACGGACGGTAAAAATTGGGGGTTATGCAAGATTTAATAAAAGGAGTCGGAGGCAACCGGAAATATGGTGTTAAATACAGGTGAAATACTAAAAAGGACGACTGCGTTGATTAGTGCGGTCGTCCTTTTGTTCTTATGCTATTTAAAATACGCTTTGAAATCTATCTATTGTAAAAATCAAGAATATCTTTGTACTGCTTCATAAATTCGGGACTGCTCATAAGAATAATGGCGAGTATGAGCATTATCGCCCCGATCACAAGACCGATGGCTCCAGTGACGATTCCTCCGATGGCCATTCCGGGTCGGCGCGTTCCTTTGCCCTTGCTGAAAGCTCCGACCAGAATAGCGGCAATCCCTAGGATTATACCCAAAAAGCCGGTGCAGTAACCGAGCGGAATCGAAAGTATACCCATTACAAGTGACGCTATAGCCATACCCTTGTTTCCCTGGGGTTGATTGTTGCTGTATCCGTTCGGGTTATAATCGTTGTTGAAGCTGCTATAGCCGTTGTTATTGTTGGCGTTATATGTATAATTATTGTATCCGTTGTCCTGACTGCCGCTGCCGCCTTGATTACTGTCATAACCGTTGTTGTAACCGCCCTGATTATTGCCGTAGCCGTTGTTGTAACCGCCCTGATTATTGCCGTAGCCGTTGTTGTAGCCGCCCTGATTATTGCCGTAGCCGTTGTTGTAACCGCCCTGATTATTGTCATAGCCGTTATTGCCGTAGCCGCCATAACCGTTGCTGCCGTTATTGTAACCGTTGTTCTGATCGCTGCCCTGGTTGGAGAGGTCGGGCGCGTCGTAGCTTTTGCCGCTGTAACCGTTGTTGTAGTCGTTATTCTGATTGTTGTTGTCCATGTTATTCCTCCGAAAATATTTCCCGCATGGCTGGGATGAGCTGCGAATTCCTGCCGGCTATTCCCAAAAACGCGTAAAACCTGCGGTAATATAATATATATTTACATTCACTATATCATATTTATTAAAAAAAAGATAGCATAATTCGGTTTGAGGCGAAAATTTTTTGCCTTGATTAGTTGCGGATTATAGATTATAATTTAAAGGAGATAATTTGTCCTGGGATTTCGGGCAAAAAGTACGGCAGGGAGAGCTTTATGGAGATAAGTTTTGACGTTAATATAGAAGTTAAGGATATGTACAAATTTCTTCTGAACAATATATACAGAAAAGCCACAGGAATAATATGGATAATTTTCAGTTTTGTGGTGATAGGGGTAACGATCTACACATGGGGCGATGTTGAATATGCTTATTCTGCGCTTATGATCGTGCTGGCTTCGCTTTATACGGTCGTTAATCCGGTGGTGCTTTATTTCAAGGCGCGCAAGCAGATAAAAAGAACGGACGCGTTTAAAAACACCCTTCATTATACTGTTGACGGGGAAGGAATAAAGGTATCGCAGGGCGACGTAAGCGCCGAAGCGGAGTGGGACGATATGTGGAAAGCCGTGAGATACGGAAGTCAGGTGGTCGTTTATGCCAACGCGATGAGCGCTTTTATCTGGCCCGTCAGATGTATTGAAAATTATGACGGAGTTACGGACATAATGCGCGAGCGCATGGGCGAAAGATGCCGCATAGGAAAGAAGCCGGAATGATGTATATTGAGGTTTTTTCGCCCGAAGAAACATATGAAGCGGGGCGGCGCTTCGCGAAGAAACTTGAGCCGGGGGCGGTCGTATGC
>CAJTON010000050.1:0-2345 GCA_910577605.1 uncultured Butyrivibrio sp.
CATCGTCAACAATTATAACCTTCATTTATCCTGTCCTTTCGGTATATTCGCAAATATCCTGAAGCCGTTTTCGGCGCCGAAGCTTATGCTTCCTCCGAGTTCCTCAATTCTTGAACGCATATTGTGAAGCCCTATCCCGCTCTCGTTTATCGCGCCCGGATGTCCGTCGTCCCTGAAAATAAGCTGATAAAAGGCGGGATGCTCCATTATGGTTATCCATATACGGGTCCCGTCGGAATGCTTGCGCACATTCTCGAACGCCTCCGTGACGATAGAAAGTACGGCGTATTTTATCCCTCGCGGAAGGTCGGGCGAAACGTCATAATCAAGCTGCACGGCATAACCGCCGTTTGCGTCAATAAGCTCTTTTACCGCCCTTTGCAGGTCAATGGATTCATTATGAAGCCTGTGTACGCTTCTCCTGATGTTGTCCATCGATTCTCCGAGCGTAGCCTCCACCTGTTTAAGAGAGGAGGCTAACGGCTCCTCCTTGTACACGGTCTGAAGCGCTCCCAACTGCAAAATACTCCTGCTCAGAAGATGCCCCACGTTGTCGTGTATCTCCCTCGCTATCCGATTCCTCTCATTCAGCGTAGCCATCTCTATTTCATTGTCGTGGCCGCGCCTCATAAGCTCGTTTCTCATCTCCAGCAGGCGCTTCGTTTCCTCTCCGTCGTCGCGCAGACGCATATTAAGATCCGCAAGACGCGCGTTTCCCGAAGTCACATAAGAAAGATACACGCAGATAAACACTGTAATCGCAAGCAGCGCCGCGCTTATCGGATATTCCGAAAAAAACGGGATAATGTCCCTGTCAGGCATAATAAAAACCAACGCCGCGTTTACAAAAACGGCGGCGCCCCAGACGGGCAGCTCGCTCTTATCGCCGCGCCAGAGTCTGCACAGCGCTTCATAAAGCATAAAAATAAGGAACGGAGCAAAAATAATATCCGACACGGACAATATTCCTGCCGCCGCGCACATGAAAAAATGAATTTTCCACTCAAAAAAACTGTAGCTGAAGCCTTCATAAATAATACCCAGCAGGATAAGATATATTATTTTATGCCCCGTCAGCGGAGCCGCAAAAACCGCCGTGAGCGCTATCAGTATCAGACGGTCAAATATTCTCTGCATATCAAAACTCCTTTGATATTTTCATAATATCACAAGATATTACATTTGTCACATCGATTTGTGACAGCCCTCACTTTATATCTTAGATTAGGGGTGTTATATTTTATACAGATATAAAAAATCGGGAAAAGAGGTTATAAATATGAGCGATACGGTCATCAGAATCGAAAATCTTGTCAAACGCTATAAAGAGCTTATCGCGCTTGACCATTTTAATCTTGAAATAAAAAAGGGCGAGATCTTCGGACTTCTCGGTCCTAACGGCTCGGGCAAAACCACTACCATAAACTGCCTTCTGGCGCTGCTCTCCTATGACAAGGGAGAGGTTGAAGTCTTCGGCAAAAAAATGCGTCCGGACAGCTACGACATAAAGAATAAGATAGGCGTAGTTATGCAGAACGTCGCTGTTTTCGAGGAACTGAACGTGTACGAAAACATTGATTATTTCTGCGGTCTGTACATCAAGGATAAGGCGTTACGCAAAGAATATGTGCAGGACGCCGTGAGATTCACCGACTTGCAGGATTATGTAAAATTCCGCCCCAAGAAGCTTTCCGGCGGCCTGCTGCGCAGGCTCAACATTGCCTGCGGCATAGCGCACAAGCCCGAACTGATAATACTCGATGAGCCGACGGTCGCCGTAGACCCGCAGAGCCGCAACAAGATACTTGAGGGAATAGTGAAGCTCAACCAAAGCGGCGCCACTATCATCTATACTTCCCACTACATGGAGGAGGTAGAGCAGATATGCACAAGGATAGCCATTATGGACAAGGGCAAAAATATAGCTCTCGGAACTGCGGAGGATCTTAAAAGCATGATAAAGAACTCGGAGACCATTAAGATTCATGCCGACGGTCTTACCGAAGAAAACCTCGCCGCGCTGCGCGAGATTCCTCACATATATCAGTGTTCCTACGAAAACGGCGTTCTCTCGGTATTTTGCAGCGGCGGCAAGCATAATCTCATACGCGTTCTCGATTATCTGCGGACGAACGAGATACATTTCAATCAGGTCTTCTCACAGCCGCCCACGCTCAACGACGTATTTCTTGAGATCACCGGCAAGGAATTAAGAGATTAAGGAGGCGCATATATGTTTCTGCATTTATTCAAATACCGTTTTAAATCATTTCTGCGCTCCAAAGAAGAAGTATTCTGGGTAGCTCTCTTTCCGATACTTCTCTGCACATGCTTTGTTTTGGCCT
>CAJTON010000050.1:2358-11875 GCA_910577605.1 uncultured Butyrivibrio sp.
AAATAAACGATAAGGAATTTAAATTCCATTCCATACCGGTGGCGCTCGTATACGAACAGGAAAACAAGATCTTTGAAGCGGTGATAAACGCCGTTTCCGAAAGCGGCGGCGACGAAAGCTTTTTTAAGCTCACGGAAACGGACGCTCAGACGGCAAGAAAGCTTCTCTCGGATTCAGAGGTGGACGCGGTGATAACCGTGGATTCATCGGTGCGGATGACCGTCGCGGAGGACGGACTGAACCAGACCGCCGTTTCAAATTTCATAAGCCAGTATATTCAGAAATCGGCGCTCATCGGAGATATTCTCAACGAAAAGCCCGACGCGGCGCCAGGTCTTATCGCCGGAATCTTCGGCGGCTCCGGATATGTGACCGAGGGCAAGCTTACCGACGCGGATATAGACCCTATGGCCTCGTATTATTTCGCGCTTATCGCGATGGCGCTGCTCTTCGGAGGTTTTTTCGGACTCCGCTGCGCGCGTCAGATGAAGGCAGATATTACTCCTGAGGGTATGCGCAAGTCCGTTGCTCCGCTAAGGCGCAGCACTCTCATACTCGCGGAATTTTTCGCCACATACCTGATACACCTTATCCTTATCGTAATACTGCTTCTTTATATGGTTTTCGTGCTGAGAATAAATATAAGCGCACAGATAGGATATATCGCGCTCACCTGTGCGGCAGGCTCGCTTTTCGGAGTTTCATTCGGAATATTCATAGGCTCGATACCTAAGCTCAAGGAAACAGTGCAGACCACGGTTTTTATCGTTTTTTCGCTTCTGTCCTCCTTCCTCGGAGGTCTTATGGTATGGACCATAAAGGTCAATATCGAACGCAGCGCTCCTATAATAAACCGCATAAATCCGGCGACGCTTATCTCCGACGCGCTTTATTCGCTTTTGATCTACAATACGCACGAGCGGTATTTCAGAAATATCATCTCTCTGGCTGCTGCCGCGGTCGTATTCTGCGTATTATCGATATTAATGACAAGGAGGAACAGCTATGCAAATTTATAAGACCTTCGTAAAAATAGCTCTCCGCTGTATAAGCTACGGCTTCATATATATAGGTATTTTTCTCGGGGTATCGATCAACATAAGCTATTCCCAGAATAAGGACAGCGCCTTTTCTTTTGAAGCCTCCAAAATAGACATAGCCGTGATCGACAGGGATAACAGCAGTCTTTCAAAGAAACTGTACTCTTACCTTGACGAAAAACATAAAATTAAAAGCATGGACGACGATAAAGACAACTGGATGGACGAGATCTTCGCCCATACCGTGGAATATGTGGTCGTGATAGAAGAAGGCTTTGAAACGCAGACGCTTAACGGAAATTCCCAAAACACCCTGACCTCTTACTCTGCTCCCGACTCAAGGAGCGCGTATCTTGTAGCCTCGCAGCTTGAATCATGGATGCAGAATTTAAGCGCATGTCTTGAAGCGGGATACGGGCTTGACGCAGCCTCCGCAAAGGCTCTTGAAATATCAAATATGTCCGCGGACGTGTCCTACCTTGAGGATGAAAATACGGGAAAAATCACCTCGTTAAGCGTGTTTTTCCACTTTATTCCGTATATACTGCTGTGCGTGCTTATAAACAGTCTCGGTCCCGTCCTTATTATATGGAACCGCCCCGAAATAAAATCTCGAACAGCCGTTTCCGGAGTAAGCTCACGCGCCCGCAGCTGGGCAATAATAGGCTCTGTCGCCACCTACTCCCTTATAGTCATGGGAATAATAACCGGCGCCTCGGCAATTTTTTACAAAAAAGATTTTTTCTCTGAGAGCACACTCTACCACTTGCTAAACTCAGTATGCTTCCTTTTCGTCAGCATAGCCACCACCTTCCTGGTAGCGCAGCTGAGCCGTAAGGTCACGACTCTCTCAATATGGTCAAACCTTCTTGGGCTTTCGACCTCGTTTCTGTGCGGCGTGTTCGTATCGCGCTCGATATTGCCGGACAATGTCGTAGCGTTTTCAAAATGTCTGCCGACATACTGGTACATCAATATCGCCGACGAGCTGAACAGCTTTAACGGAAGCATAAGCCCGCTCGCAAAGCAGTCCATGATAATACAGCTGCTTTTCGCAGCCGCGATAATGGCGGTGGCGTTTGTAATAATACGCGTAAGACGCCAGAAAAACGATTAATATTGACATATTTAAAAAGCGGAGGCTTTACGGTATTACCGTAAGGCCTCCGCCTTTTTTACTGCACAAAGCTTGTCCTTCTCTTAAACAAACGTCATGCCGTCTATCCTTTCCCTTATGAACGCCTCCATCTCGTCCTTATTTTTGCCAATGGCAAATCCGAGTTCGCTGTAAAGGCTGTCCTCCGCAATACGGCAGTATTTGTCGTCCGTAGCGGTGATCTTCTTTCCCTGCGCGATGCGCTCCTGCCTGCGCACATATATCGTTTTGATTATAGTGACCCAGCTTTCGCAGTCGCACTGTTTCGCAAGTTCCTTATATTTCTCCTCACGCTGCTTATCGTTGCCCACACCGATTTTCTCGATATGCGGTATCCTGTCGATAAGCTCAAGCGCCTCTTCTTTGGTTATCACAGCGCGCAAAACCACCTTGGTATTGTCAACGGGCAGAAAAGACCTGCCTCCGCGCCCGTCGTCCGGCACAAGCACATAATACAGTTTATCCGTATCCCCGACGTTCATATCAAGACGCGTTATATCTTCAATTCTGCAAATACCTGTGTTTCCGTATACAACATAGTCACCGACTTTAAACATCCAATCATCCTTCCGCTTTAATTAAGCTGTGCGATCCAAAATTATCTCTATGATATATATTTTAACACATTTTGGCAAAATTATGTAAGTCGTTTTTTTATATTTTTCGCGCGCAAACGTCCCGAAGACAGCACTTGTCGCAGAAGGGGGCAGTCCTTGCGGTGCATACCGCTCTTCCGTGGTCCACCAGTCTGTGGCAGAAATCACTCCCCTCCTCTGGCGGAATGATTTTCCACAGCTCCCGCTCGACTTTTGCGGGCTCCTTGATTCCGTCCACAAGCCCCATACGGTTCACAAGCCGTATACAGTGCGTATCCGTCACGATAGCGGGTTTCCCGAAAACATCGCCCATAATAAGATTCGCGCTTTTGCGCCCCACTCCGGGAAGTTTAAGCAAAGCGTCAAAGTCCTCCGGAACCTGTCCTCCATATTCGTCGCGCAGTTTTTTCATACAGGCGCTTATGTCACGCGCCTTACTGTGTCCGAGTCCGCACGGCTTCACAATTCGCTCAATATCCTCTGCGTCGGCGGCGGCTAATTCGTTCACTCCCGGATATTTCTCAAAAAGTCCCTTGACCACGACGTTTACCCTCGCGTCTGTGCACTGAGCCGCAAGCCGCACACTCACCAGAAGCTTCCACGCCTCGTTGTAGTCCAGAGTACAGCCGGAATGCGGATATTCTTTTTTAAGACGTTCGATTATCTCCAGCGCAAGCTTTTGTTTCTTGTTCATCTTATCTCCTCGTAAAGCTCTTTTTTATATAATACTACCTATTTTAAATAAAAACAAGATGCCATACCGTCTGGCCGGTATGGCATCCTGCCCCATTTTTACCTGTTTATCATCAAAATAAACGGTCAACCGCAAAAATCTGAGGTTCCCCGTCCATCGGGACGGTTATAGTCATAGCCGAGATAACCACGTCAAAATCCTCATCCGTAATGGTCTCCCTGCATAAAATCATGTAGTTGGCTCCTGCCGTTTCCTGCGCCGCCGTGAACATCAGCGGCTCATACTCAGCGCCCGACAATCCCGAGGTCGCCTCCGTAAAAGCGCTTGCGACCTCCTCCGGCAAATTACAGACAGGAAAATTTATTGCGTCACCCGTTATCCTCCAGCCCCCGCATCTTATCATAACATGTTTCTCCTTCCTTAATCTTTTGTTACAGTTTTATAAGAGAATACTAATATATTTCAATACGTTACACAATGTTCTTAATGAGGTTTTTTCATCTTGTAATTCATATAATGTATTTAATTCACTCGCATAAAAAAACGGAGAAAGGCTATCTGCCTTTCTCCGTCAGTAAAGAAAATGCCGCCGCAAGCAGCATCCTATAAATCATATACGTATATTCCGTTCCTTTTCGCAAATTTTGCGTTCCATGCCCCCGCTAAAATAATACGCCTCGCCGTACAAAGTGTTCTCACAGTTTTGAGACAGAATATACGAGCCGTCGTTCAGCCCGTAAAATGGTCTTATGCAGCTGTCGGGAAGCGCTATATCGCGCACCATGTTAAAGCCGTCAAGCTCCACCGTCCTGAGATATTGCAGATGTGGAAATACATTGATGTCCGTAAGTCCAAGTCCTTTGAGATACCGCTCATAATCAGGGGCAAGCGCCTCCCCGTCAAGCTCCGGCGGCGCGTACACTGTCCCGGCGCAGTTCATCGTTCCGGCACTGATGCCTATCACGGTTCCTTCATAATCTTTAATAAGAGCGCGAAGACCGATTTTGTTGAAAAACCTGTTTTCCGTTGGAACGTGTCCGCCCGCAAGGATCACAAATTCCGACTCTTTCAGAAATTCTTTTGCTTTATCCGCATTTCTCCCGTCACAGTTCCAAAGCTCCTTCAGGCAAAATCCGCTCATCGCAAATGATTCCGACATTATATCGCGCACACTGTCATTGACGGCATAGTTGTCAGGAGCTGACGAAATTATAACTCCGTTTGCTTTTTCCGGTATAAAATTGCGCAAATTATCAAGCAGTCCGTTCTCACGGCTTATCACACAGGCACGCGTTTTCCCGTCGGCATCAATATAATTTTCCCCAAGCGTACTTGTAAGAAAAAGTACCATCCGCAATCCCTCCGACTCTAAAAATCAAACCTGAGAATCTCACAGTTGTCTATTCCGTATGCCGCAAATTCCTCGTTGCCCATATCGTCAAAATAAGATTTCACGGCGCGCGCGATACCGTTATGGGCGACAAGCAGATACGTCTGCCGGGATTCTTTAAGCTCATCAAGCAGTCCGTATACTCTGTGGCACAGCTTGAGCATCGTTTCTCCTCCCCCATAGCTGTTTACAAAATTGCTCTTATCCCGCTTAAATTCTGCTCCGTCTCTAGGCGTTGACTCATATTTCCCGAAATTCTGCTCCTTGAGCCTCGGCTCTTCACGCATCGGAATCCCCGTTGCCTCCGATATGCGGCGCGCCGTATCAGCCGCGCGCTTCAGCGGAGAAAAAAGTATCATGTCAATATCAGTGCCGTCCGCGGCAAGTCTTCGCCCCAGCTGTAAAGCCTGCTCGTGTCCCAAGGCCGTCAGCTCTATGTCCGTAGCCCCGCAAATTTTATTTTCCACATTCCATACGGTCTGCCCGTGTCTTACAAAATATATATGGCTCATAACGCTCTCCTTTATTCCCGCGGCATTCGTCAAAAAAGCATTCCTATTCCGTGTACCGCAAAAGCAGCTACCCACGCTATAAGGCACTGCCCTGCCACGACCGCCGACGCATACCCCCGTCCAAGCTCACGTCTTATCGCCGCCACTGCCGCCACACACGGCGTATACAGCAGGCAGAATACAAGCAGCGATACCGCGCTCACGGGCGAAAGCCCTGCCGCCAGAAGCCCCTCAGCCGGAAGAAGCACGGACAAGGTAGAAACGACGCTTTCCTTTGCCATAAATCCCGTTATCAGAGCCGTCGATATGCGCCAGTCACCGAATCCAAGCGGTTTGAAAACGGGAGCGATAAATCCCGCCGCCTTCGCGAGAATGCTGTTCTGGGAATCGGAAACCATATTGAGATGCACATCGAAGGTCTGGAGGAACCATATTATTATCGTGGCGATAAAAATAACCGTGAAAGCCCTGCGCAGGAAATCCTTTGCCTTCTCCCACAGAAGCTGCATAACGTTTTTGGCTCCCGGCATACGGTAATTGGGCAGCTCCATCACAAACGGGACCGGCTCGCCCTTAAACATCGTCCCTTTCAATACAAGCGCCGCAAGTATCCCGACGGCGATACCTCCGAAATAAAGCAGTATCATCACAAGCGCGCCGTATTTCGGGAAAAACGCCGCGGTGAAAAAAGCGTATATCGGCAGCTTGGCGGAGCAGCTCATAAACGGAGTGAGCAGTATCGTCATTTTGCGGTCACGCTCTGAGGAAAGCGTTCTGCTCGCCATAACTCCGGGAACTGTACAGCCGAAGCCGATAAGCATAGGCACGATGCTGCGCCCGGAAAGTCCTATTTTGCGCAGCAACTTATCCATGACGAACGCAACTCTAGCCATATATCCGCTGTCCTCAAGCATGGACAAAAAGAAAAACAGCGTTACGATTATCGGAAGAAAGCTCAGCACGCTCCCCACTCCGTTGAATATTCCGTCTATCACCAGCGAGCGCAGCACTGAATTGACGTTTCCCGCGGCAAGCGCCGAATCCGCCGCCTGGGTAAGCTTATCTATCCCCAAAGCAAGTACGTCCTGAAGCCTGGTGCCTATAACGCCGAACGTGAGCCAGAACACCAGTCCCATTATACATATAAAAGACGGTATCGCCGTATATTTGCCTGTCAGTATCTTATCGATCGCCCTGCTTCTTGCGTGTTCCCTGCTCTCCTTCGGTTTCACCACCGTCTGCTCGCTCAGCGAACGTATAAAACGGAACCTCATGTCCGCAATGGCAGCCGCCCTGTCAAGCCCGACTTCCTTTTCCATTTGCAGGACTATATGTTCAATCATATCCTTTTCATTGTCGTCAAGCAAAAGAGCGTCAAGTATTCTTTTGTCGCCCTCCACAAGCTTTGAAGCGGCAAACCGCACAGGTATGTCGGCTGTCTTGGCATGATCCTCAATAAGGTGCATGATTCCGTGAATACAGCGGTGTACCGCGCTCCTGCCGTCGTCGGAGCTGCAAAAGTCCACCCGCGCCGGCTTTTCCTGATATTTTGCGACATGATAGGAATGACTTATAAGCTCTTCTATTCCCTCGTTTTTGGCGGCGGAGACAGGCACTACCGGAATACCGAGCAGGCTTTCCATTTCGTTTATAAGGACGGAGCCGCCGTTTTCACGCACCTCGTCCATCATATTCAACGCCACCACCATAGGAACGTCAAGCTCCATTAGCTGCATGGTCAGATAAAGATTGCGCTCGATATTCGACGCGTCCACGACATTTATTATTGCCTTCGGCTTCTCCCGCAGAATAAATTCCCTCGTAACGATCTCCTCGGTGCTGTACGGAGAAAGAGAATATATGCCCGGCAGATCGGTTATCTTTGTGTTAGGATAACCTTTGATAACCCCGTCCTTCCGATCGACCGTCACCCCCGGAAAATTCCCGACATGCTGGTTTGAACCCGTGAGCCTGTTAAAGACCGTCGTCTTACCGCAGTTCTGGTTTCCCGCCAGCGCAAAGGTAACCGTTTCCGACTCAGGAAGCGGATGCTCGTCGGTTTTATCATGGTAATTTCCGCCCTCTCCCAGTCCGGGATGCGGAATGCTTCTCCTGCTTTTTGAAGGCGCTCCCGTATCTTTGGGAGCCTCGATTTCTTCTATACTTATGTTACGGGCGTCGGCAAGCCTTATCGTAAGCTCGTATCCGTGTACCAGAAGCTCTATGGGGTCCCCCATCGGCGCGAATTTGACAAGCGTCACCTCGGCGCCCGGTATAAGCCCCATATCCAAAAGATGCTGCCTCAACGCTCCTTCACCGCCTACCTCAAGAAGCCTTGCGGTTTTTCCGATTCCAAGATCGCAAAGCGTCATGCCTTATGCCCTCCGATCTGCCCGTTACGGCTGATTGCGGTAGCGCCCTCCTTAAAATTCAACCCTTTAAGAAGCGCGTTTTTTCCGTATTTTTTCTTTATGTCAAGAACCGCGTGCTGCATGTCCCTCTCGCGTTTCAGTTCCAACTCCTCTTCCTCTCTTTTCTTTTGTATGCTTTCGTAATCCTTGAACAGTTCAAGCTGTTCGTACTCCACTTCCGGTTCCGTAATCCGTTCGTCCTCAACGTGATTTGCCGCCACATTTATCCTTCTCGCCAAAAGCCTGCGGTCCATGATACGGTCGTAAAGCTCCATGGCCGCCTCCGTTATTATTCGCGCGGAAGCGGTCCGTCTGCCGAGATTTATGCTGCCGTGCGCGTGCTTCGGTATTTTGCGCCCGTAACGGTCGGTCGTCACCTCTCCCTTATATGACTTTCTGATCGCCGCGTCGGAAAGATTTTCTTTGTCGTAGCCCACCGTAAGAACTATCTGATCGGTGAGAAGTCCTTTGTCAACAAGATCGAGCACAAGCTGATCCGTCATTTCCTGCACGATAAGTCTTGTTTTATCATAATCGTAAGGCGTCTGAAGCACCTGTCCAAGACTTATGCTGCTGCTCTGCGGTCTGTACTCCTTGATATGCTTCATCGTACAGGGTTCCCATCCCCATGCATGGTCGATAAGAAGCTCCGCATTCACGCCGAAAAGCTTATAAAGAAGATCCTCGCTGTAATAGCTGTCCGCCGTTCCGAGCGAGCATCTAGCTATATCCCCCATTGTAAAGATACCGTGTTCCTCAAGCTTCTGAGCGTAGCCTCTCCCCACTCTCCAGAAATCCGTAAGCGGTCTGTGCGCCCACAAAAGCCGCCTGTACGACATCTCATCAAGACTCGCTATGCGTACTCCGTCCTCGTCGGGCGCAATGTGCTTTGCCTCAATATCCATCGCCACCTTGCAGAGATAGAGGTTCGTCCCGATTCCCGCAGCTGCCGTGATTCCCGTAGAGTTCAAAACCTCCCGTATCATTTTTTTCGTCATTTCATACGGAGTAAGTCCGTAAATTTTCAGATAATGCGTGAGGTCGATAAACACTTCGTCCACCGAATACGCGTGGACGTCCTCCGGAGCCACATACCGCATATATATGTTGTAAATTTTTGTGCTGTATTCCATGTAAAGCGCCATTCTCGGCTTTGCTATAATAAAATCGACCGATTTCTCCGGCGATTTCTCAAGCTCGTCAGAGCTGAACGATTTTCCCGTAAAATTACGGCCCGGAGCTTTGAAACGCCTTTCTGCGTTGACTTCGCGCACTCTTTGCAGCACCTCGAAAAGTCTTGCCCTTCCCGAAACGCCATACGATTTAAGCGAAGGCGAAACGGCAAGACATATCGTCTTCTCCGTGCGGCTCTCGTCCGCGACCACGAGATTCGTCTTAAGAGGGTCAAGACCTCTTTCCACGCACTCCACGGACGCGTAGAACGATTTCAAGTCGATCGCGGCATATACATGATTTTCCTGTTCCATTCAATCGCCTCCGTTACTCATTATTTCCACAAAATTCCTCCGCCCGCCGCAAAAGACCGCCCCCGTTTCTGAGGGCGGCCATAAAATCGTCTTATGCGTCTGACCTGCTTCGCCGCCGTATCGCCGGCTGCTAAATCAGATATATGGCATCAAAGCCCCATAAACGGAAGTACCTCGTCCATACCTTTCTCAACCGCGATCTGCATGGGAGTAACCTGTTTTTCGTTAGGC
>CAJTON010000051.1 GCA_910577605.1 uncultured Butyrivibrio sp.
TATCAGGCACTTAAAATTTTTATATGTTCTTTTGCCGTAAAAGCAAAAAAATCGGCAGATAAGCCAAGCCAATCAATATATGATATGGCAAATGCTTATTTACCGGTTTCTTAGTGATGCTTCGTCCGCGCAGGTACGCGGACTGTCAGGTTCAATTCCTTCGATAAATGTGTGCGGCGCGAAACGGCGGGCTTCACGATGCTCTGCCCGTTCTGCGGACTGTCGTGTTCAGCGCTTCTTATCGTGCCGTGTTATTGTTCTATTTTTTCAGAATAGTTTTTGAGCCGTCCCGTCTGCTGCTTGGAAGACGGGCGGAGAATAGTGACGGTGACTTTCTTATCCTCCACCGCGTACTCTATTTCCGCGCCGCATTTGGGACATTTCATCTCCGTTGCGGTCCCCGCCCCTGAACGGCCAAGGACATGACCGCAGCTGCTGCAAAAAGTATAAAGTTTCATATGTAATAACCCCTCCGATGCCTCTTTAATGGCGGACTTACTAATAACACTGCTTGTTACAAATAATATTATACGCTTGTATGCAATTTTTGTCAAGAAAAATCGAACATACGTTTGGAAATTTGGCGTATCTATCAGGTTGACGTTGGTGTTATGTGAGGATATAATATTATGTAGAAAAGACTTTCAGAAGGTTGTTATGGATTACATTGTTCTTGACCTGGAATGGAATCAGTGTCCGGGAGGAAAGGATAAAGAAAATAAGGAGCTTCCCTTTGAGATCGTGGAAATAGGGGCGGTAAGGCTCGACAGTATGCGCAGATATGCGGACGAGTTTCACTGTCTTATTTCGCCCAAGGTTTACAGAGAGCTGCACAGGATTACAAAAGACATCATAAAGCTGTCGATGGAGGATCTGGACGGCGGACCGGATTTTGTTCAAGCTATGAAGGCGTTTGAGGAGTGGTGCGGCAGATCGGGCGAATATATTTTCTGCACATGGGGCGCTATGGACCTGGCGGAGCTTCAGCGCAACTGCCGTTATTTTCATGTGGAATACAAGGCTCCGAAGCCTTTCGTTTACTATGATGTGCAGAAGCTTTACAGTCTTTGCTATGATGACGGCAAATCAAGAGAAGCGCTTGAAACGGCGGTGGACGAGCGGGGGATGCGCAAAGACGCGCCCTTCCACTCAGCGGTATATGACGCTATGTATACGGCGCAGCTTCTTGAGGAAATGGATTTTGACAAGGTGAGCGCTTACAGCTCGGTGGATACGTTTGAGATACCGAAAAGCAGGGCGGAGGAATTTACGCTCGATTACGGCACATACAGCAAATATGTATCGCGCGGTTTTGCTGACAGGGATCTGGTAATGCATGATCCGAACGTTATTTCCTCACGGTGTTATTTATGCCGTAAAGCTGTCCGTAAAAAGATCCGATGGTTCTCAACCAACCAGAAAATGTACTACAATCTCGGTTACTGCGAGGAACACGGGTATTTAAAGGGTAAAATAAAGATAAGACGTTCGTACGACGGGCTTTATTACGCGATAAAGATACTTAAACTTACCGATGAGGCGGGAGCGCAGCAGGTAAAGCAGCGTCAGCTGTCGGCAAGGCAGAAGAGGCGGAAACGCCGCCACAAAGAAAAAGAGAAACTCCGTTTATGACGCAAGGACGAAATCTGCGTCAGAAGCGGAGTTTTTTGTATGTCCGGCTGCCGCGTCTTTTTCTGTGCCGTAGAAAAAGAACGATCAGACCGACAATAACGGCAAGGGCAAGCACGCTTCCCAGAATATACCATATATTAATATATCGGAGGGAGGGTGCGGCTTCCGGTTTTTTCAGGGAAAGCATGGGAACTCCGTCGCAGCCGGGAGGCAGACCGGAGCTTTCGGAGGCTCTGATGAAAACGGTCGCGCTGCCGACATTGATATTGTGGTAAAAATAACTGATGCACGCGAATCCGTTCTCTTCTCCCGAATATGCCGCATTGTCCGAGTAGGTTACGATTCCCGTAAGCTGGGACATATGCACATTGTTCGGAACAAGCAGGTAGACTCCGTTTTTGAAGCCTATTGAAATATCGGCGGTGGAGCCGATCCTGCCTGTGAGTTCAAGAATATCGACGCTGCCGGAATTTATTCCGTTTTCATAATCCTCAAGATAGATCTTGTGGTAATTGTTAAAATAGTAGTCAAAAAGAGCGACGGTATCGGTATAACGTCCTTCGTCCGTAGAGTTCATAACGACGCAGATCAGACGCAGATCATCCTTCTGAGCGAAAGACACAAGGCAGTTTCCGGCGGCTTTGGTATATCCCGTTTTGCCGCCGCAAGAATACTGATAGGCGTAATCTCCGCCGGGCAGCATTTGGTAGCGGTGTCTGTAATACCTTGTGAAATTGCTCTTATTGGTCGGTCCGATGGTGTAAAGGTCGGAATAAGAGATAACGCGCATAAGGGTTTTGTTATTGAAGCATGCGCGCGCGATTAGCGCCATGTCATACGGCGTGGTATAATGAAATTCGTCGGTAAGTCCGCTTGCGTTGGAAAAATGCGTGCCTGAAGCTCCTAACTCCTGCGCGCGGTTGTTCATCATAGCGGCAAAGGCGGACAGCGTTCCGCTGACGTGCTCCGCAAGACCGTATGAAACCTCGTTGGCGGAGCGCAGTATCAGGCAGTAAAGAGCCTGCTCCACGGTAAGCTCCTCACCCGCGGAGATCGACGCGTTGGCGTCCCCGTATTCAATGCTGTTCACGGCATTCTGAGAGAAAGTAACCTTGTCGGTAAGTGCGCAGTTCTCGACGGTAAGCAGTCCGGTCATAAGCTTGGTGGTACTCGCGGGAGAGCATTTCAGATCGGCATTCGAGCCGAATAGGACCTCACCGCTGTCCGCGTCCATCAGCACGATATTGCGGGACACGAGTGCCGGAAAATCCGGAAGGTTAAGCGAGTCGTTATCATCGCCGTTTGCGGCTGCCGGAAAAGCGCCGAGCAGTATTACGGTTGTTATCAGTACGGTAAAAAATCTTCTGAGCTTCATAAAAATCCTTTGTTGCATAATGCGCGTTACTGATTATATAATATCCTTTGTAAAAAACATTTGCAAGAGTTATAATACAAGTATTGCGATAAAAGAGGAGTTTTATAATGAGACTTAGGAATATTAAGGGCGCGCGAGAGATGATGGTCGAGAGCGATCACACGGTAAACGAGCCGCAGGCGAATAAGGGGCGCTGGAGAAAATTCTTTGGAAACGGCAATCCCATACACCTTGAGATAGGAACGGGAAAAGGGAATTTTATTATGACAATGGCGCAGAGCCATCCCGAAATCAGCTTTATAGGCATTGAAAAATATTCGAGCGTTCTTTTGAGGGCGCTTGAAAAGCAGCAGGAGCTTATGCTGCCGAACGTTATTTTTATCAGGACCGAGGCTGAAAATATTGAGGACATATTTGAAGAGGGGGAAATCGACAGAATATATCTGAATTTTTCCGATCCGTGGCCGAAGGACCGTCACGCGAAAAGACGTCTGACTTCAAAACAGTTCTTAGCGAGATACGACATTATTTTAAAAAAAGACGGAGAAGTGGAGTTCAAGACCGACAACAGGGCGCTTTTTGATTTTTCCGTTGAAGAAGCGCGGGAAGCCGGATGGCAGCTCAGACAAATTACATACGATCTGCATAACAGTGAAATGAATGAGGGCAATGTAATGACGGAGTACGAGATCCGGTTTTCGGAGCAGGGAACGCCTATCAACAAATTCATTGCCTTCCGTTAATCGTTGATCTTGGGCGCCGTGAGGTTCCTTGCGGGAAGGTCAGGAGGTGAGCGTCGTGAAACGCAATTTGTGTTCTAAAATCTACAAGGCGACAAGTACGAACTGCACGCTTAACGAAATAGTTCTAAGGCTCAAGCGGGCTTTTGAGTGCATGAGCAAGCATTTCTGCAATACCAGGAAATAACTTGGATCTAAAGGATAAAATCAGAGGAGAACGGTATAATGCCCGAAATATTTGAGGGGCGCCCGAAGGATGAGGGCGGGCGCCTTGAAAAGGAAATAAAAACATACGATCTGCTGGACAGGCTTAATGTGGCTTACCTGAGAACGGACCATGCCCCCGCTATGAATATGGATGTGTGCGACGACATAAACAAGTGCCTGAACGCCGTAATGTGCAAAAATCTTTTTCTCTGCAACCGACAGGAGACCGAATTTTATCTGTTAATGATGCCGGGCAATAAGAAATTCAAGACTAAATATTTGTCGGCGCAGCTTGGCGTTGCGAGGCTTTCTTTTGCAAAAGAGGAATATATGGAGCGGTTTCTCGGACTTGCGCCCGGCTCCGTGACAGTGATGGGGCTAATGAACGATACTCAGGGGCGCGTGCGGCTTGTGATAGACCGGGAAGTTCTTTCACTTGAATATGTGGGCTGTCATCCCTGCATCAACACCTCAAGCATAAGGCTCAGAACGAAAGATCTGCTTGATACCGTACTGCCCGCGATCTGCCATGAGCCGGTTATTGTGGACCTTCCCGACGAGCCGTAATATTTTTTTAAATATGTCAAAAAAAATCTAAAAAAGGTGTTGACAAATTAATTTTAAGATTATATACTATCTAAAGTGTTCAAGCGGTACTTCCGCGAAGAACTTTGAATAGGGAAACCGTTTGACGGCAATTCCCAATTATAAGCGCCGCTAGCTCAGTTGGTAGAGCACCTGACTCTTAATCAGGGTGTCCAGGGTTCGAACCCCTGGCGGCGCACTAAAGTCGCAAGCTATGCGGTAACGCTGGTTTGAGGCTTTTTTCTTTGTAAAAACGGAGCAGAAACATGCGTCCGCTTATCTCAAGTTAGCTGTACTTTTTTGATATGTTCGTACCCATTTCGTACCCAAAACAGAAAATAAAAACAGCACGCCCTTTGCTTTTAGCGTACTCCAAAGGCTGTTAATTAGCTTTAAATGCAAAATAATTGTAGAGATTGACAATAATAATATGACGAGGTATAATAAAACAAAGATAAACGCAGTGGCTGTATTTTATTGGTCGATGATACAAAAGGACAATACAAAGTTGGGCTTACAACAAAATGTATGTATCATTTTGTTTAAGGAGGAGTCAAATGTCTTATAGGAAGGTTATAAGAACTTTTTTCAGCATTGTTATAATAAATGTGTTATTTATTTTGAATACGTGTCTGACATATGCAGATGAAAGCACCAATGAGGGCTTATTTGAAGAAGAACTTAAAATAATAAATCAAAGAATAGAATATGAAATGCTGTATGAAGGAGACGAAAAGGAGCAGAAAATTTCGGAAACTGAAAACGACATGACGGAATTGGGGATTGAAATCTGGAATATATATG
Source organism: uncultured Butyrivibrio sp. (assembly GCA_910577605.1). GTDB lineage: Bacteria > Bacillota > Clostridia > Lachnospirales > Lachnospiraceae > Eshraghiella. The sequence continues at coordinate 5,344 of CAJTON010000051.1, forward strand.
ATGTAGCAGAGTTTTTAGAACAGTCAGACAATTCTCAGCAAGCCGACGCAATATTAAATTTGTGGGGAGTAAATGAAAATATATGTAAGACGTATAATGACTTGCCCGTGCCGCCCTCCAACGACAAAATTCAATTTTATGCGGTCAGAAAAATGGTCGATGGAACATGGGTATACAGCGTGATTGCTGCGCCTGTGGCGAACGCAAATCATTCATGTAATACGGTTAAGAGAATAACCGACATGAAGGATAAATTGACCACCTTAAAGAGCGTTATTCAGATATACACAAATAAAGCGATAGGAGCGATACCGGTATTGAACTGGATTCCTTATGAAGTGTTTACCGATTTGCTATTCAGCAATACTTCTAAGAGTCAGTTGGCGACATATGAATGTACTATGACAACGAGAACCGTACATCAGTTTATTTATGTGGAGAATAGCATGGGGCAGTATTCCTATTACGGAAGCGCCAACTGTGTGCATATTAATATTGAAAACATTGCGCGAAGATATGTCGGTTCAAGGCTAGAAACCTCCGTATATAATGACTATAAGCTGGATACGGCGCCGGATTATTACAACTGGGCAAAAGTATGTACGGACGGGAATCTGACCGGATACGGCGTAACGCGCAAATATTCTTTTATACAGGCGGTAAGTATCAAAGTTGATGAGAATACTGTTTTGACGCAGTATATTGTCAATGCTAGACTTCCGATTCAGGTGACGACATGAAAGAAAAGAAACGAACAAAGTGGTATAAAATTTCAGGAATATTTATCTTAATACTACTTGTTGGATTCATACTGTTTTGGAGATTCCACGGAATCGCGGTATCGGTCGATAAAAGAGCGGCGGCGGTAGAGCGCGGAAATACTGACGGAAAAATGCAGGAACAGAAGGTTGAGGTGAGTATTTCCGGCAAATATTATTATAAGCTGTGGACGGCGGATGAATTTTCGGGGAAAATAAGCATAGAAAACTATGCTCAGACAGAGGGGGAGGTATGGAATCTGCGGATAGAAAAATACGCTCCGCTCATATATAGGGAATATGACCGCTCGGTACTGAACACAAGTTATTTCGGAGTAATTTCCGCAGGGAAGGAATTTTCGGAGTTTGAAATTCTTGTTGACGACGGAAACGGTATTGATACAGAAAATCCCGGACATATTATTTACATAGAATAAAACTGTCTTACAGGAATTATGAACGGCAGCGGTCAAAAAACAGACCGCTGCTTTTTTATTTATGAAAAGTTCGCTCTAATTGTTAAGATGCATTGACATTAGCTGACAACATTAATTATAATGAAATAAATACACGGCTTGTATTTAAGGAGGACAAAACAGAGATGAAAAATTTAAAAAGAATTATAGCGGTCCTGCTCGCGTGCGTTATGTGCCTGAGCCTTTTTGCGTGCGGCAAGGACAACGGCGGCGATAACAATAAAACGGACGCGGCTGTTACCGAGCAGCAGTCGGGAAGCGGAGATAACGAAACGCCCGCCGAGACAACAGGCGGAGAGGGCGAAACATCGGGAATACTGATGCCGGAGGAGATGGACAAAAGCACGATAAATTCCATAATTCCCGGTAAGATCGAGGTTGACGGAACAGACTTTGTCGTGGACGGCGAGAAAGTCTTTATGAACGGAGCCAATACGCCTTGGGATAAGTGGAACGATTTCGGAGGCAGCTTCAGCAGTTCTTTCTGGGAAAGGCATTTTGCCGAGCTTCATGAGGCGGGAATCAACGCGGTGCGCGTTTGGATCTCCTGCAACGGTGACGTGGGAATAAGCATAAAAGATGACGGATATGTTGTAGCGGCGATGCCGAAGCATTGGAAGGATCTGGACTCTCTTTTCAAGGCGGCAGAGGAAAACGGGATATACCTTATGGCGACTCTCATGTCCTTTGACCATTTCAAGGATTCCAATAAAAAATACGCGTCGTGGCGCGCTATGCTTGACGACGAGGCGGCGATGGATTCATATATAAATAATTATGTTATTCCTTTCTGCAAAAGATATGATTCATATGACTCGCTCTGGTCGATAGATTTGTGCAATGAGCCGGACTGGATAAATGAGAACGACGAGTGCGGTAAGATCCCGTGGACGAAGCTGTGTACACTTTTCGCGAAAGAAGCCGCGGCGATCCACGAGAACAGCGATATACTTGTAACTATCGGATTCGGCATGATAAAATACAACAGCACCAAGTATTCAGGAAATTACGGCTCCGATAAGTTTTTGCAGGGGCGTTACGACAGCGAGCTTGCCTACCTTGATTTTTATTCGACGCATTTTTACGAGTGGGAGGCTCCCTGGTACGGATTCCCGTTTGATAAGGATCCTGTAAGCTTTGGTCTTGACGGAACCAAGCCGGCGGTTCTCGGAGAGTTCCCCGCGACCGGAATGACCAGTCAGACAAGCGGCTCAAAGGATATGACGCCCTCGGAGTGCTATACGAGCGTTTATGACAACGGCTGGAACGGTATTTTCGCGTGGACGTCAAACGGAGTTGACGACTGCGGCAGCCTGGAGGACTTTATAGACGGAGCAAAGGAAGTTGCCTCCAAAGAGGCGGCGAAATAGTATATGCGCTTTATGCCCCGCTGTCCGCGGCGGGGCGTTTGACATAACAGACATAATAATTAATATACCGGAGGAAAGTTATGGGAGGATTTTTTGGAGTAGCATCAAGAGAGGACTGCGTATTTGATTTACTGTTCGGAACGGATTATCATTCGCATCTGGGGACAAGGCGCGCGGGACTTGCGGTTTATGACAACGAGACGGGGTTTGAGAAATCCATACACAAGATAGAAAATTCGCCTTTTCGTACCAAATTTGAAAAAGAAGCTAACTCGATGCACGGAACCTTGGGAATCGGATGCATATCCGACTATGAGGCGCAGCCGATACTTGTACGTTCGCATCACGGAAGCTTTGCGATAGCCACTGTTGGCAAAATAAATAATGCCGAGGAGATTACAGAGGAGATACTCAAGAACAAAACTCATTTTTTTCAAATGAGCAACGGAGAGATCAACGCGACGGAGCTTGTCGCGTCGATAATCAATCAGAAAGATAATTTTATAGACGGAATAAGGTATGCGCAGGAAATAATCGAAGGCTCGATGTCCATGCTTATCCTTACGCCTAAGGGAATATACTGCGCGAGGGATAAGGTCGGACGCACGCCCATCGTGCTCGGTCATAAGGACGGCGCGTACTGCGCGGCGTTTGAGAGCTTTTCGTATCTGAATCTCGGCTATACCGATTACCGTGAGCTTGGTCCGGGAGAAATCGTCGTTATCGACAGCGAGAGCGCGAGAACTCTTGTGGCTCCGGGAAAGGATATGAAAATATGCACGTTTTTGTGGATATATTACGGCTATCCCTCGTCCACATATGAAGGCGTAAACGTAGAGCAGATGAGATACCGCTGCGGACAGCTTCTGGCAAGAAGGGATCATGTCAAGCCGGATATCGTGGCGGGAGTTCCCGATTCGGGAACGGCGCACGCTATCGGCTACGCGAATGAGTCGGGAATCCCGTTTTCAAGACCGTTCATAAAATATACTCCGACATGGCCCCGCTCTTTTATGCCGACTATACAGAAGCAGAGGAACCTTATAGCTAAAATGAAGCTCCTGCCCGTACACGATCTGATAAACGGCAAGAGCCTGCTGATAATAGACGATTCCATCGTAAGGGGAACGCAGCTTCGGGAAACCACGGAATTTTTATATGAAAGCGGGGCAAAGGAAGTGCATATCCGTCCGGCGTGCCCGCCTTTGGTATTTGGCTGTAAGTTCCTGAATTTCTCACGCAGCTCGTCAGAGATGGAGCTTATTACAAGAAAAGTTATAAGCGAGCTTGAGGGCGGCGACGTGTCCGAAGAGGTTCTGCGCGAATACGCCGACTACAATTCGGAAAAATATGAGAATATGGTTGAGGGTATACGCAAGAAGCTGAATTTTACTACTCTGCGTTTTCACAGGCTCGACGATATGATAGAGGCTGTAGGAATCGACGAAAGCAAGCTCTGCACATACTGCTGGAGCGGCAGAGAGTAACGGCGCGGGGCGGCGAATGCCGTCTGCGTATCGGGAGCATAATATTATGAGAATTATTTTTGTCCGTCATGCGGAGCCTGATTACGATACGGACAGCCTGACGGAAAAAGGAAAAAGAGAGGCGCGGCTTCTTTTTGAGAGAGCGCGCAAATGGCGTGTGGACGAGTTTTACAGCTCTCCTATGGGAAGGGCGAGAGAAACCGGAAGGCGCATATGCGAGGCGGCCCGCCGCAAGCCGGTGATACTTGACTGGCTCGAGGAATTTAATTTCACGGTGGACGACTATGAGAATCCCGGCGGCAGAATACTTTGCCGGGATTTTGTTCCCGGATACTTAAACGGCAACCCGCTGCTGTTTGATTTGGACAGATGGGGAGAAGCCGGAATAATGAAAAGCGGCGGCATCAGAGAAGAGTACGACAGGGTTTGCGAAGCGTTTGACAGACTTCTTGAGCGGTACGGTTATAAAAGGAACGGGTACTGTTACGACTCTCCGCCCGGGCATATATCGTCAAGCGGTTTTATGGAATACGACGGCAAGACGCTTGAACACTATAAAGAGGATAAATCGGACGATACGACGCTGGTGTTTTTCTGTCATCTGGGTATAATGTCGCTGCTTATCGCGCATCTGATAAACGCGTCGCCATGCACGATCTGGCATGGATTTTTTATGCCAACGTCCTCCGTTACAGTCGTTGCCGCGGAGGAGCGCGTACCGGGAAAGGCGTATTTCAGATGTCAGCTTGTCGGCTGTACGGCGCATCTTCGCGCGGGAGGAGAACCGGTTTCGTATTACGGCTCTTTTGCGACGCCCTTTATGCTTTGAGATGTATATATTATAGAAATTTGGGTGTTTTTATGGGAAAAAGACCGTCGGGGGCAGGAGAGATCCTCAGGACACTGATATTCATGTCAATACCGACCATTATTGAGGAGGTTCTTGCGACTCTTCTGCAATACGTCGATACAGCTATGGTGGGGCACCTTGGAGAGAACGCGACGGCGGCGGTCAGCGTCACGGCGACCGTCACATGGCTGGTAAACAGCGTTCCAAGCTCAATAGGAGTCGGAACGCTTGCTTTGATTGCCAAGGCATACGGAGCAAAGGATACGGCGCTTGTGAAAAGACTCTCGCAGCAGGTATTTCTTATGACGGGAATCTGCGGTTTGGTCATCGGAGTGGTTTCCATGCTTTTAAGCCATTATATTCCGGCATGGATGGGCGCGGAGCCGGCTATACGGGAAGAGGCTTCAAGATATTTCTTTATTATCAGCGTGCCCATGCTTTTTCGGTCGGCATCAACGATCCTCGGTGCGGCGATAAGGGCGACAAAGGATACGCGAACGCCTATGATAGTTAATCTTGCGGCGAACGCGGTCAATGCCGGATTGAATTATCTGCTTATATACGCTTTGAAAATGGGCGTTACCGGGGCGGCGCTTGCCTCGGCTATCTCATATACTCTGTCGGGTACGATGATGTTTGTCGTGTACAGGCGCAGCCGATGTCTGGGATGGCGTTTCAGGGAGTGGCGTTTTGACAAGGGACTGATAGCGGATTGCGGTAAGGTCAGCCTGCCCGTACTCGGAACGGGGGTTGTGTCATGCTTCGGGTATGTGGTTTTTGCGAGGCTTGTGTCGGGTATGGGAACGACGGTTTTCGCAGCGCATTCAATCGCGGTCACTGCGGAAACGATTTTTTATATTCCGGGGTATGGACTTCGGACGGCAACCTCGGCGTTAGTCGGGATAGCGAGGGGAGAGGGCGACAGGCAGAAGCTTTCTACCATAAGCCGTCTCAGTGTTTTTGTGACTATGGGAATGATGGTAGCGAGCGGAGTTATTTTGTTCTGGACTGCGTATCCGTTAATGCGCCTTATGACGAACAGCCTCAACGCTGCGGCGTTAGGGGCGCGCATGCTGAGACTTGTCGCGTTTTCGGAGCCTTTTTTCGGGCTGATGATAGTGAGCGAGGGAATACTTTACGGTCTGGGGCGCACGAAATACGCTTTTTTGATCGAGAGTCTCGGAATGTGGGGAGTGAGGATACTTATGACGTTTCTGAGCATAAATCTGTGGAACGCGGATCTGCGGGGCGTATGGTACTGCATGATCGCCGACAATGTTTTTAAGGCGGTGATGCTTATTCTTCCTCTGGTTGTCGGAAGCAGGAGAAGAGCCTTGTACGCGGAGGCGGTGACGACGGAGGATAACCGTCAGTAAGCGGCGAAGTTGCAATTTGGAACCGATAAGGTTATACTGTATTTGACTAATGGAAATAAAATAAGAAAAATAATCGATGGAACATATAAAGTTGAAGGTGATCTAAGAAGAGAAGTTGCTCTTAATATCAAAAGACTTACAGAAATTGGTTGTTATAGAGGATTAAGACATAGAAGAAGTTTACCAGTTAGAGGACAAAGAACAAAAAC
>CAJTON010000052.1 GCA_910577605.1 uncultured Butyrivibrio sp.
GAAGAAGCAGCGCGCCGCCGGCTATAAGGTACATGGGGCGCATGTGCAGTCCTTTTGATCTGCCGCGGCTTATGAAGCGCACGGTCTGACTGGTGTAGAAAACAATGCCGAGGACGACAGCGTAGGCGATAAAAGGATGGTATATAAGACTTTGAAGTATATCTCCCCTAAAAAGAAGCAGAAACGCTCTTGTGCCTCCGCAGCCGGGGCAGTATATTCCCGTCAGCGCGCGGAAAACGCAGAAGTCCGGGATAAGTCCCGCGCGGCTTGCTATGTACCAGCATAACGCAAAAAGCGGCATGAAAATAAGACCGATTATATACACAAATGCGTCGCTGTCTTTTTTTCTGAGCAGATCCGTAAAATAAAAATTGCGTTTCATCATTCGCAGTAGGAGCGTATTTCAGCAAGTTTCTGAAGTATCGGTTTCTTCATGATAGATTCAAGCTGTCCGGCGGCCTCTGTCAGAGCGTCTATTTTGTCCGGTTCATTGCGGCGTCTGTATTCGTCTGCAAGCAGATAGAAGTTGCGGCTTACGTCCGATTTGATAGAGATCCCGTATTCAAGAACGGTCACGGCGTCGTCGTAACGCTCAAGCTCGATAAGGCGCGCGCCCCATTTTGCAAGGATATTGACAAGTGTGATATAATTGTTATCGTATTCGGTCAGATCCGGCAGATTGGCGGCACCGTATTCCATTTTCAGGTCGGTGTTGCTCAGTCCGTTCAGATTCAGAATACGCTTGCCGGAAAGTCTGCGGACAGTGTCCTGATATTCGCTTATCTCATCGTCTCCCGTGTCGCTCATGGGAAGAGAATCGAGCGGGATATTAAGATAGTTGAGGAAGGTCAGGTCCTTGCGGCGCACGGTGTTAGCCTCAGCCTCCCTGTCCCAGAACTGCTGCTTTGCGCGCTCCCGGCGTCTGTCGTCTTTTTTGCGGTGATAATATATTTCAAAGCAAAGGATCAATACGCAGAAAAAAATCGGCGGTCCTATCCGTCTTAAAAATTCATCCATAAATTTAACCTCATGCGGCGGTTCAAAGCCGCCATGTAATGAAAGGAGTATTGTGATGTTTCATAATAAAAAAAGCAGAAGAATCGCAACCGTAGTTATCGCTGTTGTGCTGATAATAGCAATGGTGATCCCGATCGTGATCTCGGCTCTCAAATAAAATATACAATTAATATCGGATAATATCAATAAAAATCTGAAATATCTTAAAATCTCGGATAAAACGGTTGGAATCGTCAGGAGTTTATGTTAAAATATTCAAAAATCCAGGCAGCTCTGCGGGAGGCGTTTATGCAGGAGGGTAAAATTCCGGGCAACATTCTCAAAAGAAGCGTGATAAACCTTATAGGCCGCGGACCGCGTATCGGAGCAGACTGCGCTTGTATGAACGCTTCGGGTACGCATGTGCTTTCCGCTATGGCGGCGGGCGTGTCTAAAAACGCTCTTTCGCCCGAACTGGCGGTGTACAAGGCCGCCAACAATATATGGGCGGCGGGAGGAACGCTTTTGGGAATCGAAGCCGCTTTTATTCTTGATACCGCATATACGGAGCAGGAGCTTAAATCGCTTACCCGGAAAGTTATTTCCGCCTGCGAAAGATGCGGGACATACCTTGCGGGAGGGCATACCGAGGTTAGCGGCGCGGCGGCGAGAACCTGCGTGGCTGTGACGGCAGTGGGCTGCGGGGACAATGTAATGTCTCTTAAAAGTATAAGACCGGGCGATGAGATTGTCGTCACGAAATGGCTTGGGCTTGAGGAGACAGCGATGATACTTGCGGACGACGTTTTTCGCGAAAGGCTTTTCGAGAGGTATGCGCCGCGGTATTTTGAAAGCATGGAAAGCTGCGCGGAATGGCTTACCGTAAAGGAAGAGGCGGAAATTGCTCTGGAATACGGAGTTTCGGCTATGCATGACGTGTCCGACGGAGGCATATACGGGGCGCTGTGGGATATGGCCGAGGGCGCCGGGCGCGGATTTGAAATAGATTCGGGACTTATACCGTTTAAACAGGAAACAGTGGAGATCAGTACGTTTTTTGACATCGACGCTTACCGCATGAAGTCGTCGGGAAGTCTTATTATAGTATGTAAGGACGGAGAAACGCTTTCCGGACGGCTTGAGGAGGCGGGGATACCGTCAAGCGTCATAGGACGTTTTACAGACAACAACGATAAAATAATCCGTAATGAGGATGAAATAAGTTATCTTGGAAGAAAGTAGAGGACTATTTATGAACAGAGAAGCGATATTGGATGTGCTTGAGAAAAACAGCAGGATAGACCTGGCGGACCTCGCGCTGATGCTCGGAGAGAGCGAGGCGGCGGTCGCGAACGAGGTCGCGGATATGGAAAGGGAGCATATCGTCTGCGGATATCACACTCTTATCAACTGGGATAAAACGAGCAGGGAGAAGGTCACGGCGCTGATAGAGGTCAAGGTGACGCCCCAGCGCGGCAACGGCTTCGATGCCATCGCCGAAAGAATATATAATTACAACGAGGTTCACGCGCTTTATCTGATGTCGGGTAATTTTGACCTGACGGTGATAATCGAGGGAAAGACGATGAAGGACGTGGCGCTTTTTGTCGCCAACAAGCTTTCCTCGCTTGAGTCGGTGCTCAGCACCTCGACGCATTTTGTTCTCAAGAAATATAAGGATCACGGGACAGTTCTCGACGCTCCCCACAACGACGAAAGGATGTTAGTTTCACCATGAGAAACCCTTTATCTGATAAAATAGTAACGATACAGCCTTCAGGAATACGGAAATTTTTTGATATAGTAAGCGAGATGAAGGACGCCATATCGCTTGGCGTAGGCGAACCGGATTTTGACACGCCGTGGAGAATAAGGGAGGAGGGGATATACTCCCTCGAAAAAGGAAGGACATATTATACAAGCAATTCGGGACTGAAAGAGCTGAGGGCGGAGATAAGCAATTATCTGAACAGACATTACGGTCTGTCATATGAGCCTGACGGTGAAATATTTGTGACTGTCGGAGGAAGCGAGGCGATAGACCTTGCGTTCAGGGCTATGCTGAATCCCGGCGACGAGGTCATAATACCGCAGCCGAGCTACGTTTCATATCTTCCGTGTGTGGTTTTGGCAGACGGAGTTCCGGTCATTGTTGATTTGCAGGAAGAAAACGAGTTCAAGCTGACGGCGCGGGAGCTTCTGGACGCGATAACGCCTAAGACCAAGATCCTTGTGCTGCCGTTTCCCAACAATCCGACGGGGGCGGTGATGACGGGGCAGGAGCTTGAGGAGATAGCCCGTATCTGTATTGAAAAAGATATTTTTGTAGTTTCGGACGAGATATATTCGGAGCTTACATACTGCGGAAAACATTGTTCCATAGCTTCGATAGACGGGATGAAGGAGCGCACCGTGGTAATAAACGGTTTTTCCAAATCCCACGCAATGACGGGCTGGAGACTCGGATATGCCTGCGCACCGAAGCTGATACTGAGTCAGATGGTAAAAATACATCAGTTTGCGATAATGTGCGCGCCTACAAACAGCCAGTATGCTGCGGTAGAGGGACTTCGGGGATGTGACGACGAGGTCGCTAAAATGCGTTCGGAATATGACGGAAGGCGTAGATTTATGCTTGGCAGACTGCGCGAGATGGGGTTAAAATGCTTTGAGCCCTTCGGAGCGTTCTATATTTTCCCGAATATAGCTCAGTTCGGGCTTACGTCGGACGAATTCGCGATGCGTTTTCTTGAGGAGCAGCGCGTGGCGGTCGTTCCGGGAACGGCGTTCGGGGCAAGCGGAGAGGGATTTTTAAGAATGTCTTACGCAAGTTCTCTTGAAAATCTTAAAACGGCTATGGAGAGACTGGAAATTTTTATTAACACGCTTAGATAATCAAGGAGGAAAAAGATATGGCACAGATGAACATTCAATACATTAATCCCTTTTTGGTGGCTGCGTCCAGCGTAATGCAGACTGCGTGCGGTATTAAGCTTACTGCGGGAACGCCGTATGTTAAGACGACGGCGTTTGACGATACCTCGATAGTAATTTGTCTTGGCGTTACGGGGCAGCTTGGGGGACAGGTGCTTCTTGCGTTTCACAGGGATGTGGCGCTTGACGTTGCGTCCAAAATGTGCATGATGACGGTTACCGAGCTTGACGAGCTTTCAAAGAGCGCGCTCAGCGAGCTTGGAAATATGATACTTGGAAACGCCGCCACGGTGCTTTCCACCAAAAACGTGATTATCGACATTACGCCGCCCGCGATAGTTCAGGGAAATTTCAAAATTGAGCGTATATACGCTCAGAATATATGCATTCCCATGACTTATGACGGAGATAAGCTTGTGGAATTTGATATTTCCATTACGGAAGGCAAATAAGATGCTGAACATTGTTTTACTTGAGCCGGAGATGCCCGCAAATACCGGAAATATCGGGCGTACCTGCGTCGCCGCGGGTACAAGGCTCCATCTTATCGAGCCGATGGGTTTCCGTATAAACGACAAGATGCTTAAAAGAGCCGGACTGGATTACTGGGACAGGCTTGATGTGACTGTTTATGATGATTTCAATGATTTTATCAAAAGAAATCCAAAGGCTGTCATATATATGGCGACCACCAAGGCGGCGCGCTGTTATACCGACGTGCGCTACGAGGACGGCTGCTACATAATGTTCGGGAAAGAGAGCGCCGGGATCCCCGAGAGCATTCTTAAAGAATATCAGGATACCGCGGTCAGGATTCCGATGTGGGGAGATATACGTTCGCTTAATCTGTCCAACGCGGCGGCGATAGTCCTCTATGAGGCGCTTCGCCAGAATGATTTTTTCGGACTGAAGATGTCCGGAGAGCCGCGAACATTCGAATGGAATAAATAACGGTGCGGACCTACTTGGACTCTTCTTTGATACGGTTGTTGTATTCCTTCAGATGTATGTATTTCTTTATGACCTTTGTAATTTCTATAATAAAATCAAGATCCTCGTCGGACAAATCGTTGAAGACCTCCATAAGAGCGGTATTTGCGCTGGCGCGATAATCAATACAGCCGCAGAGAAGGTCGTCAGCGGATACCTTGAGCGTGTTTGCCAGCCCGACGAGAGTGCTCACCGACGGACTGGAATTTCCTGTTTCAAGATTGCTTATATGCCGTTCGCCGACATCAATGCTCTGAGCCAGCTTTGAAATCGGTATTTTCCTGAATTTTCTCATTTCTCTCAGGTTATGCCCAAATATTCTTGCGTCAAATGAATCATTACTCATATCCTACCGCCTAAATAAATACTTTATCATATTATAAATTGGTTATAATTATAATCACATGATTTGCTAAAGGAATAGTAATTTATTAGATTGTAGACACTGAATTTTGGAAATAAATCTCATAAATCGGTTTAAATAAATTCCTCACGTTCTGATTTTGCCTTAGGCAGAGCGAATATAAACTCGGTGCCTACGCCCTCCGTGCTTACCACGTCGATGTATTCTTTGTGGGCGGTGATTATATCCTTGACAATTGACAGACCGAGGCCTGTACCTTTTTTATCCTTGCCGCGTGAAAGATCGGTCTTGTAAAATCTCTCCCATATTTTGGAGATGCTTTCCTTAGGAATCCCTATGCCGAAATCTTTTATAGAAACGGAAATCTTATCGCCTTTTTCGGAGGCGGATACGATTATTGAGGAATCGTTGTTGCTGAATTTTATCGCGTTGTCAATAAGGTTATATATTACCTGCTGTATCTTGCTTTGGTCGGCGCTCACATAAAGCTCTTTCTCGGAGAAAACAAGCTTGAATTTGATGAGCTTTTTCTCGCATTCGCCCTCGCAGGTCTCAATGGTCTGTTTTATTATTTTGATTATATCGAAATCCGTGATGTCAAGAACCATGCCGTTTTCGTTGAAGTTGTTCATCGTGAGAAGGTTGTTGGTCAGCTTTGTAAGACGCTCGGTCTCCGAAATCACGATATGCAGATATTTTTCCTGCATCTGGGCGGGAATCGTGCCGTCAAGCATTGCCTCAAGGTAGCCCTTTATCGAGGTGAGAGGGGAGCGGAAATCGTGCGATATATTGGCGAGGAATTTGGTCTGATAGCCATAGAGGCTTTCTATCTCCGAAGCCATGTAGTCGAGGGAATCAGCAAGTCTGCCGATTTCGTCGTTGCGCTCAAGTCGAGTCTTGACGGAGAAATCTCCCTTGGCATAAAGAGCCGTTGCCTTTGTCAGCTTATTCAGCGGATTGTTTATACTCTTGTAAAAAATAATTATGAGTATTCCGGAAAAGCCGAAAGCTATGGCGAGGGTTATATAATTGTAGTTGAAAACAGAAGCCGCCTCCGCCTTTATTGCCGAAACGGGTTTGTTTATGACTATATAGCCGAGCACCGCGTAGCGGTATTCTACGGGATAAAATACCGTGAGCTGTTTTTCGTCGTAGGTGTTGTAAAAATATCCGATCTGATGATGTCCTGCGGCTCCGTCGGTCGGGTCAAAATCTTCAACATAGTCCAGCTCAAGACCTGAGGTTTCTATTATCACCTTGCCGTCTCCGGCGAGCAGCATTATATCGCAGTCAAGATAGGCGTTCAAAGCGTAAAACTGATTGCGTATGGCGTCGGGCGACAGACTGCCGCCGAAGTAGGTGCTGCCGTAGCTGGCGGCAATAACGGTCGCCTCGTGGTAAAGTTTGTTTGATTCTTCTTTGAGCATATGGCGGTAGGTTATGTTATTGACCGCTAACGATATTGTAAAGAAGCTCATAAGCAGCGATACGACGAAGCCCGATATGAATTTATAGATCAGTTTGTTTTTCATTGCTACCTCTGTCTGTGAGTCTCGAATTTGTAGCCTATACCCCAGACTGTCCCGATATTCCAGCTTTCGTGGTCGTGTATTTTTTCGCGCAGGCGCTTGATATGCACGTCCACGGTGCGGGTGTCGCCTATATATTCATAGCCCCAGATATTGTCGAGAAGCTGTTCCCTAGTAAAAACCTGATTCGGCGACGAGGCGAGGAAGTAGAGAAGCTCAATTTCCTTTGGAGGCATATCTATGTTCTGTCCCATATAAACGACCGAATAGTTAGTCATATTTATTATGAGGTCGGGGTATTCGACGAACTCGCCCGTCTGCTCCGGCGTCTGAGGGGACGCGGGTGCGGCGGTATAGCGGCGCAGTACGGCTTTTACCCTTGCGACAAGCTCCTTGGAATCAAACGGCTTTATCATGTAATCGTCCGCGCCAAGCTCAAGACCTAAGACCTTGTCAAAAATCTCACCTTTGGCGGAGAGCATTATTATAGGCGTGTTGTGCGTCTTGCGTATCTCGCGGCATACCTGATAGCCGTCTATGCCCGGAAGCATCAGATCCAGAAGTATCAGGTTCGGCTCAAAGCTCCGAAACGCCACGAGCGCGCTTTCGCCGTCGTTGACTATCTTTGTCTCAAAGCATTCTTTTATCAAGTAGAGCGAGATAAGCTCCGCTATATTTTCATCGTCGTCAACGATAAGTATTTTCTGTTTGTCTGCCATTGCATATGTCCCCCTATTCCTTAAATTCAACGATAGTCACGCCGTAATCGCCTTCTCCGAACGAGCCGAGGCGGAAGCTTTTGACATGCTTCTGGCGCCGCAGGAAATTGTGTACGGCGTTGCGGAGCACGCCGGAGCCTTTGCCGTGCACGACCCTGACGGGAGAGATGTGTGACAAAAAAGCGTCGTCGAGATATTTGTCAAGAGCCAGCAAAGCCTCGTCCTGCGTCATGCCAATGAGATTTATTTCGGGAGAGATGGACGCAGTCTTGCTCATACGAAGCTTGCCGATGCCGGAGCCTTTGTTTTTGAGGCTGTCGGCGGCGGACGCTTCCTCTATGATCTCAAGGTCTTTTATATTGACGGTGGAGTGAAGTATTCCCATGCTCACCGTGAGTTCACCGTTCGCGTTCGGCAGGGAATGAACGGTGCCGTCAAGATTGAGACTGTGCACATGGACTCTGTCGCCGATGTGGAAATCCTTCGCGTCGTGGACGCGGGCGGGAGCCGAGGTCTTTATGCTGCGTTTGGAATCGACCTTGTCGAGCTTGTTTTTAAGCCTTCGCCTTTCCTCCTCAAGCTCCGCCATGCTCATTCCTTTGGCCTGCGCGCGGTTGAGGTTCCGTATTGTTTCGTCGGCGGTCTCCTTGGCGTCGCGCAGAAGCTCTGCGGCTTCGTCCCTTGCTTTTTGGATTATGGACTCGGAACGCTCGTCAAGGCGTTCGTTTTTGGTTTTAAGCTCTGCTTTGAGAGCTTCGATTTCTTTTTTGTATTCCTCGATCTCAAGTTTTTCACGTTCTATTCTGACACGGCTCTCCTCAAGCTCCGCGATAACGTCCTCAAAGGCTTTATCCTCGGAGGCGAGGGCGGCTTTCGCGTCCTCGATTATGTGATCGGCAAGACCGAGCTTTCCCGATATCGCGAAAGCGTTGCTTTTGCCGGGGATCCCGATCAAAAGCCTGTATGTCGGGGCGAGCGTCGCCACATCAAACTCGCAGCAGGCGTTTTCAACGCCATCCGTCGAAAGTGCGTATATCTTAAGCTCGCTGTAATGCGTAGTCGCGGCTGTTGTCACTCTCAGCTTGCGGAGGCTTGTGAGTATGGATATCGCGAGAGCGGCGCCCTCCGTGGGGTCCGTTCCGGCGCATAGCTCGTCAAAAAGCACAAGAGAGTCCGAGTCAGCCTTCTCAAGTATCTGAACGATATTCGTCATATGGGAGGAAAAAGTCGAGAGGCTCTGTTCTATGCTCTGCTCGTCGCCTATGTCGGCAAAAATATCCCCGAAAACCGTAAGCTCCGAATTGTCGAAGGCGGGAATATGAAGTCCGGCCTGCGCCATCAGAGAAAAAAGTCCGATGGTCTTTAGCGTTACGGTCTTGCCTCCGGTGTTCGGCCCGGTTATTATAAGCTGGTTGTATCTGTCTCCGAGATAAATATCGACCGGAACGACCTTGGCGGCATCTATCAGCGGATGTCTGCCTTTTTTTATGTTTATTCTGCCCTCGGTGTTCATTACCGGCTCGCTGCCCTTGTAGCTGAAAGAGAGCTTCGCCTTCGCGAAGGCGAAATCAAGGAAGCTCAATACTTCGTAATCGGCGGTAAGCTCCGCCGTGTAATTGCCTGCCATAGCCGACAGCGTGGCGAGTATCTTCGCTATCTCGTCGTTTTCCTTTATCTCAAGCTCGCGTATTTCGTTATTGAGCTTTACGACCGACATCGGCTCGATGAAGAACGTGGAGCCTGCCTTGGACTGGTCGTGCACCATGCCCGGAACCTGCGATTTGTATTCGGATTTGACGGGAACGCAGTAGCGCCCCTCCCTTGTGGTTATTACAGCCTCCTGAAGGTAGGCGCGCTCGCTGCCGTTAAGCATACGGGAAAGTTCTCCCTTGATGCGTTCGGCGCATACCCGCATCTGGCGGCGGATATTTTTTAATTCCGGCGTAGCGTCGTCCGCGATCTCCTCCTCGGAGATTATGCAGCGCTTTATCTCGTTGTTCACCGTCGTCAAAGGCTCGACTGAGGAGAACATTTCAGAGAGCGTGTCGCGCGCCGCATTATCTTCGTCGCCGGGATCCCCGTAACGCTTTGCGGAGGCAGCGGCGTTCAAAAGCGCGCTGATGTCCAAAAGCTCGCGTATTCCGAGCGTACTCCCGACCTCCATGCTTTTTATTGAGCCGCGTATGTCTTTGAGTCCGCCGAAGGAAATGTTTCCTTTTTTGTAGATCCTCGAAACCGCGTCCGTCGTCACATTAAGAGAGCGCGTTATCTCATCAATGTCGGAGGAGGGCGAAAGCCCCGCGCAAAGCGCGCGTCCCGGTTCGGAGGTGGCGTGGTCCGTCAGGCGTGATATGATTTTGTCGTATTCAAGTATTTTTAAGGATTTATTATTCATAGTTACATAATACATTAATTGCGCCCAAAGTTCAATGATTAAGATAGGGCATTTTTCACATCTAAGACATAAAATGTTCATAATTTAATAGTATACTGTGAGCAATACCGACAGCATTGGAATATTTTCGGGGTTTAAAGAACGGAGAAATTCTATGGAC
>CAJTON010000053.1 GCA_910577605.1 uncultured Butyrivibrio sp.
AAGGACAGTCAATATGGTGCGGATAACAGGACTTGAACCTGCACGGGTCGCCCCACATGAACCTGAATCATGCGCGTATGCCAATTCCGCCACGACTGCAAGCTTATTTATAATATCATTCGGGGAGTGCCGTGTCAAGAAGTGAATTCAATATTTTTTTGCGAAAAAAACAAAATAAGTCTTGCATTTGTTTTTTAATTATGGTATCATTTCATTCGGCGCTGATAGTGAGCGCCAATGTTGAGCAGTCGTGGCGGAATTGGCATACGCGCTAGACTAAGGATCTAGTCCATATTGCTTGGGTGCGGGTTCAAGTCCCGCCGACTGCATCAGAAAACGACAGGTTTTGACATAATAAAACTTGTCGTTTTCCTTGTTATTTGACCTTTTCAAAAAACACAGTACATTCTAAAAAATGTAATGGAGAAAAACCAATGAAGAAAGAGATTGACGATAGCATCATTGAATTAACCATAAACGATCTTGATAAGTGCGTATCTTTTTGGGATATTCCAAGCAAGCTATCAGAGTCTATAAATAGTGGAAAAAGAAAAGTTTTTGCTTATAAAGTAGGCGACACTTACATTGGTGGATGTGCCCTTTCAATTAGAGAAGAAGATTGCGGACATTTTTCTTATTTTGCTGTTGCACCCGATTTTCGCGGAAATGGAATTGGCAGTTGCATCATAGATTTTGCTGTAATATATTTTAAGAATATGGGTCTGAGAAAAATGAGACTTCATGTTTACAAGAATAATTTCAATGCAATCAGATTATATAAAAGAAAAGGTTTTGTTTACGAAGTCGATATTACACATGAAAAAATCGCAATGATAAAGACAATATAGTATTTGATATTGTGAGAGGACAACTCTCAACACTAAACCGCTGAAAATATCTTTTTTGTAGTGCTTAGACATAACTGGACACCAGTTTTGATACAATGAGTATCGAAGCGGGTGTCCAATTTCTTTTTGTAAAAGACCCTATTTGCATGGGCTTTCGTATACCTTTTAACAAATCAGATTCTACGATAACCGAGAAACGGTCGCCGGAGGAACTTTTTGGTTATGTACTTTTTAATTTTAGGTTTGAAGGGTGTGCATAGCTCCGAAAGGAATGGTTAAAAGGTGCAACAAAATGTCATCGCCAAGTTGCGTAAAAGTCGCCGAATAGTAATAGATCATCTGGGAAGCCGTTGCAGTTGAAAAACTTACAAATTAGGCATATAATGGCTATATGTTAGAACGACAAATCTGAATTTACGGAGAATCTCAAATGGAACATATAATAGTCAGACGGGAAGAAGAAAAGGATTACCGAAAAGTAGAAGAAATAACAAGAGCAGCATTTAATTATCCCGAGAGGATACTGCGTGGTAAAATTGGATGTCCTTATGAACATTGGATGGTTCATGAGTTAAGGCAGCGTGATGGCATTATTGAATTGAGTTTAGTTGCGCAACTAAAAAACGGAACGATAGTCGGACACATTATTTGCAGTAAAGCGGTTGTTAAAAAGGAAAGCTATATGCTTCCTGTCCTTAATTTTGGTCCGTTGAGCGTACTCCCCGAATATCAGCGTAGAGGCATTGGACAGGCCCTCATTCGCGCAATGATAGAGAAAGCCCAAAAGCTTGGTTTCGGTGCTATTCTATTTTTTGGAAGACCGGAATACTATCCGCAGTTTGGTTTTAAAGAGGCGGCCGTTTATGGCATATCCGATGCTGAAGGCTATAATTACCCTGCCTTTATGGGCATGGAATTAAAAGAAGGATATCTAAAGAATGCTTGCGGTGGAAAGTTTTTTGAGTCGGATATATATAATGACGAGCTTAACCGTGAAACTGTAATGAGGTTTGATAGAAATTTTTGATAAACGACAAGCTTCAATTCCGGTTTCAATGATTGCAAAGGCATTAATTCCGCGGTTGAAGAGTTGGCTGCCTTCCATGAAGCAAAAGAAATCGTAAAGCTTTTTTAATCGCTTGAAAGTTAATAGATTTTATGTTAGAGTGAGAACCGTGAATTTATTCTTTTTGTGTAGGAGAAATAACATATATGAAAAATTATACTCAGGTTTATGTTAAAAACAGTATGGAGGCGGCAAAAACATACTGTAAAGCCTTCGGCGCTGAAATAACGCTTGAAATGAAAGATGAAGCCGGGACTGCTTACGAGCACTGTGAATTATCAGTTAACGGCGAGGGCTTTTTGGCGGTAAGCGAAGCGAAAAATCCCTGCGATGTAGAGTTTGTCCACAAAATGAAGTGGGAAACGATGACTTTTAATGTGTTTGAGATGGGGACCGAAGAAAGCGTTCGGCGCGCGTTTGATGTTTTGAGCGACGGCGGAGTTGTTATTGACGCGATTCACGAGCTGCCGTGGAGCAAATGCTGCGCCACTGTTATTGACAGGTACGGAGTATGCTGGTGGATCTCTATTTAGGGAGCAAAACATTATTTCCTACTATATGTAAAAAGAATAATTTCAAATAAGCCGGACAGATGCATTGTTCCGGCAAAACCGTGTGTTCGTAACCATCCACACGTTAAACAAAACTAAGGAGATTTGAATTATGAGAAACAAAAAGGTTTTTTTCGTCACTCAGGCGGCTGTCATTGCCGCTCTCTACGTCGTACTGACGCTTCTTGCCAACGTGCTCGGACTTGCAAACGGAGCCGTTCAGGTCCGCTTTTCTGAAGCTCTTACCGTACTTCCTTTTTTGACGCCGGCGGCGATACCGGGACTTACAATAGGCTGTCTTCTGGCTAACCTCCTGACGGGCGCGGCAGCGCTTGATATTGCCTTCGGACCGGTAGCGACCTTGATTGGCGCGTTGGGAACGTATCTTATCGGAAGAGCTTCCGTCAAATGGTTCAAATGGCTTTCGCCCCTGCCGCCGATAATCGCGAATATGCTTATCGTGCCGTGGGTGCTGATAACCGCCTACGAGGTGCCGGACGCTTACTGGTTCCTTATGCTTACGGTGGGAGCGGGAGAAGTTATATCGTGCGGAATGCTCGGACTTGTGCTTCTGCATGCGCTCAAGGGTAGCCGGGCGGTCATATTTAACGGCGGTCTTCAGGGAAGGTAAATATTTTTGCAAAAAAGACTTTAATTATTGTCCGTTTTATGCTATAATCTCCTATATTTCTATTTTGTAAGGGAGATTATGACAAATGAAGCATATTAAGACGATCAATACCAAGAATCTTAAGGAGACAGCTAAGAAGGGCGGCTGCGGCGAGTGCCAGACCTCCTGCCAGTCCGCCTGCAAGACCTCCTGCACGGTGGGCAACCAGAGCTGTGAGAATAAATAATTTATCGAGCGTTATCAGACTGTGAGAGAGTGTGGAGGATTTCGACACTCTCTTATCTGTGTGTTTGGATAATAAATACCGGAGGATAATTGTGATACATCAGTATAAAAACAACGGCTACAATATCGTACTCGACGTTAACAGCGGGTCGGTTCATGTTGTGGACGACGTTGCGTATGATGTTATTCCTTTGTTTGAAGAAAACAGTAAGGAAGATATAGCATTAATGCTTGCCGGAAAATACTCCGCCGAAGCCGTCTCAGAGGCGTATGACGAAGTAAAGGCGCTTAAAGATGCCGAGGAGCTTTTTACCGGGGATATTTATGAGCCTTTCATTGAAAAGTTTACGGAACAGAAGGCTAAGGACAATATCGTAAAGGCCATGTGTCTGCACATAGCGCACGACTGCAATCTTGCCTGTAAATACTGCTTTGCGGAGGAAGGGGAATATCACGGACGGCGCGCGCTTATGAGCGCTGAGGTCGGAAGGAAAGCGCTTGATTTTCTGGTCGCTAATTCGGGACAAAGGCGCAATCTTGAGGTCGATTTTTTCGGCGGCGAGCCGCTTATGAATTTTGATGTAGTCAAGGAGATCGTAAGATACGGCAGAGAGCTTGAGGGCGTCCATGACAAGAAATTCCGCTTTACGATGACGACAAACGGAGTGCTGCTCAACGACGAGGTGCTTGACTTTGTGAACAAAGAATGCGGGAACCTTGTGCTGAGCGTTGACGGGCGCAGGGAGATACACGACCTTATGAGACCCTTCAGAAACGGCGCGGGCAGCTACGACCTGATAATGCCCAAGTTTGTCAAGGCGGCGGAAAGCAGGAACCAGACAAATTATTATGTGAGGGGCACGTTTACGCGCAATAATCTTGACTTTTCAAAGGATGTGCTGAGCCTTGCGGACATGGGCTTCAAGCAGATATCCGTGGAGCCTGTAGTGGCGGAGGAATCGGAGGACTATGCGCTGCGCGAGGAGGATCTTCCGCAGATCTTTGAGGAATACGATAAGCTCGCGGCGGAAATGATCAGGCGCGAAAAAGAAGGAAGAGGCTTTAATTTCTTTCATTTTATGATAGACCTTACCGGAGGACCGTGCGTATATAAAAGACTTTCGGGCTGCGGCTGCGGTACGGAGTACCTTGCGGTCACGCCGTGGGGAGATTTTTATCCCTGCCATCAGTTCGTGGGACACGAAGAATTTCTGATGGGAAATGTTGACGACGGAATAGTCAGACCGGATATAAGGCATGATTTCAATTACAGCAATGTGTACACCAAGGACAAATGCCGCGACTGCTTCTGCAAGTTCTACTGCAGCGGGGGCTGCTCGGCAAACGCGTATAATTTTAACGGCAGCATAGATGAGCCTTACGGGATCGCGTGCAGGCTTCAGCAAAAGCGCGTGGAGTGCGCGGTAATGATAAAATGCGCGCTCGCCGACGAGGGCGTTACGGCTGCTGATTACGGAAACATAGAGGTTCATTGCTAAATATAAACAATAAAGTTATTCAGGAGGATGAAATGAAAACTTGGAAAAAGATCATATCCGTCATCGCGGTCGTCGTGATGGTGGGGCTGCTCGGCTACACGGTCGTATCCGGCTGGGGCAGTGGCGGAAAAGGAAGCGCCAAAAATATTAATCTGGGTCTTGATCTCAGAGGCGGCGTGAGCATCACCTATCAGGCTGTGGGAGACGTTTCCTCGCAGGAGCTGTCGGATACTGTGTACAAGATGCAGCAGCGTCTCGGCAAGTACGACGGCGCTCAGGTATATCCTGAGGGCAGCGACAGGATCACGATAGAGATTCCCGGAGCGGACGACGCGAACGCCGTTCTTGAGGAGATCGGCAAGCCCGGCGCGATTTATTTTATAATGCAGTACGGCAGCGACGACAAGACCGCCAATTACGAGTACGGGGAATACAAGGATGAGGACGGCAAAACCTTATACGGCTATCATCTTAAAAGGAAGCTTGAGGAGATAGAAAAGGACGGAGGAATAATCCTTACCGGAAACGATATAAGGGACTGTCAGGGCGTATACCAGATGGAAAACGATAACTCCAGAAAGCCCGTCGTATCGTTTGAGCTTACGGACGAAGGAACGGACAAGTTCGCTGAGGCCACCAAGAAGGCTTATGACAAAAAATGGTCCATCGGCGTGTATTACGACGGAGTTTTCATAAGCGTTCCCTCCGTAAATTCGGCGATTACCGGCGGTTCGGGCGTGATTGAGGGAATGCAGTCCCTTGAGGCGGCAAAAAGCATCGCCTCATATATAAGGATAGGCGCGCTTCCCGTTGAGCTTGAGGAATTAAGCTCAAAGGTAGTCGGAGCGACTCTCGGACAGAGCGCGATAGAGACCAGTCTTATTGCGGGAGCGATAGGCTTCGGGCTTTTATTCATATTCATGCTCGCGTATTACAGGATTCCCGGTCTTGCGGCGAATATTGCTCTCGCCGTTTATGCCGGAGCGATGCTTCTGATACTCAATGTGTTTGACCTTACGCTCACGCTTCCGGGTATCGCTGGTATCGTGCTTTCGATAGGTATGGCGGTAGACGCGAACGTAATTATTTTTGCCCGTATAAGAGAGGAGCTTGGTACGGACAAAACAGTCCGCAACGCGATGAAGATAGGTTTCCAGAAAGCTCTTTCCGCGATCGTGGACGGCAACGTGACGACGCTTATCGCGGCGATAGTTCTCGGAATTATCGGAACCGGTCCGGTAAGAGGCTTTGCGCTTACTCTCGGAATCGGTACCGCGCTGTCAATGATCACGTCGCTTCTTGTGACGAGATGGGTGCTTCTTATACTTTATCACTGCGGCTGCAATAAGATCGGCATGTATGGCGTGACGAAGGACAGACCGTCCATGAATATTCTGGGCAAAAGAAAGATATGCTTTGCGGTTTCGGGACTTATTGTTGCGGCGGGAGTCGCTTTCATGGTTGTAAACGGAGCAAACGGCAAGGGAATATTCAATTTTGACCTTGAGTTTTCGGGAGGAACATCGACGAGCGTTACCTTTGACAAGGAATATACTTTGGACGAGGTCGAGAGCGAGATCATTCCCGCTATCAGAGAGGCTACCGGAGTAAAGACCGTTCAGCAGCAGATAGTAAAGAATTCGGGAACCATAGTTTTTAAGACTCAGACTTTGGACGACACTCAGAGAGAGGCTATGAACAAGGTCCTCAAGGATAAATTCAATGTGGATACGACGGACAAGAACAAGCTTAGCTGGACGAGCATAGGCGCGACGGTAAGCTCGGAGATGAGAAGGGACGCGGTCATCGCGGTCGTAGTCGCTACCGTATGTATGCTTTTGTATATCTGGATAAGATTCAGGGACGTCAAGTTCGCGACAAGCGCGATCATGGCGCTCGTGCATGACGTTCTTGCGGTGATAGCCTTTTACGCCATATCGAGAACGAATGTTGGAACCACGTTTATAGCATGTATGCTTACGATCGTAGGTTATTCGATAAACGCGACCATCGTTATTTTTGACCGTGTGAGAGAAAATATGAAGTCGATGCAGAAGGAAACTCTCGCGGAGGTCGTAAAC
>CAJTON010000054.1 GCA_910577605.1 uncultured Butyrivibrio sp.
GGAGCGAGGATTGAAATCCTGAAGGCAAAAGGACCGGATCTTAAAATCGGTTGTCGCTCCCCGTGTGGGAGCGAGGATTGAAATCTGCGACTTTTCGGCTATCCGTAAAAGGTTAGCCAGTCGCTCCCCGTGTGGGAGCGAGGATTGAAATAAGATTGATGGAACTCTTTCGGCGGTTGAAAATGGTCGCTCCCCGTGTGGGAGCGAGGATTGAAATCAATTTCGTTAGGCTCAAATTCCACATTAATACTGTCGCTCCCCGTGTGGGAGCGAGGATTGAAATAATGTCGTTTGCGTGAAAAATCGCTTGTGTATTTTGTCGCTCCCCGTGTGGGAGCGAGGATTGAAATTGATACAGGCTTTGAGAGATTAAGCCTGTCCGCTACGTCGCTCCCCGTGTGGGAGCGAGGATTGAAATGACATATTATTGTATTATATTTTATTATCGCTCTTGTCGCTCCCCGTGTGGGAGCGAGGATTGAAATACTCAATATATTCTCTGCTGTTTCGATATCTGGAAGTCGCTCCCCGTGTGGGAGCGAGGATTGAAATTTTAGTTTCTCTACTTCCTATAATAATAGGCATTGTCGCTCCCCGTGTGGGAGCGAGGATTGAAATCTAATATATATTATCACGCCGGAAAAGTCAATAAAGTCGCTCCCCGTGTGGGAGCGAGGATTGAAATTCCTATACTAGCCATTTATCACATCTCCTTTCCCGTCGCTCCCCGTGTGGGAGCGAGGATTGAAATTCAAGCGGTATCTATGTATTTTGGAGAATAGATGAGTCGCTCCCCGTGTGGGAGCGAGGATTGAAATTTATCAGCAAACATACAATCGCAACAAGCAAAACAGTCGCTCCCCGTGTGGGAGCGAGGATTGAAATAACAATGACCGTAAAATACCCATTCCCGAAATCAGTCGCTCCCCGTGTGGGAGCGAGGATTGAAATTCTCTAACTTATCAATCTGCTTTTTCAGTGACGGTCGCTCCCCGTGTGGGAGCGAGGATTGAAATTCCTTATTGGCAAGATTATCTTTATTGCACTCCTGGTCGCTCCCCGTGTGGGAGCGAGGATTGAAATTAAAACACAACATAGACGGTTTAGCACTTCAAATGGTCGCTCCCCGTGTGGGAGCGAGGATTGAAATCGCTCTTTTTCCTATCATTTCAAAGGCTTCTTTGTCGCTCCCCGTGTGGGAGCGAGGATTGAAATATCAAAAATCCACCGCTCAAACTTATCCGCTGACGGGTCGCTCCCCGTGTGGGAGCGAGGATTGAAATTTTTTTATAAATCCGGCAGTTGCTTTGATGCTACGGTCGCTCCCCGTGTGGGAGCGAGGATTGAAATTCTAAAGAGCATGGACATACGCTATTAGAGTTGAGTCGCTCCCCGTGTGGGAGCGAGGATTGAAATCTTGCTTACCATCAATCCACCTCCGCGTCATTGAAGTCGCTCCCCGTGTGGGAGCGAGGATTGAAATCCTTTTTTTGGCGACCTCATTTGTAGCTTTATTGTCGCTCCCCGTGTGGGAGCGAGGATTGAAATTTTTGAGATTTGGGACACCTTGGAGGACGTTTTAGGTCGCTCCCCGTGTGGGAGCGAGGATTGAAATCATAAACAAACTCCTTTCGGATGAATGTCCGCCATCGTCGCTCCCCGTGAGGGAGCGCGGATTGAAATATGCTGTAATGCCTGCTCTACAAAACCAGTCATGTGTCGCTCCCCGTGAGGGAGCGAGGATTGAAATTTCCACGCTCTTTTTATTGATGGTGATCGTGATGTCGCTCCCCGTGTGGGAGCGCGGATTGAAACCAGACAAGACCGACCTCATCGATGAGCAGGAGGATGTCGCTCCCCGTGTGGGAGTGAGGATTGAAACTCCCCTCAAACTTTGACCTCGCCTCGCTCGAACTCATGTCGCTCCCGGTGCGGGAGCGCGGATTGAAATTCTTTTATGTACGGGTTTCCCGTTGCCAAGACCTTGTCATCCGAAGTATATTTTTGCTTATTTTATGTAGCGGTTGCGCTACACCCCATCTTGACTTTTTCGCTCTTTAATATATAATTAAAGAGCCGTTATTTGAATCTGCGGATCTGCGGCGAATCAGAGTGAGAGGTTGTATTGGAAATGAGTAAAATTATTTTGACGGGTGACAGACCGACCGGAAGGCTGCATGTTGGGCATTATGTCGGGTCGCTCAAGAGACGTGTGGAGCTGCAGGATTCGGGAGAATTTGATGATATTTATATTATGATCGCGGACGCGCAGGCGCTTACCGACAATGCGGATAATCCGGAGAAGGTAAGACAGAATATAGTAGAGGTGGCGCTTGATTATCTTGCCTGCGGGCTTGATCCGAAGAAGACGACGATACTTATCCAGTCGATGATACCGGAGCTTACGGAGTTGTCCTTTTACTATATGAACCTTGTTACGGTGTCGAGGCTTCAGCGCAATCCTACGGTAAAATCCGAGATACAGATGCGCAATTTTGAGGCGAGCATACCGGTGGGATTTTTCACATATCCCATAAGTCAGGCGGCGGATATTACCGCGTTTAAGGCGACGACCGTACCCGTGGGAGACGATCAGCTGCCTATGATAGAGCAGACGAGGGAGATAGTGCATAAATTTAATGCCGTTTACGGCGATACGCTTGTGGAGCCGGAGGCTTTTCTGCCAGACAACAAGGCGTGCTTAAGACTTCCCGGTACGGACGGCAAGGCAAAGATGAGTAAGTCGCTCGGAAACTGCATCTATCTTGCGGATACCGAGGAGGATGTGCGCAAAAAGATCATGTCGATGTTTACCGACCCGAATCATCTGCGTGTGGAGGACCCGGGAGAAGTCGAGGGAAATCCCGTGTTTATTTATCTTGACGCTTTCAGCACAAAAGAGCATTTTGAGGAGTACCTGCCGGAATACGACGGGCTTGAAGAGCTTAAAGCACACTATAAGAGAGGCGGTCTAGGAGACGTTAAGGTAAAAAAATTCCTCAATAACGTCATGCAGTCGGTGCTTGCGCCGATAAGAGAGCGCCGAAAGGTCTGGGAAAAAGATATTCCCGCGGTTTACGAGATTCTCAAGGCGGGAAGCGAGAAAGCGGAGAAAGTTGCCGCGCATACGCTTGCCGAAGTGCGTGGTGCTATGAAAATAAATTATTTTGAGGACGGAGCGCTTATCAGGGAGCAGGCTGAAAAATATAAATAACGCCGTTAAGAAATCAGACACACATGACCGCGGGGGAGTCAAGGCTCCCTCGCGATTCTTTTTCTGCAATCAAAGCCGCTGCTGTACGAGTTGTTGCCCAGCAGTGAGAGGATAGCGGGACTGTCGTCCTGAAGCATATCGTGCGAATCGTTAAGGGCGCGGTCCATGCTTTCCATATAGCGGACATACTTGTTTTGCAGGCTGTCGAGCATTTCAAACACCGAGGAAGTTCCCCGCATGGAAGGCTCCCACGGATTTACCCATTCGCGGTGGGCTTCATTGCACGGGTCCTCGGAATGGCGGCACTCGTTTACAAGAAGAGGGGACACCAGCCCATAGCCGAGGGTATGGTTTTCGATAAAGCTGATAAAGCGGTGCTTGGTCATCTTCGGGTCGGAGAGCAGGATGCTTTCGATGCCGAAACTCACTATGGACGCCTTGATGAGAGTGGTTGTTATCGTAATGCCGTAAGTTTTGAGTATCGCGCTGTTTAAAAGACGTGCAATTATGTTTTTTTCGCGCTTGCTGAGTGAAATGACCGATACATGGGAAAAATCGTTCTGCCTGACACCTTTGTAATGCATGAGAACTTCTCTGTCAATATCGGTTTCAAGACCGAAATGTATTCCTAAAGTCTGCTTGGAAACGGAAGTCCCGACGCGGCTGTATACATAAGGGTGCATAGTGGTGTCGAGCAGATAGTGCCCCATAAAGCCCTGAATATATGCGTAGGCGATTTCATAGTCCTTTTTTTTGTCAAAAATAGATACGGCGTCGATAAGGCTCCGGAAAAAATCTCCGGTTCGTTTTTTGTGCATGATGTTGGCGATATTAGGCTTGAAGCCGAGTGAACTGGGCATGAAATAAAAAAACAGATCTGGTCCTTGAAGCCCAAGGCTAAAGGCGTTTCTGCGTTCTTTGATAATTCTTTTTATGTCGGGATCCGGAAGATTTTTGTACGCGTTTAAGCCGAACACATAGTGAGTTACAAATCCGGGCATATGTAATACCTCCTGCTAAAATAAATGCTTTTGTATTAAGTATAACCTAAACGGAATTTTTGTAAACCGCAAATGAAAAATATCGGTTTATTTTTTGACGGAAGTAGTGTAATATATCCGTGGCGGGATTGCCGCGATAATATGCGCCGGAATGCGGCGCGGTAACAATGAAAGGCTGAAGCATGAAGTATAAGGTACTTGCGTTTGATATAGACGGAACGCTCACAGATTCGGAGAAAAAGATAACGCCGCGCACAAGAGAGGCGATAATCAGGGCGCAGGAGAGGGGCTGCGTCGCGGCGATAGCGTCGGGACGTCCGCGCCCGGGTGTCAGGCGTTACGCCGACGAACTTGAATTCAAAAAAAACGGCGGATTTCTGTTAGCGCTGAACGGCGGACTTATCGAGCGCTATTCGGACGGAAAAATAATCGGGCAGAGCGTTATTCCGAGGGAATATTACGGAGAAATCTGCGCGCTCGCGAAGTCTGAGGGCGTTAATATCCTTACTTATGATAAAGATACGGTTATCAGTGAAAATCTTGATGATAAATATCTTGAGATAGAGGTGAGGATAAACGGGCTTGAACAGAAGAGGGTTGACGATCTGAGGGAATATCTTACTTATGAGGTACCTAAATTTCTCATGCTCGGAGACGGAGATTATCTTGCAAAAATCGAGCCTGAGGTTTACGCCAGGCTGCACGACCGCATGGACGTGTACCGTTCGGAGCCTTTTTTTCTGGAAATTCTGCCGAAGAACGTGAACAAGGCTTCGGCGCTTGCGAAGCTCCTTGATTTTGTTGGGGCAAAAAAAGAAGAGTTGATGGTTTTCGGAGACGGATACAACGACATAACGATGCTTGAATTTGCGGGAATGGGCGTGGCTATGGGCAATGCTCACGCGGAGGTGAAGGCGCACGCGGATATTATAGCGCCCGGTAACGACGAGGACGGAATAGCTTATATACTTGAAAAATATGTGCTGAACGCATAACGGCATGTTCTTTTGCTGGACTTATCCGCTTTAATATGATAAAATTTTACAAGATAAAAGTACGGTAACTATACTGCAAGAAAAATCAGAGGTGGATTTTATGAGTAAAAATATAAGAACAGAGGAAGCTGATCATCTTTTTGAGGCGATACTTACGCTTCAGAACAAAGAGGAGTGCTACCGTTTTTTTGAGGACGTATGCACCGTAAACGAGCTTGTTTCAATGGCGCAGCGGTATGAGGTGGCCCATATGCTGAGGCAGAACAAGACGTATATGGAGATCGCGCAGAAGACAGGGGCGTCAACGGCTACGATAAGCAGGGTGAACCGTTCGCTCAATTACGGATGCGACGGGTACGATATGGTATTTGAGCGTATAGAGTCTTAGTCCTTTCTTTTAATTATGCATGGTATTTAAAAGTTTCAGAATAATTTTTCTTTGTTCCGCCGATAAAGCGGAAAAATGATTTAGTAAAGATGTCTGCATTACGGGCAGGCGCGGTGTGCTTTACCCCTGAAAAATCGCCGAGACGACTATCATATAAAAATAATAGCATATAATATAAAAGTACAGAACAAATATTCGATTTTGTTCTGTACTTTTGATTTAAGGTGTGGTATAATAAGCGCAAGCAACGAGCAGTGCAAAAGCAGACAGAGGCAGACCTGATGCTTGCAGCAAGGGCTGACTATGGCTGTTTTTATAGGGCGACAGCCCGTTTAACGAGGAAAACGCAGTTTTCCGAGTGGCACTGCTATATGGAATAATATACGCGAACATAATGAGCCAAGCGGCTGCGGAGCAGACATTTGGCGAATGTGCGCGAACCATGATG
>CAJTON010000055.1 GCA_910577605.1 uncultured Butyrivibrio sp.
TTTTTATGAGCGTGTGCGCCAGCAGCACCACCGGAAGAAATATAAATAAAAATACGCCAGAACTGAATACCATTTTTGCTCCTAACATCCCCGCAAGCCGCCGCGCGGGATATATATTCGGCATCCCCCGCCGCTCCCGGCTCAGGAGGATCGCATTTTTACGCTTTTAACGAAGACCGCCGAAATTTCCTTTATCAGAAGCGCGGCTATCGGTCCCGTTATCACCCCGCTTATACCGAAGAGCAGAAGACCGGCATACAAAGAAACAAGCATTATTATCGGAGATATCTCCAGCTTATTTCCCATGAGCCTAGGCTCAAGAAATGCCCTTCCGTAATAGCAGATAAGGTATATTATAAAAATAAACACCGCCGTCTTAAAACGCCCCATTATCAGAAGAACAAGCGTCCACGGCAAAAAAACCGTCCCCGTCCCCAGTATCGGAAACGCGTCTATTATTCCTATCAGTATTCCGAGCAGCAGCGCATAAGGATTTCCAAGCAGGTAAAGTCCCACGGTACATACTACGCAAGTTAGGAACATTATAATAAGCTGCGTCCTCAAATATGTTCCAAGAATATTTTTCAGATGCTCCGTCACAAACGCCAGCTCGTTGCGGAACACGGACTCCTTGACCGTATAGCGCATTTTTTCCATATCCCTGCTGAAAAAAGCCGTCGCCATTATACAGAAGGTAAACGCCGTAAAAAACAGCGTGAACCATGTCATAAAGCTGCGCGAACCGTTCATTATCACAGGTCCCGCCTTCTGCGCTATGCTGTCAACCGTTCTTGTCATCTGCTCGTTCACAAATTCATAGCTCGTTCCGCTGCTTAAATTAAAGGACGTGTCCACATTATCGCAGCAGCCCTCTACGAAATGCGTGAAATTCTCGTAATAGCTGTCAAAATTAGCCGCGAAGCTGTTTATCTGACGTATGAGCGCCCGTCCCCCGAAAAAAAGCGCCGCGCCTATCGCCGCAAAAACAAGTATTATTATAAGTCCGGAACTGAGATTTCTCTTTAAGTGAACTTTTTTGGTCAGAAACGTGACCGGCTTGTCGATAGCCACCGCCACCAGCAACGCAATTACAAACGGAGTTGCCAACGGCAAAATATATTTTATCGCCAGACACACTCCAACAGTAACGCCCACATAAATGAGCACGATTTTCAGTTTATAAGCCGCCGATTTATTCATAACCACGCTCCGCAGACAGTAGTTATTTAAATTATCCGCAGCTTTTTTCAAAATATTCAGGCTGGATTTTTATGTAATATATAATTAAAAATATCCTTCAAACTCCTGCCAGACACCGCCTTTCGGCTTTATCTCAACGCTTACGCGCTCCGCTCCCGACGGGTTGTTGAATGACAGCATATAAGCAAAAAGCGCGGGCGTAACGCCCCTTCTTCCCGCAAACGCCGGATTGTATTTGGTATCGCCGTAAATTGCGTGTCCGTGCGACGCAAACTGCACTCTTATCTGATGATGGCGCCCGGTGTGAAGCTTTATTTTCACAAGTGAATACATAACGCCGTCGATCATCCGCGAATTCACAGTCTCATAATTAAGCGCAGCCTTTTTCGCGCCCGGCGTTCCCTCCGGCACGGCTTTGGAATAGTTCTCCTTCGATTCCTTAATAAGCCAGTCGTTATACGCGCCTTTCGGCTCTGAAACTCCGCATACCACCGCATAATAACATTTTTCGATCGAGTGCGCCCCCGACATGGCTGAAAGCGCCGCCGACGTTTTTTTGTTGAGCGCAAAAAGCACAAGACCTCCCACGGGCTTGTCCAGACGGTTTATGATAAAAGTGTCGCCTTTATCCCCGCGCTCACTCCGGTATGTCTTAACGCCTCCCAACAAGTCCGCGTCAAACGAGCGGTCCGATTGGGAGGCAATGCCTGCCGGCTTATTGCATATGATTATGTTTCCGTCCTCATACACTATGTCCGGCTTCATTCGTCGATTCCGCGGAAACGTTTTGCGAAAACATCCCCGCCGCAGCAATGCTTATCGCCGCTGCTCTCCTTTATAACGTAATCTCCTTCGCGGATAAATATAGCCCCGCGTCTGCTTGTAACAAACGGACACATTATCACGCCGTTTTCTCCGGTGACCTGCACAAGGTTATCTTTTGTGACGAAGCCCTGTGTTATCACGTCCGACAGAGGTCGGAACCCGTCCTCTATTCCTTTTCCGACCTCATATTTGACAGCCTCGACTTCAAAAGCGATCCTGACATATTTTTTCATAACGCATCCCTCCTCCGGAAACACACCATAACACAGTGCCACTCGAAAAACTGCGTTTTCCTCGTTGAACGGGCTGTCGCCCTATAAAAACATCCATAGTCAGCCCTTGCTGCAAGCAGCAGGTCTGCCTCTGTCCGTTTTTGCACTGCTCGTTACCTACTTATATTATACCATATTTTACCGGATACGTCCATACCTTAAGCCGTCTCCGGCACCGTAAAAGCAACCTTGTTGCCAGCGCACGGCATTTTTGAATATAGCACTCAAGCGGAATTTGAAAAATGATTTCACACATCACATCATATAGTCCGCCCAGTTTAAGGCGATCTTATCCGTCAACTGGCGGACGGTGTTTCCCAGTTCCTGCGGTTTTCTCTCATAAATATCGATCAGCGTGTCCAATACTCCCAACACGCGTCCCTCGTTAAACTGCTCTTTTTCCAACTCATGCGGTCTTATATGCTCACGATATTTATTCTGAGCAAAGATAATATACGGCAGTCCTTCAGAGTAACGCCCCTCTATCCACATTCCAACGCCGTATACCGCAGCCTGATCCATGCACGCAAAATATTTGTCCGAAAAGTATACTATCTGACGGACCCGAAAAAAATCTTCCTCCCGCCTATTATGTTCTACCATAAATGAAAGCAGCTTCTTTACGCTCATGGCATCCATATACGGCAGTATATAACTCTCTAGCGCAAGCGCCACGTCCTTCCACACATTCTCGAAATGCTCCGTCCTGTAATAATAAGAACCTTTCGGAGGGATTTCCGTCTCCCACCAGAGCTTCGCATCGATCTGTTCACGCTCCTTCATAACGCGCCACAGAGAACCGTTGACTAAATCCACATACACACTCGTAAAAGGCGCCTTTCTGTAATAAATATGAAAACAAGGCGACAAATGCGTGCCGTCCGTCCTCAGACTGACCTCGTCGATCAATTCCTCCCTAATGCGCACCAGACAGTTTTTTTCATCCGGACGAGGTTGGAACCCCAACGGTCCGAGCAATTCCTTTAACCGTTTGCGCACCAGCTTTACGGCATCCTTTTTGATGATGATCGTTTCGTCCATTTCCATATAATTCTGCCTTTTTCAAACCTTAAACCGATACCCCACGCCCCATATTGTTTCAATATATTGCGGACGCGAGGTGTCAAACTCTATCTTCTCGCGTATCTTCTTTATATGTACGGTGACAGTGGCAATGTCGCCCACTGACTCCATATCCCATATTTCCTTGAAAAGCTCTTCCTTGGTGTAGACATGGTTAGGATGTCTGGCAAGAAACAAAAGAAGGTCGAACTCTTTGGTCGTAAAGAGCTTTTCCTCTCCGTTTACAAAAACACGGTGCGCCGTCAGATCTATTTTGATTCCCCGTATCTCCACAACGTCATTCTGCGGCGTAAATTCCCCTACAAGCCTGTCATAGCAGGCAAGATGCGCTTTCACGCGTGCGACAAGCTCGCTTGGACTGAACGGCTTTGTCATGTAATCGTCGGCTCCTACGCCGAGTCCCCTGATTTTGTCTATATCCTCTTTCTTGGCGGAGACCATTATTATCGGAGCGTTGCTTATCTCCCGGATCTGCTCGCATATCTCAAAGCCGTCGATCCCCGGCAGCATTATATCCAATATAAACAAATCGTATTCCTCGCTTAACGCGCGGCTCAGCCCGTCCGTCCCGTCCGTGGAAATCACGACCTCGAAGCCGTTAAGCTCAAGATAATCCTTCTCAAGCTCCGCTATACTTTTCTCATCCTCAACGATCAAAATTCTGCTCATATCCACCTGTCCTTTCAATATGTTATCCGCTTAGGGCGCGGAGGCGTTTCCTTATATTTAAGAAGGCTTATGTGCATGGCCGTCCCTTCGCCGCGGACGCTGTCAACGCTTATCATGCCGCCGTGGTCGTCGATTATCTTACGGACTATCGAAAGTCCTATTCCGCTGCCTCCCTGAGCCGTACTGCGCGACGCGTCGCCCCTGTAAAACCTGTCGAAAATATGCCCTATATCCTTGCCCGCTATACCTCTGCCGTTGTCTTCAATATCTATTCTTACATAATCGTCGTCCTCGTCAAGAAGAAAGGAGATCCTCTTGCGGGGCTTGTCCATATACTTGACCGAATTGCTTACTATGTTGTTGATGACGCGTTTAAGCTGCTCGACGTCGGCAATTATACGCGTATCTGGCGCGATACGGTTGTCGTATATCAGCTCGATGCCCTCCGACTCAAGCTCCACTCCAAGCTCCTCGGTGCAGTCGTCAAAATAATCCGTCACGTTTATCCTCGCGAAATTGTACGGGATCCTGTCCGTATCTATTTTGGAATAAAAGGTAAGCTCATTGATAAGCTTATCCATATCGCACGCCTTATTGTATATCGTCCTGATATAGCGCTCCATTTTCTCATCGGAATCCACAACGCCGTCCATAATACCCTCGACGTATCCTTTAATGGCGGTTATCGGGGTTTTGAGGTCGTGAGAAATGTTGCTTATGAGAATTTTATTTTCTGTGTCAAGCCTTACCGTTTCCTCCGCGTTTTCTTTAAGACGTTTGCGCATATCGTCAAAATCACGGCAAAGCTCGGATATTTCGTCATGCCCCTTTACCTCGATATCGAAATCCAGATTGCCGTTTTTTATATTATAGGTCGCGAGCTTGAGCCTTTTTATAGGGCTGACCGTCTGACGGTATATCCACATATTGAACATGGCGCTTACAAGCACGAGAATCAGTATTATCGCTATCGCAACGTCCATAACAAGGCTTTTGAACTGCGGCACTATCTTCTGTATCTGCATAACGATATACGCCGTACCGTCTTTAACGCCGTTTCTTTCGTACGGCACTGTCTTGACTAACATCTGATAATCGCCGCCCAGATAAATCCCGGCGTTCTCATTCTCACCGTAATCTATGCGCGTAAGCTGCGAAAGGATTTCCGCAGAAATCTCATTGCCGGAATATGTGCACTGACCGTCTTCTACCACAATAAGAAACGCGCTCTTTTTGGACAGATCCCTGTTGAACGTATCAAGGAACGCCTCGTTCGCAAGCATATCAGGCATATTCTCCGCGGTTTCTCCCAGACGCTCGTATTCCGTTCTGCACAAATTAGAGAGCAGAGTAGTGGAATTGATAAGCATATCGTACGAATCGCTGTCCGTATTGTAGATAGCCTTCAGCTCCCGCATCTGAAACGCCGTCAGTCCCATAAGCGCCATCGAAAAAAGCAGCACGGGCAGCACGATAAGCACGCAGAACGATATTTTGAGCTTGGTCGATAGTTTCATTCTTTTTCTCCGTAAAAAAGGTTCAGGCTTATATGCCTGAACCTATTTTAACATACTTTCAAGAATATAATTATTAAAAAAAAATTACATTTCAAATTTGTTTTCAGCAAAATTTGTTAGAAAAATAATTATATTTTCAATTATTAAGTGCTGATATCATTTCGTCAACATAATAATTTTCAATTAT
>CAJTON010000056.1:0-3283 GCA_910577605.1 uncultured Butyrivibrio sp.
TTTAGAAATTTTCAGGGTTGTATTACTGTTTGATTGTCAAGGTCCTTCGCTCCGCTGCGGGCTCCCCCTCAGCGACAGCTTATTAAATATAGCACACCGTCAAATGTTTGTCAACAACTTTTTTACATTTTTTTAGTATTTTTTACAAATACTCCGAAAAATCTTTTTGCCAAAAAAGCCGCTGTTTTTTCCGTGTGCAAACGCAGAAGGAGGGATTTGAACCCTCGCGCCGCTATTAACGACCTGCACCCTTTCCAGGGGTGTCCCTTCAGCCTCTTGGGTACTTCTGCATAAGTCCTGCGCCTGAATTATTCAAGTATGATTTTGTATGCCTGCGGTATTTTCTCTAACCGCACCGCATTATTAAAACCACTTCAAAAATCAAGTGGTTTCAATTAGCGGAGAGGATGGGATTCGAACCCATGCGCCCGTGAAGACAAACGGTTTTCAAGACCGCCCCGTTATGACCGCTTCGGTACCTCTCCATTATTCAGCCGCCTGTTTTGGCGACATTTGTTATTCTAACAAAAGAAAAATAATATGTCAACACAATTTTGTCAGTTTGTAGAATTTTTTTGCAGAAAATTTGAAACAGTCAAAAGGTCCTCCGCGGTGGTCACTTTTATGTTGGTATATGAGGTTTCGCACAAATGGACCCTCCTGCCTCCGTATCTCTCCATGACGGAAGCGTCGTCCGTCACTTCCGGCCTGCCCCCGTCCCGCATCATGGCGTCATATGCCGCCTTAATCTCCGCCGAAGTAAAAACCTGAGGCGTCTGAACGATCCATACCTTGCCCCTGTCGGGCGTGTCCAAAACAAACGCGCTAGAATCCGATATTTTTACCGTATCCTTGGATAAAACCGCCGCCACTGAAGCGCCGTAACGTCTGACATCGTCATATAATTTTTGCAGAATCTCCGGATTTATACACGGTCTTGCCGCGTCATGGACAAACACATACCCGCCGCAGTCCGCAGCAGCAAGTCCGTTGTACACGGAGTCGTACCTTTCCCTGCCGCCCGGAACGATTTTTTTTACCTTAACGAAGCCGTAACGGGCAACTATTTCCTTACGGCAGTAATCAATGTCTTCCTCAAGCGTCACAAGCACTATCCCGTCGATAAACGCGCAATCCTCAAAGGCTTTGAGCGAATAATAAATAAGAGGATACCCGTCGATAACGGCATATTGTTTGGGGGTGGACGTCCCCATTCTTTTACCCCTGCCTCCCGCAAGAACGATAGCGCAGTTATCAACCATATTATCTTTCTCCTAACCGCAAATTGGGAACCGCATTCAGATCCCAACCCGCGAAATGTTCCGCCATATATTCATAGTACGCAGCCGCGCCGATCATTGCCGCATTGTCAGTACAAAGAACGGGCGACGGATGATAAAATTCTATCCCGGCTCCTGCGCACGCCGCCTTCATAGCGCCGCGCAGAGCTGAATTGGAGGCAACTCCGCCCGCTATGGCAAGCTTTTTAAAGCCGTATTCCTTTGCCGCCTCCATAGCGTGGGCGACAAGCACGTCAACGACCGCGTTCTGAAAGGAAGCCGCCAAGTCCGCCTTGTTGACCTCGATATTTTTCATCTCACAGTGATTTAAATAATTAAGGACCGCCGATTTAAGTCCGCTGAAGCTGAAATCATAACGCGCGCCTTCTATTTTGGCGCGCGGGAACTCGACCGCGTGGGGATTCCCTTCTTTTGAAATTCTGTCTATCTTAGGACCGCCGGGATAACCCAGACCGATAGCCCTTGCCACCTTGTCAAAGGCTTCGCCGGCAGCGTCGTCACGCGTGCGTCCTAGAATTTCGTAGCAGCCGTAATCCTTCACATTGACAAGATGCGTATGTCCGCCCGATACCACCAGACATCCGAACGCAGGCTCAAGTTCTTTATTTTCAATAAAATTAGCGCAGATATGACCTTCGATATGATGAACTCCAACCAACGGTTTTCGCGCAGCAAACGCCAGTGCTTTCGCGTGCGCTACTCCAACGAGAAGCGCCCCGACCAGCCCCGGTCCGTAAGTCACCGCGACCGCATCCATGTCCTTAAGTCCAAGCCCGGCTGCGGCAAGAGCCTGCTCGACCACCTGGTTTATCTGCTCCATATGCTTCCTTGAAGCTATTTCCGGCACTACGCCGCCGTAAAGCGTGTGCAAATCTATCTGCGACGAGATAATATTGGACAAAACGATCCGGCCGTTGCGCACAACCGCGGCGGCCGTTTCATCACATGAGCTTTCTATGGCAAGTATCGTTGCTTCTTTCATTATCAGTCCGCCATTTCGGTTCCGTCGGAAAGCTCCCAGAACAGAATCTTCCAGCGTGAATCCTCATCCTTTCTCAGGGTATACTTCTGATATGTAATCTTCAAATCCTTTCCCTTGCGGACATAATATTTTACGGTTACCATAGCATAACGGTTATTCTGAAAAGTAGTGGTCTTTATAGTGCTCCTTTTCTGCACCTCATAATCGTTAATGTACCGTCCCTCTTTTCTGTACGCGGAAATCTCATTATTAAGCGTGGCAAGATATGTTTCGTAATCGTTTCCCGGCTTTGAAAGAAGCTCTTCATCATATAAAGCCCTGATATGCTGCGCAAGTCCCACTATCTCGTCCTCTGTGAGCTCCTGCTTATACCACAGCTTATTCACCTCCGCAAAATATTTCATAACCTCATAATAATCAGAAGGGTAATTCAGATCCATATCCCTGCCAAGAAGTTCCGAGACGGTCGAACCGTTCGTCATTTTATCGGTATTATCAACGGGTCTGTGAGACAGGTATATATAATATGAAACCGCCAGCAAAGCCAGCACCGTAAAAATAAGCGGAGTTCTTAATTTGCCCAGTCCTTTTTTCTTCATATTCTCATTCCTTTCCCGGTTTTAATCCGTAAAATCAATTGTCCTGACCCAGCCGTCCTTAGGCATTTTAGCTCCGGCAAAAACAGACCTGACCTTATCTAAATATTCATCCGGTCTTACCATGGAAGGGCTGTAATGGGTAAGCCACAATTCTTTTACGCCGGCGTCCCTTGCAAGAGCCGCCGCCTCATATACGGTCATATGCTTGTATTCCCTCGCTTTAGCCTCCTTGCCGTCCTCGCCGTACATACCCTCGCAGATAAAAAGATCGGAGCCTGCGGCATTTTCGGCAATAACAGGAACCGGACGCGAGTCCGTGCAATAAGTCACCTTGATTCCTTTGCGGGGGGGACCCAGAACCATTTCGGGCGTGTATACCCTGCCTCCGTCGTCTATGGTCT
>CAJTON010000056.1:3337-5496 GCA_910577605.1 uncultured Butyrivibrio sp.
GTCAAACCTCCCCTGACGGCGTATTGATATGCTGTACCCGTAACAGGTAACTCTGTGCTGCACCTTAAAGGCGTCTATAACATATCCGTTTATCTCCAGCGTTTCATGGCTGTCTGTCAGCTCACGGAATTTTATCGCAAAAGGAAGCTCCGGCGCGATCACGCGCAGCGAATTGACTACTTTCTCGACTCCCTTAGGTCCGACTATGATAAGATCGTCTTTACGTTCCGCGTTTCCCATTGTAAGCAGGAACCCCGGCAGCCCCGCTATATGGTCCGCATGGAAATGAGTAAAACATATAATATCCACCGGATTGAAACTCCAGCCCGCCTTTTTCATGGCGACCTGCGTACCCTCGCCGCAGTCTATCAGCAGTGAGCTTCCGTTATATCTCGTTATCAGCGATGTCGTCCATCTTCCGGGAAGCGGCATCATTCCGCCTGTTCCAAGCAAACATAAGTCAAGCATTCTGTCCTCTTTCAGACGAGCTCGGTTCTCTCCTCGATTTCGACAGGAATCCTGAAATCCCTTACGATCCTGTCATAGCAGTGCTCGCACAGATCAAAAGAGTGCTGCTCGCCGTCCTTATTTGAAAAATATCCCCAGTCGGCGCGAAAGCTAAGCGCCCCCGAAGTGATTATATTGCCCGAATGGGCTATTCTGCGTCCGCAGCCGTTGCACAGCACAGCCGTAAGCTGTCCGTAGTTATCATACTGTTTCATATACATTCCTCTTTTCGTTAAAGTCACTACCTACAATTATAAATTTCTCCGAACGTATATGATAGTGGATTTTACTGTAAATTTTTTGCCATTAAAAGGGCGTCCTCCAAAGGCTTCTGATAAAAGTTCCTGCGCACGCCTATCTGTGTGAAACCGTTCTTTTCGTACAGCCTGCGCGCCCCGGTATTACTCTGCCTTACCTCAAGATAAACCGCCTGCACATGACGTTTCCTGACAAGAGTTTCCGTCTGCCTCAGCAATTCCTCGGCTATCCCCATGCGCCTGTAGTTTTCAGCCACAGCTATATTTGTTATATCCGCGCCGTCCGCGGAAACTATACAGCCCGCATATCCGACTATTGCGTTTTCGTGCTCCGCTACTATATATATGTAATCGTCGTTATCTATCGTATCCCGGAACGCCTTTTCGCTCCACGGCTGTGAAAAGACCTTCTTTTCAAGCTCCGCTACATATGTCGCATCACGCGCTTCCATATGCCTTATCGTGACCGTAAAAATTTCCCTATTCATGCGCAAGCCTCTCAGCTCTCTCGCGTTCGGCCTGAGACACCCTAAGATAGTCCGGAAGATGCTCCGCCGCGCTCACGGTCTTACCCGCCGCAAAATACTCCGCGCCCAGCAGCGCGACGCTCGACGCCCTCTGCCTGTTTATTCCCGCCGGAGCAAATTCATGTTCAAAGCGCGCTCTTTCGTCTATAAACTCTCTGAAAACCGGAATGCCGTCCCCGATAAAAACGGTGCGGCGGCAGATTCCGTCAAGCTCCTCCATAAGCTCCTCTATCGCCATTGCGGAGGACTGTCTGTGAATTTTAAGCACCCCCGACTCAAAGGAATATATACCGGTATAAACCTGCGAACGTCTCGCGTCCATAACAGGACATATCAGCATATCCGTCCCGTACATATTATAAGCCATCGCGTCAAGCGTAGGAACATGGATAAGCGGAACGCCAAGCGCCTGCCCCAGTCCTTTCGCTGTCGCCGAACCTATGCGCAGTCCCGTAAATGACCCCGGTCCGCCAGAAACCGCTATCGCGTCAAAACTCTCCGGCTCCGTCTCCGTCATTCTGCAAACCTCGTCTATCATAGGCAGTAAAGTCTGCGAGTGTGTGACCTTATGATTAACGGTGTACTCAGCCGTTATTATATCGTCGGTCAGTATTGCCACCGACGCCACAAGCGACGACGCCTCTATTGCTAAAATCCTCATTTTACTCTAGCTCCAAACCCTGTATGCTTATATGTCTGTAATCAAAACCTCTGGCATTATCCTTCGTTATCTCGACATAAACGGTGTTTTCCGGCAAAAGTTCCTCTATCAGGCTGCCCCATTCGACAAGGCATACCCCCCTGCCGTAAAAATATTCCTCATATCCGAGATCGTCCATATCCCAAGGACCGTCAATTCGGTAAACAT
>CAJTON010000057.1:0-458 GCA_910577605.1 uncultured Butyrivibrio sp.
ATATGATACCGACGAAGCCGAGCTGCTCAGCGCAGCAACAGCTGCTCCTATTGCAGCTATTCCTGCAATTATTGAAACAGGAATGATTATCTTTCTTGCTTTCATAATTAATGTTTATCCTTTCTTTATTTAAAATTTAATATTATACATAATATAATATCATATAATCCCTATATTGTCAAGAGGTTTTCATAAAATTTTGTATTAATTATCTAATACAATTATACAAGTGTCATTTATAAAAGTCAATTGGAATATCTGTACAAATCTTATAACACAGACGCATAAAAAATGTATATTTTAACATTTAATATAGTATTTCTAATAAAAATATCCTGACATATATTAAGTATAGACGGCTTTTTCAACTTTTTCTCAACAAAAAATAATTTTTATGATATCATATACCACAAATAGAAATTTCTAAACCAAATCACATAATGCTGCGCCGATACGTT
>CAJTON010000057.1:468-4126 GCA_910577605.1 uncultured Butyrivibrio sp.
TATAAGAGATAAGTTTTTTTGAAAAATTGTAGTTTTGTCAATGAAGAGTAACAAAGAAGTTAAAAAATTTCGCCGCAAGATGAGAAAGCGTTAACAAAACCGGCAGGAAATTTCCAGTTAAGAGGACAAATTGGAAAATTATTATATTTTCTGCTGTGAACAGTGAACAGCAAGCTGCTTTTTAAAATCACTAAATGCTTCAAGATACCTGAATCTTGAGTACTCATCAATGGCTTTATACTGATGGAACTTTTCTCTTTCTAAATTTGTATCGCCAACTATGCAAGCTTCAGAAACGAATTTGACATCTATCTGAACACGCTGACCAGGGGAGCTTATTTTTCGCGCTATTTCGGTGTACATTTTGGATCCGGCAGCTTTTCCGAAGTAAAATTTCGCCTTTTCAGAACCTGCCGCAGCGACGTTATTAAATTTGTATAGCCTTTTGGTTTAAGCTCTACCCCAAATACTACCAATCCAGTATGTATATTACATTTTCTCATGTCCCCTATCAGTTTGATCTCTTCCGGCGTGTGCTGATTAGGAGACTGTGCGGACAGTCTTTCGGTAATGCCAATTTTCCGTCATATCTTTTTTCCAGCGATAGATAAATTACAGGATTAAATTGTATCTGCGTACTGCCACGGTTACTCCTTTTTAGAGAATATTCAATTATGGCTTAGCGGCGGGTAGTTTGTGTTACAGTATTCATAACGGATTTGCTGACCTCCTGTTGCTTTTTGGGTCACAAATTAAATGTAACACAGATCTATGCTGCTCCGCTACCTTCTTATGAACTGTCTCACTTCTATTGTAATCCTACAAAAATTTTTACGACTTTTTGCAAAAAGCACTTGACAAACTAAAAGTATTGTGGTATAATATCATTTATTACAGTGTGAATAGGTTGGATTTTGATATGCATATGTGATGGAACGGGTAGACACGTTAAATTGGTGTTGCGTCACGACGGTGGATTTATTCGTTCATTGCGGTTTTACCGTTTCGATATAGAATTTGCAAAAACTTTTCGGAGATTTCAGCCGAGTAAAAAATGTGAAAAATTTAATATGCAGGTGTGGCGGAATAGGCAGACGCGCTAGATTCAGGTTCTAGTGGTAGTAATACCGTGTGGGTTCAAGTCCCTTCACCTGCACCAAAAATTTAACTCCGCAAATCCAGTCTACAAAAGGATTTGCGGAGTTTGCTTTTTAACCGCAAAAGCCAACAAATTTTTACCAATACCAGCTTACGACAATCTTACGACAATAATCAAAATACCCCGACCCCGTTCCGGTATGCCGAAACGGGGTCAAGTACCCTTTGACGGCTGCGACACGCACGCCAAATACAAAGACGCCGACGCACGCCGATGTCCTTGTATTTGTCCCCCGACGGATCGGGGGAATCATGCCGCGAGGAGAATTTTGCGGCGGCTCTCTCAGACCTGCCTGTAACTTTTAAAGCCGTCGAGGCGCATACACGGCTGTTATCCTCTTTGGTCGGTCTTTTTCTTTAGTCGGTGTTATCCGGTCGTTCACCGCTCTGTAAATATTCAGCCGGGGTCTCGTTTACAGTCGCTGCGGAAATATTATGCCGCCGTTCCCGCGCGGTTCGGGCGTTCATAACAATTGTTATAAAATGCCTATAAAAATATTTGCGGAATAATTTGTTTAGCAAATATCCCTGCAAATAACGCTATAGCATTGACAGATACGCTGAATTGTGTTATACTTAAGTCGCCAAACCAATTACATAACACATAAACTCCCATGATTTAACATTTAGTGTGTTTTAGGGGAGATGTTTTATTTCGTACCTGTCAAATGTTATTGCGTTGATTATATTATAATACGTAAATTATCGTAAGTCAACACAATTTACGTAAATTTACGTAAATTGTGTTGTTGTATAAAAAAGGAGTTGGCTTTTTGTGAATAACTTACAAATGGCAAAAATAATAAAAGATAC
This sequence comes from uncultured Butyrivibrio sp., assembly GCA_910577605.1. Lineage (GTDB taxonomy): Bacteria > Bacillota > Clostridia > Lachnospirales > Lachnospiraceae > Eshraghiella. The sequence continues at coordinate 2,440 of CAJTON010000057.1, forward strand.
GTGTAAAAATCAGGGAATAACTATTGCTAAGCTTTTAAGCGAATGTAACATTAGAAAAAGCTTAATTTATGATTTAGAAAAAAGAAATTATACTCCTTCCGTGGCAGTTGTTGAACAGATTGCTGAATACCTTAATTGCTCGGTAGATTATTTGTTAGGGCGAACAGAGAAAATTAATTCTCATAAATTATAAATTGTTATAAACTGGAGGGATATAAAATGAAAATTAAAATAATTGTTATGTTGATATTAAGCCTTGTGCTTTTCGCTTCTTGTAGTAAAAATAAAGAAATAGAAAACAATTCACCTGTTGCAAAATTTGTTGAGTCATCATTAAATGAACGTGGCGTTTCGTTTGGAATGACTGAAGAGGAAGTAATTGCCGCTGAAACATTGAATTTCTTAACCGATACAGATCCATATGCTACATATGTTACAGAGAATTATACGCGTAAAACAATTTATTCAGAAACAACTACTAAATTTGGTGATTATGATGCGATTATAACATATCACTTTTACAATAATTTGTTGTATTACATGGAGTATAGTATTGATGTAAATTATACTGATACGGAAGCGCTTTCCTCGCCTGCATATGCTGTATTTTTAGATTTTTCACTTAAATACACGGATATTCTTGGAAATCCTAATATTTCTGAAGCAAATAATGATGGTTACGTTTGGGATTCTTATAATAATATATGGACTGATAGTGAAGATGCAGAAGAAGCAAAATATATAATTAATTTATTTACTCATCAATCAACATACAAATCTTACAAAGACGAATATAGTGATACCGTACATATTTTATTTGCAGGAGGCTTTAATGAATTTAATGAATAAATAAAAGTTCCTCCTACTTCTTAACCAAAGCAAGAGGAAAATTTTTACTTAAGTCGCCAAACCAATCACATAACACATAAACTCCCATGGTTTGACATTTAGGGGGTGTTTGATTCTTGTGCCTGTCAAATGTTATTACGTTGTCAAGAAAAAAGCGGCGGAGCTGTCAGCTCCGCCGCTTTGGTTTACATATCCTGCATAAGATTCATACACCGGCGAATAGCCTCGCGGTCTTTTTCGGTAGGCGCGTCGCGCATAAGCTCCTCGAGCTTGCCTTCAAATTCGCCCTTGCCGTCGTCATAGCTGTAATGACCGCGGACGTAATGTCTCCGTCTGCCGGAGGGGCTGCCTTCGTAGCTTCCGCCGCTGCCGCCGTAAGAATTGCCGTAAGACCCGCCCTCATGACTGTAACGCCTGCCGCGCTCATAGCTGCCGTCGTGGCTGTAATCGTCCGCGCCGTACTCCTCCGCCATTTCTATCTTGTAGAAATTTTTAAGCGTGTCGGTAAGCATATGCAAATCAGCCAGTCTGCCTTTAAGTTCGCCCTCGCCTACGATCCTTTCGATCTCATGGCAGAGCATTTCCTTGGCTCTTTTTGATGTTCTTGCTTCCATAGCCTTTTATCCTCCTTAAGTAGTTGGTGTAGCGGGAGCCGCGGGCGCGGTCCCGTTAATGCTTGTAAGCGCGTTGTTCGGTACGGGGCAAACTCTGCCCAGCAGTCTGAAAGTGCCTCCCGTCGCCGACGTGGAGACTACTGTGCTGTACCTTGTGCGGGAGTTAATGCTCCGCGCCGTGACCTGTGCGCAGTTGCATTTGATAAGAGGGTGCAGCTCCGTAC
>CAJTON010000058.1:0-2947 GCA_910577605.1 uncultured Butyrivibrio sp.
AAAGATAAGGCTTACTGTCGAGGGCGCCGGCGACAAAGTGAGCGATGAGGACAAGGAAGCTGTAAATTCCGGTCTTGACGGCTGGCAGATAGGACAGTATCTTGATATCAGCCTTTTTAAGGATATAGGCAGCGATACGTTCAAGATAACGTCTCCGCTTAATCAGACCGTCCGGATCACAGTCGCCGTACCTGATAGCTTCAAAAATACGGACCAAAATACGGAACGGAAATTTGCTGTGATAAGAGTACACGACGGAGAGGTCACCGTACTGGAAGACAAGGATGCTGACGAGGATACGATTACTATTGAAACTGACAGATTTTCCACCTATGTGATAGTATATAAGGATTCACCCGACGACGGGGACAAGCCGGACGACGGAGATAAGCCGGACGACGGGGACAAGCCGGACGACGGAGATAAGCCGGACGACGGGGACAAACCCGACGACGGAGATAAGCCGGACGACGGGGACAAACCCGACGACGGAAACAAGCCGGGAGACAACGACGCGCCTTCAACAGGAGACAGACCGGTTGAGATCTACGCGACGCTTGGAATGATCGCGGGGCTTACATATCTGCTCTTATATTTTGCAAAACGCAGGCGCGTGATGACGGAGGAGAAAAAGAACAGCCTTACGGCGAAGCTTATAGGCTGGGCGCGTAAAGGAGGAAAACTCCGCAGACTGTTCGCGCTCGCGGCGGTGTTTGCGATTCTTCTTTATTATCACAGCATGGGCAAAGATACGAACGCGCAGCTTAACGAGCTTTACGGAGAATAACAAAGTCATTTACAGAAATTATATAACGGTATGCCCGGTCAGGAACGACCGGGTGTGCCGTTTATTTTTGACTCTGTCTTTTCTGCATACGCGACCAGCTTATATAACCGTAAATGTCGTTGGCAAGAAATATTACAAAGCAAATGATGACTGACAGATATGAAATATCGGTACGCGCTGCGAGCGTCCATAAAATGATAAGGATAATGTCGTTGGAGGCGTAGGCGAGGGCGTAGTATTGACTTCGCCGGAAGGTAAGGCAGACCGCGATAAAGCTTGTCGTCACCGAAACGGTGCTGGGAAGAAGATTGGCTGTGTTGTATTTTTTGAGAATGAAATAAAATAAGACGGTGACGGCTGCCGTGAGGAACAGCATAAAAACGATCTCGCCGCTTTTCAGACGGTTTACCTGAACCTCAGATTTGTTGCCGTCATACGGATTGAGAAGCCACGAAATCAGTGAAAAGACAGCCATCGGCGCGGTCATGCCGAGATAGGTTATCATTTCTCCGTAATATCTGAAGGTGTAGGAAATGATTCCGTACATAATGCTGAAAATCACCATTAAAAGCTGACCGAAAGGATTTCCTTTCGCACAGAAAATAAGCGATGATACGCCTGTCAGGGAAGCAGCAAGCGACAGATAATTTGTCCTGTCGAATATGAAAAAGGAAATAAGAATGAGCAGGGCTGAGGCGCTCCAAAGCGTAAGCTCGGTTTTTGAAAAATAATTTGTCAGTTTATTAAAAGTTTTCATGATGCCTCCCAAAAATAAAGCATCCGCGGCACATCTTCAAAGACCTTACGATGTGCGGCGAATGCCAAGCATTCTGCTACCCGGTGGCAGATAAACATATTATTTGTTATGATCCGACGATCGTGCCTCCGTTAGGGTGGAGCACCTGACCCGTCATATAGCTGGAATCCTCCGACGCGAGAAAAACATAGCAGGGAGATACCTCGCATGGCTGTCCTGCCCGCATCATAGGGACCTGTGAGGTTTCGGAGCCGAAGCCCTCGACTTCTTTTGCCGAATATGACGCGGGAATAAGCGGCGTCCATATCGGTCCGGGGGCTACCGCGTTTACGCGGATTCCCTTTTCGGCGAGTGACAGCGATAAGGACCTTGTAAGCGATACGATCGCGCCTTTTGTGGAGCTGTAATCTATCAAGTCCTTATTTCCTTCGTATGCCGTTACGGAAGTCGTGTTTATTATTGACGCTCCGTTTTTCATATAGGGCAGTGTGTACTGGATAAGATAGAAAAAGGAAAAAACATTATTTTGGAATATAAAATTAAGCTGTTCGTGTGATATATCCAAAATGCTCCGCCGTATAAACTGAAACGCGTGGTTGTTTACAAGAATATCCAGTCCTCCGAATTGCTCTATGGTCCGCTCTATGCAGCACCGCGCGAAATCCGGATTTTTGAGATCTCCCTTTAAAAGCAGGCATTCCCCTCCGAGCTGCCTTATTTTTTCCGCCGTATCGCACGCATCCCGCTCCTCGTCAAAGTAAACTATTGCGACCTTTGCGCCTTCTTTTACAAAATCGTAAGCGACAGCTCTTCCGATTCCGCTGTCGCCGCCGGTGACGACGGCGGTTTTGCCTTCAAGCTTTCGACAGGGTTTGCAGCATTCTGACATAGGAAGGGGTTTCATAATGTATTCCAGACCCGGCTGCTCGTTCTGGTGCTGAGGCGGGAAGCCGACGGGAAAGCAGCAGTTATTCCCTCCGCCGTAACAGTTGTTTTGATTCATAAGCATTATACCTCCTTTTGGTATAATATGCAAGAAACTCTTACCGGGTTAATCAATTTGACAACAGCCCCCAAGAAATGGAATATAAGAAAATATCTGCCTTCGTTCGAATCGTTACAGTTAGGACGAAGGCAGATGTTTAATCTCAAAAAGGATATTTTAGCAAGGCTTGACGGGGCGTAGAACCTGATAACCGATTACTTCAGGATAATGTCTTTGGTAATCCTGACAGTCAGTTTCATTCCATTCATAACCTAATACTGAGGGATCAAAATTCCACGCCAGTTCTTCCACTCTTTTCATAACTTCAGTATTCTCGGAAAGATATTCAAAGGGCGGATGAGAGAACACTATATAGTAACTGTCGGGTATGACATCCGTAAGTATGAAGCCTTCGGGA
>CAJTON010000058.1:2961-3949 GCA_910577605.1 uncultured Butyrivibrio sp.
GTAATCGGTATTTACACCGAGTCCGTAAAAGTATTTTCTTTCGCCGTTCGTCCATTTCCAGCCTGCCGTATGATTAGTAACAACGGGGTGGCAATCGGTGATGCTCTGTACGATTCCGCAGAGAAGATCACAGTCATGCGAGGGCCAAACAGGACCCTTGGAGGTCTCCGAGTATTCGTAGACACCAAGATATTTGTGCGCCGGAATATGCTCGATACGATAATTGGGTACAACTAAATTTTTCATGGCAAAATCTCCTTGTTTAATATAATGTGAAGGCGTGATAACACTTTTTTTAATAAGCAGAGGTATTGGAACGGGATTGCTTCTGTATGCAGCCGGTGCGCATCCGTATGCATCCTTAAAAGCTCTCGTCAGGGCTTGTTGTGAGGAAAACCCGTATTCATACGCAATATCCGTTATTGGTGCGTCTGTATCACGCAGAGCAAAAGCCGCTAAGCAAAGGCGCCTTTTCGCCATATATTCCTTGACGGTCATTCCGACGATGCGGTGGAATTGCTCTGAACAGTACCATGGCGAATATCCTACTTGATTTGATATCTCAGATAATGACGGATTTTCAATGGCGTGGCTGTCAATCCAGTCGATCAGTTTTTGCACTGCGTAAATCCATTCATTCATAAGCGTTACCTTCCCTTCCAAAACAAGTATATCATTCAAGAGCTTTTATTTCTTTACATGAATTGGGATGTTTGTTATGTATGATTTTTCGCTTATTCGGGGTGAATTTGCTTGAATCCGGCTGCCGTCTGCGGCAAATTTACCTTATCGGCGGTTATGATGCCTTTATTTACAGGTTATATGAATATTTGCCGCTTTTCTTTGAAAAATCCCGATGTAAATTCTGTAATTAAAAACAAAAGAAGCCGGATGCCTTTCGACAACTGACTTCTTCCTGCGTTTTTGCTTTAATGATGCAGTCGATGGGACTTGAACCCACACCCAAGTACATGGACATGAACCTGAA
>CAJTON010000059.1:0-1146 GCA_910577605.1 uncultured Butyrivibrio sp.
ACAGGGGGGCGCTGCTATGATAAGAAAAATATTCCGCACTGCGTGGCTCGGACTTGTCTTGCTGTTTATGTATCTGCCTATTCTTATCCTTATGGTATATAGCTTTACGGACACGGCGACTATCGGCAGCATAGGGGGTTTTTCACTTGGAAATTACGTTACGCTTTTTACCAAAAAAGAGCTTCTCGGAATGATAGGGGGGACATTTGCGCTGGCGCTGGGAGCGGCGGCGCTTGCGACCGTTCTTGGAACGATAGGCGCGATAGGCGCGTTTTATTCGAGAAAGGGCGCGAAAAGCTTCCTGAGTCTTTCCAATCAGATTCCGGTAGTAAACGCGGAGGTCGTTACGGCGTTTTCGCTCTGCGTGCTTCTTATAGTAGTGCTTAAAATGAACAAGGATTCCTTCGTGCCGCTGATAATAGGACATGTAGTGCTGACTACGCCTTTTGTGTATCTGTCGGTGATTCCTAAGTTGAAGCAGATGGACAACAGTCTTTACGAGGCGGCGCTTGATCTTGGGGCTGATCCGAGTCAGGCTCTCTTTAAGGTCGTGATACCGCAGCTGATTCCGGGAATTGTGTCGGGATTCCTTCTGTCCGTGACTTTGTCGCTTGACGATTATTTTATAACGACTTACACGAAGCCCGCGACTTTTGACACGATAAGCACATATGTCGTAAACGCTACGAGGGGTTCGCACACGGAGATAAAGACCGCGCTGTGGGCGCTTTCGACAGTCATGTTCGCGGTGATACTTGCCGTGGTCGTCGGAGGAAATATAATTACGGGCAGAAAGGCGGTGGCAAAGAATGTCAAAGGCGAGATTTAGGGCAGCGGCGGCAATAGCGGTTATTACCGCGTTATCGGTATCCGTGGCGTCTCCCTGCGCCGTGAAGGTACGCGCCGCCGAAAAAGAGGTCGTGCTGCGCGTGTGCAGCTGGGAGGAATATATTGACGAGGGAGGATGGGGCGACGACGAGATCATCGACCTTGAGAGCGCGGATATATTCGGTGAAAACAGCATGATAGAGGATTTCGAGGACTGGTATGAGGAAACTTACGGCAAAACAGTGCGGGTAGAGTACTCCTGCTTTGGCACCAACGAGGATTTGTATAATCAATTGAATATGGGAGACTCGTATGATC
>CAJTON010000059.1:1156-3932 GCA_910577605.1 uncultured Butyrivibrio sp.
TCTGGAGAATTACGGAGTAAAGGTCAGAGTCGAGTATTCTACTTTCGGAACAAACGAGGAGATGTACAGTCAGCTTACTCTTGGAAGTATGTACGATCTGGTGTGTCCTTCCGATTATATGATAATGAAGCTTATGTCAGAGGGAATGCTTGAGCCTCTGTCGGACGGTTTTTTTGATAAAAACAAAGAAGAAAATTATTATTACAGAGGAGTGTCGCCGTATATAGAAGGTATTTTTGAGCAGAATGAAATAAACGGCGAGACATGGTCAAGGTATGCCGCAGGTTATATGTGGGGAATAACGGGAATGCTCTACAATCCTGAGTATGTTGACCCTGAGGACGCGTCCACATGGAATATTCTTGCGAACGATAAATATTTCAGACAGGTAACGATAAAAGACAATGTGAGGGACGCTTATTTTCCTACGCTCGCGATGCTTAATTCTGAAAAGCTTACGGACGGGGATTTCGTTTCCTCGCCGGATTATCAGGAAAAGCTCGCGCGGCTTATGAACGATACGGACAGCGCTACTATACAAAAAGCGGAGGAGAAGCTCAAGCAGATCCGTGAAAATGTATATTCCTTTGAAACAGACAGCGGCAAATCGGATATGGTCAGCGGCAAGGTCGTAGCCAATCTGCAGTGGTCCGGCGACGCGGTCTACGCGATGGACCAGGCGGAGGACGACGGATTGGAGCTTTGCTGGGCTGTTCCCGAAGAATGCACCAATCTGTGGTTCGACGGATGGGTAATGCTTAATAAGGGTATAAATGGAGACGACTCCAAAAAGCAGGCGGCGGAGGCGTTTATAAATTTTATGTCCCGCCCCGACAACGCCGTCAGGAATATGTACTATATAGGCTATACTTCGGCAATAGCCGGGGGCGACAGCACGCTCATATATGAATATCTGGAGTGGTGTTACGGCGCGGAGGAGGACGAGACGGATACCATTGAGTATCCCGTGGGATACTTTTTCACCGGCGACGGTGAGGACGCGGAATACATCGTTACGGCTCCCGCCGAGCAGGCAAACCGTCAGCTTTCGGCGCAGTACCCAAGCGAAGAGCAGATTTCCAAAAGCGCCGTAATGTGGTATTTCAACGATAAAGCCAACGAAGAGATAAACCGTATGTGGATAAATGTCCGCTGCTTTAATCTGAATATGATAAGCGGCCGCAGCTGGCTTATTGCGGGATGCGTGGCGGCATCCGCGGCGCTGCTTGCGTTGATATTGGTTTTTAGGCATAAAATATTCAGAAGACCTGTACCGAGAGGATATAAACGGGTGGAATAACGAGGTGGGGCTTTGCCGTATGCAAGATAAGCCGCGTGCCGAAGTCCCTGCCCCCTGTATTCGTGAAAAAAGTTGAAAATTTTTTCGCAGGGTATTGACTACTTTTGGCGGCGGGAGTAAAATAAATCTGCAATTGAATAATTGTATTTGAGCCGCTTATTCAGAGTGATGGAGATACAAAGGATCTGTGAAGTCACGGCAACCCCGGTAAGGAAGGTGCTAACCTGAGCGAGGCGTGTGCGTATGCACCCGATTCGAGCAATAAGTGGATTTGACAGAATACGTCGGGTCCATTTTTTGTGGGCTCTTTTTTTTACAGTAAAATAAACGTGATCCTCTGCGAGGATACCATGATGTGTTGAAAAGCAACACACTAATAATGAAAGGAGATAAAGTAATGGAGAAATTTTTATTCACATCCGAGTCTGTTACCGAGGGACATCCCGATAAAGTCTGCGACCAGATTTCCGACGCGGTGCTTGACGCGCTGCTTGAGCAGGACCCGATGAGCCGCGTTGCGTGCGAGACCTGCTGCAATACAGGCTTTGTTATGGTCATGGGAGAAATCACTACAAAGGCGGATATTGATATTCAGAAGATAGTTCGCGATACCGTAAAAGAAATCGGATATACAAGCTCCGATATGGGCTTTGACGGCAGCACCTGCGCCGTTATGGTGGCGCTTGACGGACAGTCGCCGGACATAGCGATGGGCGTTGACAGGGCGCTTGAAGCGAGAGAAAGCAATATGTCCGACGAGGATATAGAGGCGATCGGGGCGGGCGATCAGGGAATGATGTTCGGATACGCTACCGATGAAACGCCCGAATATATGCCTTATCCGATAGCGTTAGCCCACAGGCTCGCAAGGAGACTTGCCGAGGTGCGCAAAAACGGCACGCTGCCCTATCTCAGACCGGACGGCAAAACGCAGGTCACGGTCGAGTACGATGAGAACAACAAGCCCGTGCATCTGGATGCCGTAGTGCTTTCCACACAGCATGACCCCGACGTTTCTCAGGAGAAGCTTCACGCCGACATCAAAAAATATGTTTTTGAGCCGGAGCTTCCCAAAGAATTGGTGGACGAAGCAACCAAATTTTTCATAAATCCCACGGGACGCTTCGTGGTCGGAGGTCCGCAGGGCGATTCGGGACTTACGGGCCGCAAGATAATCGTTGACACATACGGCGGGTATGCGCGTCACGGCGGCGGCGCGTTTTCCGGAAAGGACTGTACGAAGGTCGACCGCAGCGCCGCTTACGCGGCAAGATATGTTGCCAAGAATATCGTGGCGGCAGGACTTGCAAAACGGTGCGAGATACAGCTTTCCTACGCCATAGGAGTTGCGCAGCCCACGTCGGTGAACGTTTCGTCTTTCGGGACCGGAAAGCTTTCCGACGCGAAGCTTGTGGAGATCGTCAGGGAGAATTTTGATTTGAGACCTGCCGGAATCATTAAAATGCTTGACCTCAG
>CAJTON010000060.1:0-1025 GCA_910577605.1 uncultured Butyrivibrio sp.
CCCAAGCGTTATCGTCCTGCCGTCGTCCGCAGCGCCGCATTCCGAAGCGTCAGTACCGAACCCGAATATCCATTTCCTGCCTGAGACGCTCGGAAGCGCAAGCTCGTGCGGCTCCCAGTGCATATTGAAAGCGAGATAAATATTTTCGCCGTCTCCAGCGTACGCGCCGCAGTACATTATTCCGGCGTGGCGGCTGTAATGCTCAAGCTCCGGATACCATGCTTTTGTCCCGTGATAGGATATGTCCGGCAGTCCGAGGTACTTGTAATCGACCATCATCGGCTCGCTGTCAAGGTGAAGAATCTTGTGCTCTTTTCTAAAAGAGATAAGCATTTTCACAAAATCGAAGAATTTCCGGTTGCGCCTTTGCGCGCCCCAGTCCACCCAGCCCAGCTCGTTGTCCTGACAATAGGCGTTGTTATTGCCCTCCTGACTGTTTCCGAATTCGTCTCCCGAATAGAGCATAGGGATTCCCTGCGCCATCATAAGGAACGTCACGGCGTTTTTCATAAGACGCGCGCGGAGTTCGGTCACCCTGCGGCTTTTGGTGCCGCCCTCGACGCCGCAGTTCCAGCTGAAATTATAATCAGCTCCATCCCTGTTGTTCTCGCCGTTGGCCTCGTTATGCTTGCGGTCGTATGCGTAAACGTCGGCAAGCGTAAAACCGTTGTTGCTCGCGACAAAATTCACGTTCCCGGCGTGATGGGGATTCTTTCGCATCGCGTAAAGAAAACCTTGAAGCTGGTCTTCGTCGCCCTTGATAAAGCGTCTTGCCGCCCCGAGAAAACCCTCGTTGTATTCAAAAAGAGCGCCGCCTTTGCAGTCCTGATACCAGTCGGTATAAAACAGCTTCATATCCCTTAGAAATACATCGCCCGCCAGCGTCATCCGCACTCTCTCGTCACAGATAATATGCGCTCCGTCTATATGATATTCGTTCTTCCAGAATCTCAAACAATCGTCTATAAGCCCCGCCGCCGTGTTTCTCGGGAAAAAGAATTCCATGAAGACCTCTATTCCCCTTC
>CAJTON010000060.1:1035-3693 GCA_910577605.1 uncultured Butyrivibrio sp.
ATGCAGTTCCTTTACCATCGACTTTAACTCCGCCGTATAATCCCGTCCGTTCCCGTAAGTAAAGCTGTACGCGCTGTTGGGCGCAAAATAAAACCCGGAATCATAGCCCCAGTAATTATCGTTTATTCCCGTATTTACAAACTCGTAGGCAGGCATAAGCTCAACCGCGTTTATTCCAAGCTCCTCAAAATAATCCGCCTTCTGCGCCACTCCCCTGAAAGTTCCCTTTGCCTTGACCTTGGAAAAACGGTTTTTGGTAAAGCCGCGGACGTGCAGTTTATAAATTATCAGCTCGTTTGCGGGAATACGGGGGGTAACGTCGCCCTCCCAGTCGAAGCTGTTTTTTGAAAGAACGCCGAAATACTCTGAACTGCCGTCGCTTTTATTACGCTTTGCAACCGCCCTTGCGTAAATGTCCGCGACAGGGGTTTGACATTTTTCCGTCTCGTAGCGGTATAATAACCCGTCAAGTTTTACACCCTTTAGCTCAAACGAAAACACCTCTCCATTTTTATAGCGTCCGTCCAGTTCTATCTCATATAATGAGTTCTCTTCAGGACATGAATATATAAGCAGTTTCAGATACTCGCCCTCCGCCGCATAAGCGAAGCGCCAGCCGTTTCCCGTATATTCCGCTCCCAGAGAATAGCCTCCGCAATTTACGACACGGATATTATCCTGCCGCCGTACGTCCGAGGCGGATTCCTGACCGGACGACGCCTGACCGCGCAGGCTTTTTTTGTAATGAGTCTCTGTCATTATTCTTCCTCTTCAAAAGCGTTATATACCTGTCTCTTGCGAGCAAGCTCATCGTTCGCAAGATATTCGTCGTAAGTAGTGATTTTATCTATAAGTTTTCCGCCCACAAATTCCATAATACGGTTCGCGGTGGTCTGTACAAACTGATGGTCATGGCAGGCAAAAAGAGCAACTCCCGGAAATTTGATAAGTCCGTTGTTGAGCGCCGTGATGGATTCCATATCAAGGTGGTTCGTCGGCTCGTCGAGTATCAGCACATTGGAGCCCATTATCATCATCTTGGAAAGCATGACGCGAACCTTCTCGCCTCCGGAAAGCACCTTCACTTTTTTCACGCCGTCGTCTCCGGCAAAGAGCATTCTACCGAGGAACCCTCTGACATACGTCACGTCCTTTTCGGGGGAAAACTGCATGAGCCAATCAACGATTATGTCCTCGCAGTCGAAATCAGCGGTATTGTCCTTGGGGAAATAAGCCTGAGAGGTCGTTATGCCCCATTTGTAGCTGCCCGCGTCAGGCTCAAGCTCTCCGGCAAGTATCTTGAAAAGCGTGGTCTTGGCAAGCTCGTCGGCGCCGACAAAGGCTATCTTGTCGTCGTGGTTGACGATAAAGGACACATTGTCAAGCACCTTCACTCCGTCCACCGTCTTGGTAAGCCCCTCCACGGTGAGCACCTCGTTTCCTATTTCTCTCGCGGGTCTGAAATCAATATAAGGATATTTGCGGCTTGACGGTCTTATATCGTCAAGCTCAATCTTCTCAAGAGCGCGCTTTCTTGAGGTCGCCTGCTTTGATTTGGAAGCGTTGGCGGAGAAACGCTGGATAAATTCCTGAAGCTCCTTTATCTTCTCCTCCTTCTTTTTATTAGCCTCCTTCATCTGCTTTATCATAAGCTGGCTGGACTCGTACCAGAAATCGTAATTGCCCGCGTAAAGCTGTATTTTAGCATAATCTATATCCGCGATCTGCGTGCAGACCTTATTGAGGAAATAACGGTCATGCGACACGACAATGACCGTATTTTCAAAGTCGATAAGAAATTCCTCAAGCCACGCGATAGCGTCAAGGTCAAGATGGTTGGTAGGCTCGTCCAAAAGGAGTATGTCCGGGTTGCCGAAAAGAGCTTTAGCCAGCAGCACTTTCACCTTCTGACTTCCGTTAAGCTCTGACATCATCTTGTAATGATGCTCGGTTTCGATCCCCAGTCCGTTTAGAAGCATAGCCGCGTCGGACTCCGCCTCCCACCCGTTCATCTCGGCAAATTCGCCCTCAAGCTCGCTCGCCCTTATTCCATCCTCGTCAGAGAAATCCTCCTTGGCGTATATGGCTTCCTTTTCCTTCATTATATGATAAAGTCTCTCATTACCCATTATCACGGTGTCAAGCACTGTGTACGCGTCGTATTTGAAATGGTCCTGTTCAAGAAAGGAAAGCCTCTCCCCCGGCGACATCGTCACGTCGCCCTTGCTCGGCTCAAGCTGTCCCGAAAGTATTCTCAGGAAGGTTGACTTGCCCGCTCCGTTGGCTCCGATAAGCCCGTAGCAGTTGCCCGGCGTGAACTTGATATTGACGTCCTCAAACAGCGCCTTTTTCCCTATTCTCAATGTTACATTATTTGCACAAATCATATCTTTTATTACCTTTCCTTATTACTGCGCCATTTTTCAGCGCATAATGGTATCCTCGCAGAGGATTTCCGCATAAAACTCTATTATAATTTTACAGAAAATACGGTATTTTGCAAGCATAAATTGAATTTTTTCGGTATTGAAGCGCAAAAATGATTCTGATATTATAAAGATATCATATATAAAACGGAGTGTGGATAATGAAATTAACAGATTACACGGGAAAGCTCAATTCACATCAGGAATATCTGGAGATACTGAAATATCTGAA
>CAJTON010000061.1 GCA_910577605.1 uncultured Butyrivibrio sp.
CCGATAAATAACATTTTCCCGTAATACAGGCAAAAAACAATGAATCGTACTCGTGACTGCTGATACACAATTTCCCCTGCTCGCCCAGTTCAAATCTCTCTATAACGCGTTTTACAAGCTCTGTACGCTGCGAGTCTGTAAGCTGCGCGTACGCCTCCGGCTGCGCAAGTACGACCTCAAATATATCAAGAGTATGCGTATGCCTGCATCCGTACATATATGTCATAAACAGCGATATGTCTTCATCCTCCATGCCCTCATAATATTCGGGCATATTTTCTGTTTCAGCCATATATTTTTTCATATATTCACTGGCAAAATCAGCTCTTCTCAAGGATTCCTCCAACGCGTTGCTGTGAGCCACATTCTGATTGAACTCGTATTCAAACAATATCGGATTCATAGGTGTTCTTAATGCCATTATATAACCCACATTACAACCGTAGGACCAGAGTACGTCTATCAATTCCCCTGTTGACGCTTTAACAGCAATCTCTTTTGGAATGTAATAGCTCACAGTTCCGATCCTTTCATCAATACCGGTTATTTCCTGTTTGGTTCCATGATAATCAAATATTCCGCTGCTCTCGATATCGTGGGGATCAAAGGGCAGTCTGAGCTTTACCTCCGAATCAAGCCATTCCTTCGCCGGATATATAAGCGGCATTATTTTATTATGCTCCCCCTCATATTCGTCGTCATGACGTTCCATCCAGTCATATGATTTATATGATTCGCCAGTCTTCCCGACATATTTTTCTATAAGGCTTTTATATTCCAAAATTTGATACGTTTCGTCTTCCTCAGTTTTGGAATCGTTTCTTGTATTCTCTTCATTCACGCCCATAACATAAGAAGATTTCTTCATTCCGCAGCCGGACGACAAAATTACTAAAGCTGCTGCTAACGTCATAGTTTTAAAAATATGTCCTTTTTTCAAAATAAATTACCTCCTTACTTAACGGCGCCGATATAGCGTTCAACTACGCTGCGTTCCTCCTCTGTCAGATCCATTTTTCTCACCGCATCAAGCCACGGATTATCTTCCCATGTACACTCTCCCATCTTATCCGATATATAATTTTCATTGGTTATGCAGCCGAAAAAGAAAGATATACCGTCATTGTCTCTAACCTTTTCAGCCGCGATCACGCTCTTTACAAGCTGAACCCGCCGTTCCTCAGTAAGCTGCTCGTATGTTTCCGGCTGCCCCAGAATTATTTCAACGAAATCGAGCATCCAGCTCTTAGAAATGAAAAAACTGTTTTTGTCATTCTCTGCCATACTCTCATAATATTTCGGAACAGTATACAAATCCAAAGCATACTCTATATATCTGTCAAGATATACATCTGCAAAGTTTTCTCTTCTCAAAGATTCTTCCAACGCATTGCAGCGCTTGATCATCATTTCAAATCCGGCAAATTCTATATCTCCGATTGCACATAATCCGCACGATGCCGCATAGCGCAGGCTTATATCCGCCAGTTCTTCTACAGATGCCTTAACAGCCAGCTCATCCAGAACATAAAAGCTTGCATATGAAGTCGAGCCATTGCTCATAACCGTTTCACAGTCAAACGGAGGTCTGAGTTTCCCGTCGGAATCAAGCCACTCGCTCGCAGGAAGCATATGAGCTATTGTGTCATCATAGTCATCCCATTTTAAAATTTCATTATAGGCTCTGTACCGTGTCCCGTCTTTGCCAACATATTTGTCAATAAGGCTTTTATATATAACGCCTCCTTGAGATTCGCTTTGTCCGGTTGCATCACCACTTCCGAATCCACCTACATCATATGAAGATTCTTTCGTTCCACAGCCTGATGTTAAAAGGGACAAAATAAGCGCCAATGTAATAATTACGAATACAGGTCTTTTTTTCATAAATAAAACTTCTCCCTTTTTATCAGCGCCGTACAAAATATTTCTCCAATATCTTCTGCTCTTCCTCAGTGAATTCCATAGCATTTATCGTATCGAGCCACGGGTTATTATCGCGCTTGATCGCGCCAGTAATTCCTGTCAAGCCTCCAGTTGTGTCCGGTATTGCCGCCAAATCGTCAGGCAGATACATTTCTCCGGCAATGCAGGCAAAAAACTGAGTCCAATATGCTTCCGAATCGTCAAAAAACAGTTTTCCTTCATCTCCCTGCTTTTCTCTTTCCAGAACGCGCCTTACAAGCTTTTCACGCTGTTTATTTGTAAGCTGTTCATATGCCTCCGGCTGTGCGAGCAGGACCTCGATAACATCAAGCGTCTCTGTTTTATTTGATAATTCTTGATACTGCGGAAAATTTTCCTCCTCGTATTTCTCCGGCATATTTTCCGATCCCGCCATATATATTTCTAAATATGCTTTGGCAAAGTCTTCTCTTCTTAATGATTCTTCAAGAGCATTGCTACCATAGCACAATAAAAGCGCAAAAGCATGTTCATAATCGCGGTAATAATTAAATTTTCCGAAAACCATCGGTATATAACCGCCATTATAACCATAGCTTATAAATACCTCTGCCAGTTCTTCAGTGGTTGCCTTAGCTGCTATTTCATCGGGAACATAATAATTTTCCGTACCGTCAATAAGAGATACCACCTCAAGAGTACCTTTCATCTCCGTTTCCTTAATATCCTCAGGATCAAAAGGCAGCTTAAGCTTTCCGTCAGCATCAAGCCATTCCTCTGCCGAATGCTTAGCCGTCATGTCTTTCTTTAGCATATAGTTATGTGCCGTATACGGCTGTCCCGGCTTGCTTACATATTTAGCGATAAGGCTTTTATGTTCCGCCGTCTCCTGAGTTTCTCCCTCTGCGCTTGTATTTTCGCCTCCGAATAATTTTCCAACGTAGGAAGCCTTCTTCGTTCCGCAGCCCGATACCAAAAGAGAAGCAGTTACTGCCAATGCAATGATTACAAATACAATTCTTTTTTTCATAATAAAATCCTCCATTTTTATTTTGTTAATGTATTATAGTAATAGTATTTAACCACTGAACTTTCCATTTTGTAGTTTCCGGCGCTCATAGGTCCTTTAATTATAGCTCCTCCTGCCCATTTTCCAATCACAACAGGGTTAAATTTTCCGAAAGCATCCCTGCCTATATTATCCACAACAATAGCAGAATGCTGATGTGTGTACGCTATATATCCTATTCTGGGTTCATTACTTACTATACAATCATTTATCAGTTCCGACGGCACAATTCCTAAATCATAATATCGATACATATCCGGAAACAATCTACTAAGCCATGCATAAGAATGGCAATTGCTTTGATGAGTTCCCACATTGACCAATGATAGTTTATCCTTATCGGAATGTCTAGAAAGCATGCTCATGATCTCACGATAATCATTATACACAATCCTATCCGCCGCCTTCACCTCTATAGCGATACCCTTCCAGTATACCGTCTTTTCCGTGATATTAATCCCTTCCTCCGTAACGGTATACGCCAAAGCCTCGGACAGCATACTTTCCTCCAGTTCTGAAACATACAAATACTTATCCGCCTCATCAAAGTATTCCGACTTCTCTTTTTCCGTCGCTTTGTCCACCA
>CAJTON010000062.1 GCA_910577605.1 uncultured Butyrivibrio sp.
GCATACGGCAATACATATCTTCATCAGTCCTGCTTTAACGGTCAGAGCGAGGTCGTAAAGGTCGTGCTCGGCAAGGGAGAGGTCGATATAAACGCCGTGAACAATGACGGGGAGACTCCGTTATTTGTGGCGGTCAGCAGGGATAATATCTATGTCTCCGAATTGCTGCTGAATGCGGGAGCATTGCCGGACAAGAGCACGAACGAAGGCTTTGCGCCTATTCACGCGGCTGCTCTTAATTCCAATGAGCGCATGGTGGAGCTTCTTATAAAACATGGAGCTGACATTAACTGCCGTGATATTGACGGCGAGACCGCGCTTATAATCGCTGCCGGCAAGGGCATGAACAACGTGGTGTCAGAGCTTATCGAAAAGGGAGCGGACGTAAACTGTTCGGACGACGCGGAGCATACGGCGCTTTACTATGCGACTGAAAACGGATTTAACGAGATCGTTGAGCTTCTGCTTATGGCGGGAGCCGAGAGCTAGAACGGGGGTTTTTAATAATGAATATGATATTGGAAAGTGCAAAAAAGATACTGTCCGGTGAAGAAAGCAAGACCCTGGAAGAAATTTCCAAGCAGCTGGAGACCCTTGTTTTTATGGCAGGCTCCTTTAGCTCGGATGAAGCTGAGGAGGGCAGGAATGCCTGCCTCGGACTTTTGAAGATGATAATAGACAAGGCTGACAGGGACGATGACGACGAGATGGGATATATCGTAAAAGGCTCCATAGATATACTGAGGTCACTAAAAGACGTCAAGGTCCTGGATATGCTTAACGAGGCGGAGATAAGCTTTACCGAACCCTTATATTATCAGAGGGAAATGACGAATTTCAGGGATTATATTATGGAGTGGGCGTTCAGCCTTGACGTGGTCGAAAAAATGTCGCAGCTCGGCGTCGATATGGACGAGGCGCTGATCAAGGGCAGGACTCCGGCGTACATACTGGCTCACGAAGAGCGCAGGATGTCGTGGGGTACGAATAATGTTGAGGAGGACTACGCCAAAGCCGTTGAATATTTCAGCGTGGAATCAATGCAGTCGCTTGACACGGAGGGAACCTCCGCGGCGCATGAGGCCGTAAGACACAATCATTTTGAAATGCTTGACGCTATGCTCAAAAAAGGCGTTGACGTCAACGTTACCGAGGATCAGCCCAAGGTGGCGGGAACGACGCTTTTACATACGGCGTGCGCTTACGGTTTCCCTAAGATAGTGCAGATGCTTATGGAAGCAGGCGCGGACGATACGCTTATGAACGTCGAGGATGAGACGGCGGCTCATGTGGCGGTTTCGCGCAAGATAAGATTCAAGGAGATACGTCAGGAAGAAAGAATCGAGATGATAAGGGCGCTCAATAATGTCGATATACCCGGAAAGGGAGGAAGAACGCCGCTGATGCTTGCGCAGGATTACGATATGCACGCGTCGTATTATCTTACTCCTGTTCTTATCGAGAAAGGCGCGGACGCGAGCCG
>CAJTON010000063.1:0-424 GCA_910577605.1 uncultured Butyrivibrio sp.
TCCCCCGACTTCAAGTATATGACCGGCGAAACCATTACTCTCGAGGGCGGTATGGGTCTCAGACCGTAAAAACGGAGGCACAAACCTATCTTGTATCTAATTAAATCCAATAATCTTATAGCGAAGGAATGAGATAATGTATAAAATTGTCAGAAAAAAGGTTCTTAATCCTACGGTCACGCTTATGGATATTGATGCTCCCATGGTAGCTAAAAAGGCTGAACCGGGTCAGTTCATTATCCTGAGGGTCGATGAAAACGGCGAGCGTATTCCTCTTACCGTTGCGGATTTTGACAGGGAAAAGGGAACGGTAACTATTATATTCCAGATAGTGGGAGCTACTACCGAAAAGCTTAACCAAAAGAACGAGGGAGACTTTATTCAGGATTTTGTGGGACCTCTTGGAGTCCCCTCTCACACCGAG
>CAJTON010000063.1:434-879 GCA_910577605.1 uncultured Butyrivibrio sp.
AAAAAGGTCGCCGTTGTGGGCGGCGGCGTTGGCTGCGCTATAGCGTACCCTATCGCAAAGAAGCTCCACAATAACGGCTGCGAGGTACATTCAATAGTCGGCTTCAGGAACAAGGATCTTGTTATTCTTGAGGACGAGTTCAACGCGGCTTCCGACAAGCTTTGCATGATGACCGACGACGGTTCCCACGGCACAAAGGGACTTGTTACAGACGCTTTGAAGCAGCTTATCGAAAGCGGCGAGAAGTACGACGAGGTGATCGCTATCGGTCCGCTGATAATGATGAAATTCGTCTGCGCGCTCACAAAGCAGTACGATATAAAGACCGTTGTCTCCATGAATCCGATAATGATAGACGGTACGGGAATGTGCGGCGGCTGTCGGCTGACGGTTGGAGGAGAGATGAAATTTGCCTGTGTGGACGGGCCTGATTTCGACGCGCACC
>CAJTON010000063.1:889-1172 GCA_910577605.1 uncultured Butyrivibrio sp.
TCGACGAGGCTATGGAGCGCAGCGCGATGTACAAATCCTTTGAGCGTCAGAAGCACGAGGAAGTCTGCAATCTCTTTAAGGGGGTAAAGTAAAATGCCTAATATGTCTTTGAAAAAGAATGAAATGCCCGCGCAGGAGCCTAACGTGCGCAATAAAAACTTTAAAGAGGTCGCTCTCGGATACTCCAAGGAGACCGCTGTTGACGAGGCTAACCGCTGCCTCAACTGCAAAAACAAGCCCTGCGTAAACGGCTGTCCCGTAAATATTGACATTCCCGCGTTTA
>CAJTON010000064.1 GCA_910577605.1 uncultured Butyrivibrio sp.
CGTCAGTTCGAGTCTGACAGCCGGAGCCAATGGAGTCAACTAGGCTCCTATTTTTATCAAAAAAATGATAAAAAAAGCTTGTCAAAGCGAGCAAAAGATGATAATATTATAAAGCTGTCATTTGAGAGAGATGAGAAAATTAAAAAAGTTCTTGTCAAAGCTTAAAAGACATGATATAATATAAAAGTTGTCACATGACAACGGTAGTACCTTGAAAACTGAACAAAGTTTCGCTGAAAGTGTGCGGGATATAAAAATCCCAAACAAAAGCGAAGTAAATTCGCAAGCAATAAATTTGAGATAACTCAAAGAAAGTTTTAGAGCTAAACGATAAAAAGCTCATTTTCAAAAGGAAAATGAGAGTTTGATCCTGGCTCAGGACGAACGCTGGCGGCGTGCCTAATACATGCAAGTCGAGCGAGCTTGCCTAGATGATTTTAGTGCTTGCACTAAATGAAACTAGATACAAGCGAGCGGCGGACGGGTGAGTAACACGTGGGTAACCTGCCCAAGAGACTGGGATAACACCTGGAAACAGATGCTAATACCGGATAACAACACTAGACGCATGTCTAGAGCTTGAAAGATGGTTCTGCTATCACTCTTGGATGGACCTGCGGTGCATTAGCTAGTTGGTAAGGTAACGGCTTACCAAGGCAATGATGCATAGCCGAGTTGAGAGACTGATCGGCCACATTGGGACTGAGACACGGCCCAAACTCCTACGGGAGGCAGCAGTAGGGAATCTTCCACAATGGACGAAAGTCTGATGGAGCAACGCCGCGTGAGTGA
>CAJTON010000065.1 GCA_910577605.1 uncultured Butyrivibrio sp.
CCAAATCAGATTATCCATGATTTTATCGTATGAGTAGCGCATTTCTTCGGGAAGGGAATGAAAAACGTCACCCTCGACAATATAGCTGTTGAGATCATATTTGTTAAGCTTATTAACTTCTTTTACTTTGTCCGAGTAATAGTCATATTCATATATTTTATTATCGTCTCCAAGCATATCGCTGGCTTCCGCATAAGGATTTATGCCGCCCATTAAATTAGGATTTGCATTAATATTCCCTCTTAAATAGTACGCATGAATATTTATAAATTCCATATCCGGCATTGCTTTCATCGTCCTAAAATAAATTGAAGTCGGCATCATATCAACATCCATTGCTCTGCTGTTAAAATCTCTGAAAGATACATCTCCGGCAATTGATTTATCCTCGTTAAAAATAAACAGAGTAAAAGAGTCTAATAATTCATTGCGGTTATTGTCATATGTCGTAATCGGAATCCGGCATATGTAATAGCCTTTTCCGTCAAAAGCAGTGGCATTATTTCCTAGACCATGATCCCATACACCATTCGTCCAGTCACCGGAACTGTGTCCTTTCTGCATTCTTTTTTGAATAATTTTCATAGCTTCGTCAACCAATGTATCGATACCGTCTATATATTCCACTCCGCTTGATACCCTTTCCTGTGAAAAAACAAACGGAGTTTCATACGAATAGACTTCTTT
>CAJTON010000066.1 GCA_910577605.1 uncultured Butyrivibrio sp.
TCATCAAATCAGAGGTAAGATTTCCGTTAGCCGGTCCAGAATAAAATCCTAAATTAATCAAAGCATACTGTATGCTCTGATTTGATGATAATGCCCTCGCGGCATTCGTGCCGTTCACCGTCCCGTCTGCATTATATGTCCGGTACTCTAATTCCGTTTTGTCTGATTTTTCATAGATCACTCCTGTCCGAACGACAGCATCTTGCACATCTGATTCATTTTGCCCGGCTGTACTTTTTTCTGAATGGGATATTACTTTAGGTTCCGAAAATACCCCTATATCCCCGTCAATTCTCATTTGTAATCAACCTCCTGACATTCGCTTGTACTTTGTCTAAAAGTCAGAAAATGGTTATTGGTCTTCCCTGAATTTTACATATTTTAATTATATATCTCCTGATTTTATGTGTCAATATGAATTGCTATGCAGATCGCTGTGTTTTATCCGTATGTTCCCGTATCTATTCACACTTTTATCCATAAAAAAAGACTTTCAGCAAATATTTTTGTATGCCGAAAGTCTTTTTATAAATACTATCTCTTATATTCCATCAATTTATCGGTGCAATAATGTACTTCGTCCAAGGCAAGCTGCCCTCAGAAAGCAGCTTCATATATGATCCAAATTCAGCCTCGCTTATCTCTTT
>CAJTON010000067.1 GCA_910577605.1 uncultured Butyrivibrio sp.
CGGTATTAGCAGTCGTTTCCAACTGTTGTCCCCCTCTGAAAGGCAGGTTACTCACGCGTTACTCACCCGTCCGCCACTAAGCAACCTCTTCCATTGACCGAAATCTCTTTCCAAGGCACTCCGTTCGACTTGCATGTGTTAAGCACGCCGCCAGCGTTCGTCCTGAGCCAGGATCAAACTCTCTATAATATGGTATCTAAACAACCTCTTCCGAGATTGCTCAAACCCTCATAGAGCTATTTGCCATATTCTAGCTTCAAACTTGTGTCCTCCGACAGGTAATTGACTAAACCCTGTCTTCGAACCTTTTCTTCATCCAAGCATCCATTTCTGAATGCCGAACTCTGGTGCTTTTCGTTCGTTACATTGTTTAATTTACAAGGTACTCGTCCCCTCCGCTCAGCGGCGGAACATTTACTATTCTATCACACTCTCGCGAACTTGTCAAGTACTTTTTCAATTTCTTTCGAAACTTTCTTTTCCGTACTCAACTCGCTCTCGCAAGCGGCTCAAATAGCTTTGTCATTATACCAGAC